>NZ_JBICSQ010000027.1:0-102185 GCF_043197175.1 Amycolatopsis sp. NPDC049252
TGGGCTGTTCGTGGTAGCCAGCGATGCTCTCGCACCATCTGCAATTCCACCTTTCATCGAGGTGGTGTTGCAACGACCCCATGACTCCGAGCCACCTTGAGGGACTCAGAGTCCCTCAAGGTGGCCTTCACGGAAGGTCGTGGTGGCACGGCGGGGCCGACCGGTGGTTGGATCGGAGGCAAGGGAAACAGGGGTGATCCGATGTCCGAGAAGGCGTTCCGGTTCGGTGTGGTCGCGGCGGCCCAGGAGGGTGGCGCGAAGTGGCGGGAAACCGCGCGCCGCGCCGAAGAGCTGGGGTATTCGACGCTGCTCTCGCCGGACAACCTGAACCTGCCGACCCCGACGGCGTCGCTCGCCACGGCGGCCGCGGTCACCACGACCCTGCGCGTCGGCTCGTTCGTGCTGGCCAGCCCGCTGCGCACGGCGCGCGCGGCGGCCTGGGAGGCGCACAGCCTGACGGTCATGACCGACGGCCGGTTCGAGCTGGGCCTCGGCACCGGCCTGCCGTCGATGCGGCAGCAGGCCGAAGAGCTGGGCCTGCCCTACGGCAACGGCCAGGAGCGGCTCGACTCGATCTCCGAGACCATCGACCACGTCCGCCGGCTCGACGGTGACGCGCACACGCCGGTGATGCTCGCCGCGGGCGGGCCCAAGGCGCGCCGGCTCGGCGCCGCGAAGGCCGACATCATCACGCTGGCCGGCGGGGTGCTGACCACCCGCGACGAGTTCAAGGCGCAGGTCGAGGAGATCCGGACCGCCGCGGACGGCCGGGACCTCGAGCTGGCCCTGAACGTCTTCGTCGTCGGCGAGGTCGTCCCGCCGTGGATCCGCGGGTTCATCGGCGTCGACGCCGAAACGCTCATCGAGCACGACTCGCTGACGATGCTCCGCGGCAGCGTCGACGACATGGCCGCGGAGCTGGAACGCCGTCGCGACGAACTCGGCGTGTCCTACGTCAGCGTCAACAGCGCCTTCATCGAGGAGTTCGCGCCGCTGGTGGAGCGCTTGACGGGGAAGTGAGCGTCGCGGGGTCGGTGTTGGCGCCGCAGAGCAGGACGGCGACGCGCTCGCCGGGCGCGGGCACGTAGGCGCCGCCGAGCAGCGCGGCGTAGGCCGTCGCCCCGCCCGCTTCGACGGCGAGGCGGTAGCGGTCCCACAGCGTCGCCCGGGCCTCGGCGATCGCGGCGTCCTCGACCAGGACCGAGCCCGCGTTCGTACGGGTGGCGACCGCGAAGGCGATGTCACCGAGCCGGGACGCGCCGAGCGAGTCGGCGGCCGGTCCGGACACCTCGACCTGGACCGGCTCGCCCGCGGCCAGGGCCGAGTGCAGCGTCGGGATCGTGCGCGGCTCGACGCCGACCACGCGCGCCCGGCCCTCGACCGCCGCGGCGATGCCCGCCAGGAGCCCGCCGCCGCCGACCGCGACCAGGATCGTGTCGAGCCCGTCCACCTGGTCCAGCAGTTCGAGCCCGACGGTGCCCTGCCCGGCGCAGATCTCCGGCTGGTCGTAGGCGTGGCAGAACAGGGCGCCGCTGTCGGCGGCGTGCTTCACGGCCGCGTCGTAGGCGTCGGCGTACTTGTCGCCGACGAGTTCGACGGCCGCGCCGAACGCGTGCAGCTTCGCCACCTTCACCGCGGGAGCGGTGGCCGGGACGAAAACCCTTGCGGCCACGCCGAATTCGCGGGCGGCGTAGGCCACGGCGAGGCCCGCGTTGCCCCCGGACGCGGCCGCGACCCCGGCCCCCGACAGCTCACCCGCGGCGATGATCCGGTTGAACGCGCCGCGGGCCTTGAACGACCCGGTGTGCTGCAGGTGCTCGAGCTTGAACCACACGCCGTCGTCGGAGAAGACGGGGGTCCGGCGGACCCGGCCCCGGATCCTCGTGGCGGCGCGTTCGACGTCCGAAGTGCTGATCATGGCCCCAGCATGCGCGCGGCCGGACGTAAGCACCAGCGACGTCTCCTATGCTGCCATCAGCAACGCTTACGGCTGGAGGCCCCCGTGCTCGACGCCCATCGCCTGGCCCTGCTCGCCGAGGTCGCGCACGCGGGGTCCATCGCCGGTGCGGCGCAACGGCTTTCGTTCACGCCGTCCGCCGTTTCGCAGCAGCTGGCCAAGCTCGAACGCGACGTCGGCGCGCGCCTGCTGCACCGCAACCCGCGCGGGGTGACGCTCACCGCCGTCGGCGAAGGGCTGCTCACGCACGCCGAAACCATCGTCGGGGAGCTGCGGACCGCCGAGCGGACCGTGCGGGCCCTGCTCGGCGAGGAGCCGGCGCAGCTGACCGTCGGCACGTTCGCCAGCGCGGGCGCGACCCTCGTGCCGCCCGCGCTCGCCGGGTTCCGCGAGGCGCACCCCGCCGTCGCGCTGCGCCTGCTCGACCTGGAGCCGCCCGACGGGTACGGCCTGGTCAGCTCCCGTGAGCTGGACCTGCTCATCACCCACCGCTACCCCGGGGCGCCGCTGCCCGACCCGCGCGGCCTCGAGCGGACGCTGCTGCGTTCGGAGCGGTTCCGGCTGATCCTGCCGGAAGGGCATCCGAAGGCCCGGGTCCGCCGCCTCACCCTGCGCGGGCTCGCGGGGGAGGACTGGATCTCGGGCAGTCCCGGTGTGCCCAACCGGGTCTGCCTCGAGCAGCTCGCGGACGCGGCCGGGGTGACGCTGCGCGTCGCCCACGAATCCCGTGACTACCAGGTGATCCTGGCGCTGGTCGAGGCCGGGCTGGGGATCGCGTTCGTGCCCGAGAGCGTGCTGGAGCGCGCCGGCCGCGCGCGGATCGAGGTCCGCGACGCGGCCGACGCCCAGCCGGCCCGCGACGTCTTCCTGGTGCACCACAAGCGCCCGGGCCGGCTGGTGACGGAGATGGCGGACCGGCTGCGGGCCGGAACTCGACAGGCCTGACTCACCGCCGCCGCAGCCGCGGGTCCTCGATGGCGGGCGCCGCCGCCTTGTAGTTGTCGTGCCGGTTGACCTCGGTACCGGGCGGCACGATCGCGTCGATCCGGTCCAGCACGTCACCGGGCAGCGGACCGGACGCGGCCAGCAGGTCGTCGAGCTGCTCCGGGGTGCGCGGGCCGATCAGCACCGACGTCACGGCCGGGTGGCTCAGCACGAACCGCAGCGCGAGGTGGGCGAGCGGCAGGCCCGCTTCGGCGGCGACCTTCCGCAGCTGCTCGACCGTCTCGGCGCGCACGCGGTTCTCCGGGATCGAGAGGTCGAACACCTCGGGCATCATGCCCGCGCGGTGACTGCGTCCGGGGTCGCGGTCGGTCAGCCAGCCGCTGGACAGCGGCCCGTAGGTCAGCACGCCCATGCCGTGGCGCTGGGCCGTCGGCAGGACGTCGTTCTCGATGATGCGGGTGAGCATCGAGTACCGCGGCTGCTCGGTGCGGAACCGGTGGTGCCCGCCGCGCCGGGCGGCCCACTGCGCCTCGACCATCAGCTCGGCCGGGAACGTCGACGAGCCGATCGCGCGCACCTTGCCCGCGCGGACGAGCTCGGACAGGGCGCCGAGCGTCTCGTCGATGTCGGTGCGGTGGTCCGGCCGGTGCATCTGGTAGAGGTCGATGTGGTCGGTGCCGAGCCGCTGCAGGCTGGCTTCGACGGCCAGCTTGATCCACCGCGGGGAGCCGCCCGCCTGGTTGGCGTCCTGGCCCATCGGCATGGAGAACTTCGTGGCGAGCACGACGTCGTCGCGGCGGCCCTTGAGCGCTTCGCCGACGATCACCTCCGACTCGCCGTGGGAGTAGACGTCGGCGGTGTCGACGAAGTTGATCCCGGCGTCCAGCGCCGCGTGGATCATCCGCACCGACTCGGCGCGGTCGGTGTTGCCCATGGCGCCCAGCATCATGGCGCCGAAGGCGAAGCGGCTGACGGAGATGCCGGTGCCGCCCAGGATTTCGCGTTCCATCTCGTTCTTCCTTCTCGGTGACGTGCCTCCAGGTAACCCCCGCCGGGCGGCCGGGTGGGAGGACCGGTCCCACCGGGGGTCCAGCAGACCCCCGCACGCGCGCCGCGGCCGCCCTACGCTGGAGGGATGAGCGAAGGCAACGCGGAACTGCGGGACTTCCTGCGGGCCCGCCGCGCCCGGGTGACGCCCGCGGACGCCGGTCTGGTGCCGGAACCCGGGGCCCGGCGGGTCCCGGGGCTGCGGCGGGAAGAGGTCGCGCGGCTGGCCGGGGTGAGCGTCGACTACTACGTCCGGCTCGAACGCGGGCGGAACCTGAACGTCTCGGAGTCGGTGCTGGACGCGATCGCGCGGGCGCTGCAGCTGGACGAGACCGAGCGGCGGCACCTGGTCGCGTTGGCCAAGCCGAGCCGACGCCGGCCGCGGGCGCTCGCACCCGAGCGCGTCCGGCCGGGGCTGCAGCGGATCCTCGACACCCTGACCGAGGTCCCGGCGATCGTCACCGGCCGCCGCCTGGACCTCCTGGCCGCCAACCCGCTGGCCAAGGCGCTCTACCGCGACTTCGACGCGGTGCCCCCGCGCGAGCGCAACATGGCCCGGTTCGTCTTCCTGGACCCGCTGGCCCGCGAGCTGTACGCGGATTGGGAGTCGTCGGCCCGCAGCGTGGTGGCGACACTGCACCTGTACGCGGGCCGCAATCCCCACGACCCGAAGCTGGCCGAGCTGATCGGCGAGCTGTCGGTGCGGGACCACGACTTCCGCCGCTGGTGGGCCGACCACGACGTCTACCAGCGCACCCACGGCACGAAGCACTACCGGCACCCGGTGGTGGGCGACTTGATCCTGGGCTACGAGGCGCTGGCGCCGACGGGCGACCAGGACCAGGTATTGGGAGTGCACACGGTGGAGCCGGGGTCACCGTCGGAGGAACGGCTGCGGCTGCTGGCCAGCTGGGCCGCGGAGCCGGCGACACCCTGACTCAGTTTGCCGGCCGCATCGCGCTCTCGAAGCGGGCCGACGCCTCGCGCAGCGCGTCCAGGCACGCCCGGACCGCGCCGTGGTCCTCCTCGCCCGTTCGGCAGATCGCGTGGATCGTGCGGGTCAGGGCCGGCCGGGTGGTCAGGATGCGGACGCCGTCCGGCAGCCGCTCGCGGGCCAGGCGGGGGACCAGCGCCGCGCCCACGTTGCCCGCCACCAGGGCCAGCTGGGTCGGGTAACCGCCCACCGTGCAGCTGATGCGCGGCTCCAGCCGCTGCTTGCGCAGCACCTGCACCAGCCAGTCGTAGCACCCGGAGCCGGCCGTCCAGCCGATCCACGGCAGGTCGTCCACTTCGGACAGATCGACGGTCTTGCGGTGCGCCAGTCGGTGCCCGGCCGGCAGGGCGAGGTCCGCGACGTCGGAGAACAGCTCGATCCGGGTCGTCGACGGCGGGATGACCGTCGGGCGGTCCGCCCAGCTCTCGAGCACCGCGACGTCGAGGTCGCCGGCCAGCACCCGGGGCATCGTCTGCTCGGCCTCACCCTCGTGCAGCGTCACCGCCAGCCGCGGGTGCTGCGCGGCCAGGGTGGCCAGCGCCGGGGGCAGCAGGGCGTGCACGGTCGTCGGGATCGCGCCGATCCGCAGCGGCCCGATGACGTCCTCGCGCAGCAGCTCCAGGTCGGTCTTCGCCGCGGCGACCTGCGCGAGGATCCGCTCGGCGTGCCCGGCCAGCACCGCACCCGCCTTCGTCAGCCGGACGCCGCGGCCGCGTGGCTCCAGCAGCGGCTGCCCGGCCTCCTTCTCCAGCTTCGCCAGCTGCTGCGAGACGCCCGAGGGCGTGACGTGCAGGGACGCGGCCGCCGCGGCGACCGAGCCCTGGGTGGCGACGGCGTGCAGCGCGCGCATCCGCTCGAGTCCGAACACGGTAGCGATCCTACCGAATTACCCGCAGAAACATTCGCTTGTCCTTGACAGTCGGCGCGCTCACGCTGGAGGCGTGACCCTGACTGCCACCCAGCCGACGTTCACCCAGCGCATCGACCCGCGCCTGCTCGCCGCGCTCGGCAGCTTCTGCATCTCGCTGTCGTCGGTCTTCATCAAGGTCTCGCACACCAGCGGCGCCACCAGCGCGTTCTGGCGCTGCCTGCTGTCGCTGCCGGTCCTGTTCGCGCTGGCCTGGTGGGAGCGGCGCAAGGCGGGCCCCGCGACGCGGCGCCGGGTGCTGTTCCCGCTGCTGGCCGGCGCCGGGCTCGGCCTGGACTTCGTGCTCTGGGGCGAGGCGATCCCGCGTGTCGGCGCCGGCATCGCGACCGTGCTGCTGGCGGTGCAGGTGGTCATCGTGCCCGTGCTGGCGTTCGCGTTCCTCGCGGAACGGCCGTCGAAGCGGTTCCTCGTGGCCGCGCCGGTGCTGCTCGGCGGGGTCGTGCTGGCCGGCGGCTTCGCCGGGACCGGCGCGTTCGGGCCCGACCCGGTCACCGGCGCCGTCGCCGCGCTCGTCGCCGGTGCCGGGTACGCCGTCTACCTCTTCCTGATCCGGCTCAGCGGCGGCGCCGGGACGCAGTCGCACTCCCTGCTGCTGGCGACGCTCTCCGCGGGCACGGTCGCCCTGGTGCTCGGCCTCCCGTCCGGCACGCTCGACCTGGCACCGGGCTGGCCCGCGTTCGGCTGGCTCATCGCGCTCGCCCTGGTCGGCCAGCTGACCGGATGGCTGCTCATCTCCGCCGCGCTGCCCCGGATGCCGGCCACCGCCGGGGCGACGCTGATGCTGCTGCAGCCGGTCGGCGCGGTCCTGCTGGGCATCGGCCTGCTGGGCGAGACGCCCGCCGTCCTGCAGCTCGTGGGCTGCGCCGGTGTGCTCGCCGCCGTCTGCTTCGCCGGGACCCGGCGACCTGCGGACCGGCGCGGTCCGGGCTAGCGTCACGAGCATGCGAGTACTGGTAGCTGGAGCTTCGGGCTTCGTCGGCAGCAGGTTGTGCCCGGCCCTGGAGCAAGCGGGGCACGACGTGCTCGCGATGACCCGCCGTCCCGACGGCTACGAGGGGGCCGGGAAACCCGTGCGCGCCGACGTCGCCGACGTCGGCTCCCTGCGTGACGCGCTCAAGGGCGCCGACGCCGCCTACTACCTGGTCCACTCGCTCGACAGCTCGGACTTCAAGCGCCGCGACGCCGAAGCGGCGCGCGCCTTCGCCCGCGCCGCGGCCGACGCCGGGGTCGGCCGGATCGTCTACCTCGGCGGGCTCGGCGACGACGACGATTCCCTGTCGGAGCACCTGGCCAGCCGCCGTGAGGTCGAAGAGCTGCTCGGCGAAACCGGCGTGCCGGTCACCGTGCTGCGTGCCGGGATCGTGATCGGCCACGGCGGCACGTCGTGGGAGCTGACCCGCCAGCTCGTCGAGCACCTGCCGGCGATGATCACCCCGCGCTGGGTCGCCACCCGCACCCAGCCGATCGCGATCGCCGACGTCGTCCGCTACCTGGTCGGCGTGCTCGACCACGCGGAGGCCGAGGGCCGCGCGTTCGACATCGGCGGCCCGGACGTGCTGGCCTACCGGGAAATGCTGCAGCGCGTCGCGGCGATCGAAGGCCGGCCGCTGGTGATCGTGCCGGTCCCGCTGCTGTCGCCGCGGCTCTCGTCGTACTGGCTCTCCCTGGTCACCGACATCGACGTGCAGACCGGGCGCTCGCTGATCGACTCGATGACGAACGAGGTCGTCGTCCGCGACGACAGCATCCGCCGGATCGTCGAGTTCGAGCCGATGGACTACGACGAAGCCGTGGCGCAGGCCCTCAAGGAGCGCGCGCAGAGCCGGCGGGCCGGGTGAAGGGGCGGTTCCTGACAGCGGTGACGGCCGCCGGGACCGCGTTGCTCGGCGCGTCACTGGCCAGCCCGCCCGCGTCCAAGCGGTTCTACGGCCTCACCGCCGGGGTCGCCACGACCTGGCTGGCCGGAGCCCGCGCGGCCGGGCCGGTCCGCCGGGGCCGCCGTGACGTCGCGGGGCCGGTGCTGGCCGGGGCGGGCGCGTTCGGCGTGTTCTACGGCTGTGCGCTGGTTTCGCGGCACATCCCGCCGCTGCGCCGCGCGATCGCCGGGGTGCTGGACTACGCCCACCGCGGGTCGACGACGTCGGTGGTCGTGACGACGCTCGTCACGGGCGCGGCCGAGGAGGTCTTCTTCCGCGGCCCGCTGTACGACGCGCTGGGCACCCGCCGCTCGACCGCGGTGTACGTGCTGTCGACGTGCGCGACCCGCAACCCCGCGCTGGTACTGGCGTCGGCGGTGATGGGGACGGTGTTCGCGTGGCAGCGCGGACGGTCGGGCGGGGTCCAGGCGCCGGTGCTGACGCACGTGGTCTGGTCCTCGCTGATGCTGGCGGTCATGCCGCGGCTGTTCGAATCCCCGTCGGCCGATGTCCGGAACGAGCCAGAACCGCGCTGAATCCTTTTCTCCCGCCGCCGGATTTCCTATCCTGAAAAGAAAAAACCCGGTGCGTGGAGAGGGATGTCGATGCGGACATTGCTCGTGCTCCTGCTCGTCCTCGGTGCCCTGTCACCCCTCGCACCACGGCCCGCCGCGGCGGCCACCACGGTGTGCGTGACCTCCTGCGACACACTGGATCCTTCGCGAGCCGCGCGAGAGAGCTTTCCCTTGCCCGACAAGGTGATCAACGGCCGGGTCGTGCGCCTGCACGCCTCCGACCCCGACGGCATGGCCTGGGCGAGCATCGACAACGGCGTGGCCGGCGACGCCGTCTGGCTCGACCGGTCCTGGGACGGCGGCGCGAGCTGGGAAGGCCTGCTGGGCAAGGCCACCATCCCCGGTTCGTGGACCGGCACCCGCACGCTGATGTACAACCTCACCGATCCGGCGCACCACCGCCGCGGCCTGGTCCGGGCCTGCGGGGACGCGCAGGGGGTCGCCTGCACCGCGTGGATCTACCCGGACGTCTGCGACGCGGCGTGCGACCGCAGCGCCCCGGGCACCGGGGACGCCCAGCCGGTCGCGCCGACGACGTTGTACGGCCGCACGATCCGGCTCCACTTCGACGGCCGCGGCATGGCGTGGGCCGGGATCGAGGCGGGCGGAGCAGGCGACGAGATCTGGCTCGACCGCTCCTGGGACGCCGGGGCGAGCTGGCCGGACGGTTCGTCGCTGGGCCGCACGAGCGTCGCGTCGGGCGCGACCGGTACGCACACCACGGCGTTCGCCACGCGCGACCCGCGCGGCCGGCTGTACGGCGGCGCCGTGCGCGCGTGCGGCCGCGAAGCCACGCACGCCTCGGGCAGCTGCACGGCCTGGGCGCGCCCGGCGACGACCCGGGCCGCCGGCGCGGTCGACGCGCTGATGTGGTCCTACGAGCCCTACACCGCGTGGTGGCCGTCGAGCTGGTGGAACTCGGCCGTCGCCGTGACGGCCGTCGCGGACGCGGGCGGCTTCGACGCCGCCATGGCCCGCACCCTGGACGTCAACCGGGCCGCTTTCCCCGCCGGGGGACGCAGTTCCGACCCGATCGACGGTGACTTCGTCAGCCGCGCCATCGACGACAGCGCGTGGTGGGGGCTGGCCTGGGTCGCCGTCTACGACCGCACCCACGACGCGCGTTACCTCACCGAAGCGACGACGATCGCCAACTACGTCAACGGGTTCTGGGACACGAGCACGTGCGGCGGCGGGGTGTGGTGGAACCGCGAGCGCACGTACAAGAACGCCGTCACGAGCGGGTTGTACCTGCGCCTGACCGCCTCCCTGCACACGCGGATCGCCGGCGACACGGTGTGGGGCCAGCGGGCCCGGACCGCGGGTGACTGGTACCTGAACAGCGGGCTGATCAACGGTTCCGGCCTGGTCAACGACGGCCTGACGTCGTCGTGCGCGAACAACGGCCAGACCGTCTGGACGTACAACCAGGGCCTCGGCATCGGCGGGCTCGTGGAACTCTGGCGGGCCACCGGCGTCACGTCCTATTTGGACGCCGCGCGCCGGCTGGCCGACGCGGCGGTGTCCCGGCTCACCTCGAACGGCGTGCTCGTCGAGTCCTGCGACGCCGCGAACTCCTGTGACGACAACCAAAAGCAGTTCAAGGGGATCTTCATGCGCTACTTCGGCGACCTCGCGAACGCCACGGGCTCGTCGACGTACCGTGCCTTCGCGCAGAAGCAGGCCGACACGCTGTGGGCGAGCGATCGCGACTCGCTCAACCGGATCGGCGAGCGCTGGGCGGGAGGTACGCCGAACACGACGGACTGGCGGACCCAGGCGTCCGGGCTGGAAGCGGTGCTTGCCGCGGGGTAGGCCGGGCCGTCCGGTCCCGGGGACGGCCCGGCCTGGCTCAGCAGTGGCCGAGGTCGGCCCATTGCGCGGTGAGGCCGGGCTCGGAGCCCTGCGTCCACCAGTTCGCCTGCCAGAGGTGGTTGTTGTGCTTGACCCGCTGACCGCCGAGGTAGACGGTGCCCCAGTCCCACTCCGCCGCGCTCGAGCAGTTCGCCGGCTGGGTCGGCGTGGTCGGGGTCGTCGGCGTGGTGGGTGTCGTCGGGGTGGTGGGCGTGGTCGTCGGCGGCGGGCTGGTCGGCGTGGTGCAGCCGCCGGAGCCGACCGTGTCGACGTGCGCGGTGCCCGCGCCGCGGTAGGTCGCGGCCTGGGCGATCGCAGCCGACGGCGCGACGACCTGGTTGCCCGCGTAGTAGGTCCAGTCCACCTGCTCGGTGTAGGTGCTGGTGCCGCTCGTGTGGCCGGCCGTGTCGATGAACCACATGTTGTAGTTGATCGACATCGGCGTGCGCGGGTAGACCGGGTCGCCCTGGGCGTCGGTGGTGTGGTCCGCGGTGAGCACGCCGTCGAGGTAGTACTTCACGTGCCCGCCGGAGACCTGCGTGACGATGTCGTGCCAGCCGTCGAAGCTGCGGTTCTGCGAGGTCGAGGTGCGCAGGCCGTCCCAGGTCGGGTTGTTCCAGTAGGTGTACCAGGACGTCTGGTAGTTCGCGGTCGAGCCGCCCCAGCCGCCGTTGGGCAGGTACTCGGAGAAGTCGAGCTCGCTGTAGAGCGGGTCGCGGTCGTACCGCAGCGGCGAGATCGTGAAGTAGGTTTCGTTGACGTGGTCGCCGTCCGTGCCACTGGTGGGCGTGTCGGTGAACTTGACCCGGCTGGCGTAGGTGCCTTCCTGGAACCGCAGCTGGTTCTGGTACATCTCGGCGTGGGTGGTGCCGTTCGCGCTGCCGTCGGTGGACGCGTTGAGCTGCGCCACCTTTTCCCCGTTCACCGTGGGGAAACTGATGTTGCTCGTCAGCCAGCGCGCACCGGGCACGCCGGGGCTGCCGACGTCGTTGCGGGTGGTCCAGCCGGCCGCGCCGAAGGCGGAGTCGGTGGGGGAGGCGTAGTGGAAGTCGTCGAACAGGACGCCGCAGGCTGCGGCGGTGGTGGCGGGGGCGGCGGCCGGGCTGGCGTCGGCGCCGTGGGCGAGCACGAGCGCGGCCGCCGTGGCCGTCGCGGCGGCGAGCGCGGCGGCGGTCTTGGCCGGTTTGCGGGGGGACATGGTGGTGTCTCTCCTCTCGGGGGAGGTACCTCGAAGAGCGGACAGATTGGTCTAGACGAATTGGCCTCAGTAGCGTGAGGCTTACCATTGGTAATGTCAAGGATTTACCAGTGGTAAGTTCCCGATCCGGCGCCAGGACGACACAATGACAGCCGTGCGGATCTTCGCGGCGCTGGCCGTCCTCCTCGCTGTCGCCGGGTGTTCGGCGCAGGTGCCCGGCACGGCTCAGCCGTCGGGAACCGGCTTCGTCGTCAAGGACGGGACGCAGCTGCGTTTCCGGCCGGTGCTGGCGGAGCTGCCGCCTTCGCCGCCGACCGGCTCGGCGCCGGACCGGCAGAGCGCCGATCCGGCCGCGCAACAGACCGCCGTGGCCGCGCTCGACTGCGCCCAGGGAAGCCCGGACCCGCTGGGAGGCCGGGACGACCCGGCGCTGCCGCTCGTCAGCTGCGACCGCGCGAAGGGCACGAAGTACGTGCTGGGCCCGGCGTTCCTGACCGGCGCCGACGTCGGCTGGGTCGACGCCCGGCTCGATCCGCAGACCGGGAGAGCGGTCATCGGGCTCCGGTTCACCACGGCGGGCACCAGGACGTGGGCCGATTGGACGGGCGGGAACGTCGGCAAGCAGGTGGCGATGGTGCTCCAGAGCCGCGTGCTGACGGCACCGGCCGTCCAGTCCGCGATCACCGGCGGCGAAACGCAGATCTCGGGAGAGTTCACCGTGCCCGAAGCACGCCAACTGGCCCACGACATCGCCGGCGGCTAGGGACTCAGGGAAGCCGGACCGCTTCGATCTCGAGGTCGCTCACCAGCGCGTCGATCAGGAGCGGGGAGCCGGCGACCTTGGTGGCCCACAGGTCGTAGTCGGTGCAGAGGCACCACGAGCGGTCCTCGGCCCAGAGGTTGGCCGGGCTGAAGCCGGTTTCGGGGTCGTCGTACAGGATCCCGGCGTCGCCGAGGTTTCCCGCCCGCACGGGGAGCTTCTCGAACTCGGTGGTTTCGAGCGTCAGCGGGCTGTAGTAGGCCAGGCAGCGGGTTTCCGGGCCCGCGTGACTGTGCTCGGTGAGGATGCCGATCAGCCGCGTCCAGGTCTCGCGGTCCAGGCTCCCCTCGGTGGGCGGAACGATGCCGAGCGGCCAGCTGCCGTCCTTCTTGGCCGAGGGGAAGCATCGGTGCGAGGGCAGCAGGCCGTCCGGGACGACGGGATCGCCCGTGCGCCGGGCGAGCTCAGCCCAGCGCAGCCGCCGCCACCCGGGGCCGGGGTGCCCGGCGCGGCCCAGTCCGCCCCCGGTCACCGTGCTCACGGCTTCGAGGTCGACACCGTTGACGGTGTGGGGCCGGACACTTCCGTCCGCGATACGGGCCTGGCGGTATTCGTGGACGGACATCTCGGCCGGCCCGTCCTCGTGCTCGTACATCGCGTTGAGCACCCAGGCCGCGTCCGGCATCGGCGGCGGCATGAACCCGGTCAGGCCGTCGCCGCAGATTTCCCGTAACCAGTCCGTCGCGCCGGACTCCGCGAGCGGCCACCGCATCGGCTGAGCCTCAGCAGCCGGGGCGGGTCACCGCTGCCGTGCAGGCTTCCGCGTTCGTCGTGTTCGTGACCTGCTGCAGCAGCGTGTAGAGCGTCTCGCGCTGGTCTTCGTCCAGGTCGCGGAACACCTCGTCCTCGACCGCGGCGAGCGCGAACTCCGCTCGTGCCAGCAGCTTCGCGCCGACGTCGGTCAGTTCGACGATGTGCCGCCGGCGGTCGGCCGGCGAGCGGCGGCGCTCGATCAGGTTCTCCGCCTCGAGCTCGTTGAGCAGCCCGACGACGTTCGTGCCGTCGATCTCCAGGATCTTCGCCAGGTCCTGCTGCGAGCTGCCGCCGTGGTCGCGCAGCACGGTCAGGGCGATCAGGTGCCGCGGCCGCAACCCCAGCGGGGTCAGCACCGACTCGCTGCGCAGCCGCAGCCGGCGCGCGAGGTGGTCGAGCAGCGCGCCGCAGCGGTGGGGCGGCTGGTTGACGACCGGCAGCGAGGTCATGCGCCCAGTATATGGGCGACTCGATGATCGATGTGCTATTAATGGTTTGTCTAACACCAACGATCTATGGACGGCAAACAACATGGCGCATCTCCTGCACATCGACTCGAGCATCACCGGCGAGGCTTCGGTGAGCCGCAGGCTCAGCGCGCGGGCCGCGGCCGCGTGGCGGGCCGCCCACCCCGACGGCACGGTGACCTACCGCGACCTGGGGGAACACCCGCTGCCGCACCTCGACGCGGCGAGCGGGACGGCCCGCGCGGTGCCGCCGGAGCAGCACACGCCCGCGCAGGCGGCGTCGTGGGCGCTCACGCGGGAGCTCGTCGGCGAGATCCAGGCGGCCGACACCGTGCTGCTGGGCCTGCCGCTCTACAACTTCGGCCCGCCGAGCAGCGTCAAGACGTGGGTCGACCACCTCATCGCCCCCGGGCTCTCGGTCGACCACGCGACGATGTCCGGCCTGCTCGGCGGCCGGGAGCTCATCGTGCTGGCCAGCCGCGGCGGCGGGTACGGCGAAGGCACGCCCCGCGCCGGCTGGGACCACGCCGAGGCGTGGCTGCCGCACGGCCTCTCGCTGACCGGCCTGGAGCCGCGGTTCATCACCGCCGAGCTGACGCTGGCGCACGTGAACCCGGCGATGGCGGAGCTCATCCCGCTGGCCGACGCCAGTCTCGCGACGGCCGAGCGCACCATCGACGAACTGTGGGCGACCGCGCGGGTCTGACGCGGCCGGTTTCTCCTCACCGGCGTCGGGGGCCGGTGAGGAGAACCGTTACGACGCGGCCGGGCCCAGGTCGAGCAGCTGCTCGAGGAAACCGCCGATCTCGCGTTCGCGGTCGACGAGGTGGACCTCCAGGATCCAGTGCGACGCCTGGCCGTTGCGGTCCGGGCGTCGCATCGGCTGGTCGCTGCCCGGCGCGATGTAGGACGCGATCCGGGCGCCGTCGATCGTCTCGTGCGGGAACTGGCCGACCAGGTGCCCGGCGATCTCGCCGCCGAACTCCCAGCCCGCCTCGTGCGCCAGCTGGACCATGTGCGCGTACAGCTGCTCGCCGGTGATGTCGGGCAGCGCGTCGAAGTACGCGCGCCCGGCGTCGAAGACCTTCGGCAGGGCGTCGCGCAGCGCGTGCTTGACCGGGTCGTCGCCCAGCACGAACGTGCGGCCGAAGTCGGCTTCCCAGTCCTCGAAGATCGGGCCGAAGTCGGCGAAGGCGATGTCGTCCTCGCCGAGCACGCGGTCCGGCGGGTTCTCGCGGTAGGGCCGCAGCGTGTTGACCCCGGCGCGGACGATCCGCTTGTGCCAGTAGCGGCGGATGCCCAGCAGGTCGCCGGCCAGGTCGCGGATCGCGTCGCTCGCCTCGGTCTCGCGCACGCCGGGCGCGAGGATCCCGCGCTCCTCGACCGCGGCGAACAGCTCGACCGCCTTCGCCTGCGCGTCCAGCAGCCGCTCGGCCCGCAGCGCTTCGTCCTCGACCAGCTCGCCCATGGCCCGACGGTAGCAAGTCACGCCGGATTCGCGGGTGCTCCTCGGCGCCTCCAGTCGCGGCGCAGCTGCGGTGATCCGGTCCGGCCCGCTGCCGCATCACCCGATCGTGCCGGGCTGCTTCCGGCGGCGTGACCTGCGAAAAGACCGTAGCCTGGCGCGGTTCGCACCCCCGGTACCGCAAAGGAACACCATGCGTCTCTCCACCCGCAACCAGCTCACCGGCACCGTTTCGGCCATCAAGCCGGGCGCCGTGATGTCCGTCGTGACCGTCGAGCTCGACGGCGGCCAGCAGGTCGTCGCGTCCATCACGAAGGACGCCACGGAGGAGCTGGAGCTGGCGCCCGGCAAGCCGGTGACCGTGCTTGTGAAGTCCACGGAGGTCATGCTCGGCGTCGAGTGACGTCCTCCTTACGGGTGGTTCCCGGACGGGTGGCATGATGCGTGACTCGAACAGTGGCACCCGGGCCGAGGAAGGTCAGGTTTGAGCGCGCACACCTCCCAGATGGACGATCTCCGGCTGGTCGCGCAGCCCAGCGCGCTGCCGGTGACGGACCTGTTCGTCCGGTTGATCCTCACGGACTGGTCGTTGAAGCCGATGCTCGATCAGGTCACCGCGACCGCGAGACGCCTGGTCGAGGCGGTCATCGACGCCGGCGATCCGAAGGCACCCCCGTTCGTCACGCTGCGGCTGCGGCTGAGCGCCGAGTACCTGCTGGTGGAGGTCGACGACAACCTCCCCCACCTGCCGGCGCCGCAGGCCCGGCCCGGCGAGCGCATCGGCGTCGACCCGGCACCGGGCGGCGGCCGCACCACCTGGTGCGAGCTGCCGCTGCCGGGCGGGATGACGGCGAAGCAGGTCCGCCTGCCGCGGCGGGGCGATCGCCGGACGCTGGTCGACGAGCCCGTCTCCGGTGACCCGGTGGCGGCCGACCCGCAGGTCCTGGAACGGCTGCTCACCCGGCTGAGCGGCTGGTCCGGCGAGGGCTGAGCCCGGGCTTTCCCGGACGGGGAGCCGGTGATACTGGACCGGTGAAAGCCCGTCCCGTCCTCGTCGTCCTCTACGACGGCGTCCGCCTCCTCGACGTCTCCGGTCCGCTGGAGGTGTTCGCCGAGGCCAACGAGCACGGCGGCCGCTACGAGCTGCGGACGGCGTCGCCCGGCGGCGCGGACGTCCGCGCGAACACCGGGACGCGCCTCGGCGCCGACCTGGACCTGGCGGCGGCGGACCCGCGCGGGGCGACGGTGCTGGTGCCCGGCGGCCCGGTGTGGGCCCGCACGATCGCCGACACCGAGCTGATCGCCCAGATCCGGCGCCTCGCCGACGGCGCGAACCGGACGGCCTCGGTGTGCGCGGGCGCGTTCGCCCTGGCCGCGGCGGGCGTGCTCGACGGCCGCCGCGCGACGACGCACTGGGACCTGCTCGACCAGCTCGCCCGCCGCTTCCCGCTGGTCCGCGTCGACGTCGACGCGATCTTCGTCAAGGACGGCCCGGTGATCACTTCGGCCGGGGTCACCTCCGGCATCGACCTGGCGCTCGCGCTGGTCGAGGAGGACCTCGGCCCGGACGTCGCGCGGCTGGTGGCCAAGCACCTGGTGGTGTTCCTGCAGCGGCCGGGCGGGCAGTCGCAGTTCAGCGTGCGGCTGGAGACGGGCCGGCCACGCCACGAAGTCCTGCGGGCGCTGCTGGACTCGGTCGCTGAGGACCCGTCGGCCCCGCACACCCTCGGTGACATGGCCGCCCGCGCGGGCGTGAGCGTCCGCCACCTGACGCGGCTGTTCCGCGAGGAGACCGGCCGCACGCCGGCCCGGTTCGTCGAGCAGATCCGCCTGGAGTTCGCCCAGCAGCAGCTGGAGGGCACCACCGACCCGCTGGACGTGATCGCCCGCCGGTCGGGCTTCGGTTCGGTGGAGACCCTGCGGCGGTCGTTCGCGCGTGGTCTGGGCGTGACGCCGAGCGACTACCGGGCGCGGTTCCGGACCACGGGCGTTTCCTGAACGTTTCCGCCTCACTGTCCGTGCTTTCCAGCAGGGGCGCAATCGACGTGAGGAGGACGCTGTCGTGCGGATCGTGATCGCCGAAGACGACGCACTGCTGAGAGAAGGGCTGGTGCTGCTCCTGGGCAGCGCCGGCTTCGACGTCGCGGCCGCCGTCGACCACCCCGACGACCTGCTCGCCGTGGTGGGGACGCAGGCGCCCGACCTGGCCGTCGTCGACGTGCGGCTGCCGCCCACGTTCACCGACGAAGGCCTGCGCGCCGCTCTCGAAGCGCGCCGCCGGGCACCGGGCCTGGCCATCCTCGCGCTCTCGGCCTTCGTCGAGGACGGTTACGCGGGCGACCTGCTGGCCGCGGGCGGCGGCGGGGCCGGCTACCTGCTCAAGGAGCGGGTCGGGAAGGCCGACGAGTTCCTCGACGCCCTCCAGCGCGTCGCCGCCGGCGGCACCGTGCTCGACCGGGACGTCGTGGCCCTGCAGCTGGCCCGGCGGCGGCCCGGTGACCCGGTCACCACGCTCACCGCCCGCGAACGCGAGGTCGTCGCGCTGCTCGCCGAGGGGCATTCGGTCCCGGCGATCGGGCGGCTGCTCGGCATCGGCACCGAAGCCGCGCGCCGGCACGCCGGGGACGTCAGCTCGAAACTGCGCGTCCCCGACGAAGCCCAGGCGATGCTCAGCTACCTGCGTGCGTGAGCGCCAGAACCTCGGCCTGCTTCGCGCGGTACCGCTCGACGTTCGCCAGCTTGACGTCCTCGTAGCCGCGCACCAGGTCCGGCAGCTCGGCCAGCGCGAGGACCTGCGCGAGGTCGACGTCCTCGGCCCGGAACGCCTGCACGACCACACTCCGGTAGTCCTCGACCAGCTCGCGCTCGACGCGGCGCACCTCGGCGCGGCCGAACGGGTCGAACTTCGTGCCGCGCAGCCGCCGCAGCGCGTGCAGCAGCCGGAACGCCGGGCGGAACCACGGGCCGAGGCTGATCTTGCGCTTCATGCCGAGCGCGCGCAGCACCGGCGGGTGCAGGCGGAAGGCGTACCGGGTGCCCGCACCGAACTGGTCCTCGAGCCCGGCCGTGAACGCCGGGTCGAGCGACAGCCGCGCGACCTCGTACTCGTCCTTGTACGCCATCAGCTTGTACAGGTGCTTCGCCACGGCCTCGGTGACCGCCGTCGGCCCGTCCTCCAGCACCCGCACCTGCTCGACGAACTCGGCGTACGCCCGCGCGTACGCCTCGTCCTGGTAGGCGACCAGGTCGGGGATCCGGATGTCGAGCAGCCGGGCCAGCTCCGACCCGGATTCCGCGTGCACCAGCGCGCGCACGGCCGGGGCCGCGGGCTTCGGCGCCGCGACCGGCGCCGGGGTGAGCGCGGCCTCCAGCGCGGCCGGGTCGGCGACGAGCTGACGGCCGCGGCGGAAGGCCTGCAGGTTCGCGGCCACCGCGGTGCCGTTCAGCTCGATCGCCCGCTCGATCGCCGCGACGGGCAGCCCGATCACGCCGGTCTGGAAGGCCGCGCCTAGCTGCAGGACGTTCGCGAACTGGTCGTCGTCGAAGAGCGTCTCGGCCAGGCCGCGCGCGTCCAGCGAGACCGTGCGCGCGGCCGCGGCCTCCAGGGGCGCGAGGACACTGCCGGGGCTGGGGAACGCCACCGTCGTGTCGACGACCATCCGGCCGGTCGGCACCTCGGTGGTGGACACGACCGCCGTCGTGCGCGCCGGGTCGGCGACCCCCAGGTTCACCGGGTCCGCGCCGACGAGCGCGTCGCAGGCCAGGTAGAGGTCGCACTCCGCGGTCGCGAGCTTCGGGGCCTGGGCGACCGGCTCCGCCGTCACCTTCAGGTCGGAGACGACCGCGCCGCCCTTCTGCGCCAGCCCGGTCTGGTCCAGCGTGCGGACGTGCCTGCCGTCGAGCACCGCCGCGGTCGCCAGGATCTGGGTGACCGTGACGACGCCGGTGCCGCCGATGCCGGTGATCCGCACGGTGAAGTCCTTCGCCGCCGCGACGGGCGCCGGAACGGCGTCGGCGGCCAGCTCGGCGAGCTCGCGGTGCGGCTTGCGGCCGGTCGGCACGACCGTCACGAACGACGGGCAGTCCCCGGCCAGGCAGGAGTAGTCGACGTTGCACGACGACTGGTGGATCGTGGTCTTGCGGCCGAACTCGGTGGCCACCGGTTGCACCGACAGGCAGTTCGACTTGGTGCCGCAGTCGCCGCAGCCCTCGCAGACGCGCTCGTTGATCACCACGCGCGTCGCGGGCGTCTCCTGCTTGCCACGGCGGCGTTTCCGCCGCTTCTCGGCCGCGCACTCCTGCTCGTGGATCAGCACGGTGACCCCGCGGACGGCGGCCAGTTCCTCCTGCGTGCGCAGGAGTTCGGTGCGGTCGCGGACCTCGACGCCGGCGGGCAGCTTCCGGCGGCGCAGCGCCCCGGGGGCGTCACTGGTGATCACGACCTGCTTCGCGCCTTCGACGAGCAGCAGCTCGGCGACCTTCTCGACCGGCAGCGCGCCGACGGCGTCCTGTCCGCCGGTCATCGCGACGGCCGAGTTGTAGAGGAGCTTGTAGGTGATGTTGACGCCGGCCGCGACGGCCGCGCGCACGGCGAGGCTGCCGGAGTGGGTGAAGGTGCCGTCACCGATGTTCTGCACGAAGTGCTCGGCCTCGACAAACGGCGCCATGCCGATCCACTGGGTGCCCTCGCCGCCCATCTGCGTCACGCCGAGGACGGTGCCGACCTGGTCGGGCTCCATGAACAGGGCCATCGTGTGGCAGCCGATGCCGCCGCCGACGAGTGTCCCTTCCGGCACCTTCGTGGACGAGTTGTGCGGGCAGCCCGAGCAGAAGTACGGCGTCCGCGCGAGCAGCGGCACGGAGATGCGCTCGCGGCGGCGGCGTCCGCGCCAGGCCTCGACCGAGGCGATCCCGTCCGGCAGCCGCCGGGCCAGGCCCGTGGCGACGACGTCGGGGTCCAGCTCGCCCAGCTCGGTGAACAGCGTCCGGCCGTCGGCGTCCTTCTTGCCGTGCACGGCGGGCGCGCCGGGGACGCCGTAGAGGACTTCCTTGAGCGCGGACTCGAGGAACGAGCGCTTCTCCTCGACGACGACGATCTCGTCGAGCCCCTCGGCGAACTCGCGGACGATCGACGGCTCGAGCGGGTGGATCGCGCCGAGCTTGAGGATCCGGATTCCGTGCTGCCCAAGGGTTTCCTCGGTCAGCCCGAGGATGCGCAGCGCCTGCTGGACGTCCAGGTAGGACTTCCCGGCCGAAACGATGCCGATCCGGTCGGCCGTCCCGCGCGCGGTGATCCGGTTGACGCCGCTCAGCCGCAGGTACTCGAGCGCCAGCGGCAGCCGCACGGTGAAGAGGCTGCGCTCCAGCGCGGCGAGGCTCGCGCCGAGCAGCTTCGACGTCGGCGCGTGCCGGTACGCCCGCTCGCCGAGGTCGGGTGCCGTCCACTGGGGATTCACCTGGGCGGTGCCGGACGCGTCGGCGACGTTCGCCACGACCTTCAGCGACGACCACAGGCCGCTGGCGCGGGACAGCTCGACCGCGTGCATCCCGAAGTCCAGGACGTCCTGCGAGTCGGCCGGGTACAGGATCGGGATGGCCAGGTCGGCCAGCGCCAGCTCGGAGGCGCACGGGACCGTCGAGGACTTGGCGTTCGGGTCGTCGCCGACCAGCGCGACCGCGCCGCCGCGCGGATCGGTGCCGGCCAGGTTGGCGTGGCGCAGGGCGTCGGAGGCGCGGTCGAGACCCGGCGCCTTGCCGTACCAGAACCCGGTGACACCGCGTTGCCCGCCGGCCCCCGCGACGAGCTGGCTGCCCATCACCGACGTCGCGGCCAGCTCCTCGTTGAGGCCGGGGCGGTGCACCACGTCGTGCTTGTCCAGCAGTGTCGCGCGGCGGCCCAGCTCGAGGTCGTACCCGGCCAGCGGCGACCCCTCGTAGCCGGAGACGAACACGGCGGGGTCGCCACCGTGGGCGCGGTCGTGGCGGACGCGGTCGAACAGCAGCCGCACCAGGGCCTGGACCCCGGTGAGGTGCACGGTCCCCGCCTCCCGCAGGTAGCGGTCCTCCAGCGTGAACGTCTCCACGACGCGGCTCCCTTCGCCCTCGCGCGGCTGTGCTCCGGCGCACAGTGCGGTGCGGGCCACAGCACACGCTAGCGACGTCCCACGCAACAGCCGCGGCGGGTTCACCCTTCGGTACGCAAACATCGGTGGTCATGATCGACGATTGGCCCGGTTTTTTGCGCGGAGTTACGCTCGCCCGCATGACCGAAGAGCTGCTCGACGCGACCGACCACGAGATCCTCGGGCTGCTGCGCGAGGACGCCCGGCGCACGCTGTCCGACATCGCCGGCCGGGTCACCCTGTCGACGGCGGCGGTCAAGCGCCGCATCGACCGCCTGCGCGAGACGGGCGTGATCACGGGGTTCACGGTCCAGGTCGACCACGCGAAGCTCGGCTGGGGCATCGAAGCGTTCACCGAGCTGCGGTTCGTCGGCAACACGAAGGTCGCCGAGATCCTCCGGACCACCACGCGGATGCCGGAGGCCCAGGCGGTGTTCACCATCGCGGGCGACCCGGACGCCCTGGTCTGGCTGCGCGTCCGCGACATGGCCCACCTGCAGACGACGATCGACGAGATCCGCCGGCACCACCAGGTCACCGGCACCAAGACGCTGATCGCACTGGAGTCCTGGTCCCGCGGCCACTGACGTCGCCGTCGCCCGGAGATCACGGTCGGCTGCCGGTGGGTGGCCGCGACGGCACCGTGGAGGTCCCAGGTGCCCTCGCCCCGTGTCCGTCCCGACGGCCGAGGCCCGCTGGGCGGTTGCTCCTCGTCCAAGCCGCCGTCGATGCGGGCCAAGCAGTAGTTGGTCGACGCGATTCGGAGGCGTGTGCGTGGGTGTGGGCCCGCAGCCTTTGGCCGCGGGCTTTTCCCTGGTCGGTTGGTCAGGCCGCGAACGGGCAACGGTTGGTGGAAGTTGTTGCGCCTGGGTTTTCGCTGTTTGTCCAGGAACACTGGTGGCCGGAACTCCGGTAGGCCGTCGGCGCGATGTGGACTTCCCAGCCCGACCGGTGCAGCAGCCGGTGATGATGGGCGCACAACAAGACCAAGTTCCCCAGATCCGTGGAACCGCCCTCGGCCCAGTGGCGGATGTGGTGACCCTGGCAATGCCGCGGCGGGCGATGGCAGCCCGGGAACGCACAGCCACCATCACGCAGGAACAACGCACGGCGCAGCCCCGCCGAGATCAGACGACAAAAGGCCCAGGTTCAGCGGTTCGCTTTTCTCGCCCAGTACCGCCGGGATGAGCATGCTGTCGCAGGCGTGGACTCGCGCTTCGGCCGCGGTCATCGTGCCCGTGTCACCAAGGGTGGCCTGGCCGACGCCGGACTTCAGGTCCGCCAGCGACACCGCGACCATCACGTGCGCTCGTTCACCGGCCTGCATCGGCAGGTCCGGGGAGTTCAACGCGAGATCGACAGCGTCGGAGAAGGCGTCGCCGTAGCGTTCCGGCAGGGATCGGAAGTCCGCGCCCTCGTCGCTGCTGCGACGCTCGGCCAGTGAGTCGAGCAAGGCGCCGGCACGGGTGCCGGTCTCCTCGTCGAATCGGCCGGTCAGCTCCCACACCCCGGATCTCTTGCGGCGCAACGACAGCTCACGGCTGAGGGTGGCCGGTTCGGCGGAGTCGGGGTCGACACCGTCGGGATCGAGGTGGGCCACGATCCGCGCACCCAATGCCGCAACCTGCTTGTGCCCAGCCCCCTCGGCGAAGGACAACAGACTCCGTTCAGCGTCATCACGATGCTCGGGCGCAAGCTGCGCCAGCACCTCGACAATGGTGTCGATCATCGGCGTGCTCAGCCGCCCGTCCAAGGCGGCGGCACCGGTGGCCGGAGCAACAGCGGGCGCCGGCCCACAATCAAGAGCACGCCCTGAGTTAAGGGCCCGCGCTCGTTTCACCACACGTTCGGCACCAGCCTTGGGAACATCAGCCAGCTGCTCGAACAACCGAGCAACAGACGGATATCCGAACAGTTCCATCACACCACGAGACTCGATCGCCACCAGCAGAGAACCGATCTCGGCCTCAGCAGACCGCACGACACCGAGCAGCGTGGAGCTGCGGTCGGCCAAGGCCACCGCATCCGCTTTCCGCACCGTTTCACTGTCCACACACCAAGATTACCGACTCTCGAACGCATGTTCATCACACGAACGGATGATTACGTTGAGGCCGCAGTTGCGGCACCCCGGACGAGCGTTCCCGGTCGAAGAAGAACTCCGGCCAGGCAAGGGAACCCGGCGGGTGGTTCGCCGGCAGCGTCGTGTCCCGCCAGACGTCGCTGACGTCCGGGACGTCGGCGCCCGCGATGCAGGCGTCCAGCAGCGGCTGGAGACGCGAGTTCCCGAACGCCACGGCGATGTCGTTCACCACGCCGGGACAGCGCGGGTCGCGGACGAGGTCGAACACCAGCGTCCGGGCTGGACCTCGCGACGATCGGATGGTCGGTGACCGCCGCGAGCAGAGCGGGTGCCGCGTCACGCCCGAGCCGTGTCAAGGGCGTGGTCAGTGCCGGAACGCCTCCGCGAGCCACCAGGAACCGCCGTCGTCGGCGATCTTCGCGTCGATGACCAGGGGGGCGTCGCGCGGGCCGGCGAGCCAGTCCTTCACCGCGAAGAGGTCCTCGGTCGAGCGCACGGTGACGCCGTCGCAGCCGAACCCGCGTGCGATGGCGGCGATGTCCGAGTCGGGGAAGCGGACCGTGGTCATGTCGGCGTCGCCGAAGTGGTGGACCTCCGCGCCGTACGCGGCGTCGTTGTAGACGATCACGACCAGCGGCAGGTGGAGCCGGACCGCGGTGTCCAATTCGGACAGTGCCATGTGGAACCCGCCGTCGCCGGTGCCCAGCACGGGCAGCCGGTCCGGGTGGGCGAGCGCGGCGCCGATCGCCGTGCCCAGCCCCAGGCCGATGCTCTGGAACGCCTGGGTGAAGCAGAAACCCAGCTCGTCGGGGACCGAGAGGTAGGCGCTCGGGTAGCCCATGAAGTTGCCGGAGTCGATCGAGACGATCCGTTCCGCGGGCAGGAGGTCGTCCAGGAGGCGGCTGAGGGTCCGCGGGTCGATCCGGCCGCCGCGGGACAGGTCGTCGTGCTCGACGTCGTTCCAGCGCCCGGTCGCGGCGATCCGGCCGGCGACGTCCAGGGAGCGGTAGCCCGGCCGCTCCGGCACGAGGGCGAGGACGTCCGACGCGGTGCACCCGACGTCGCCGACCACGCCGAGGTCGATCGGGCGGTGCGCGCCCAGCGCGGACTGCTCGACGTCGACCTGGGCGAGCTTCGCGTGCGGGCTGAGCAGGGCGCCGTGGCGGGTGGTCCACATGTTCAGCGCGCAACCCCAGCCGACGACCAGGTCGGCGCCGACGATCAGCTCGGCGGCGGCGGGCGAGGCGAACCCGCCCGAGATGCCGAGCGCGAACTCGTCACCGTGGAAGAGACCGTTGGCCACGGCCGACGTGGCCAGCAGCGCACCGCTGCGCGAAGCGAGCTCCCGCAACGGTTCCCGGCTCCCGCGGGCGCCGCGCCCGGCGATGAACACCGGCCGCTCGGCGGCGGCCAGCAGCTCGGCCAGCGCGGTGGCGGACGCCGCGTCCGGGCGTACTACAGCCGGGCCGGGCACCGCGGGCAGCACCGGAAGCGGATCGGGCGCGGCCTGTGCCTGGACGTCCAGCGGCAGGTTCAGCACCACCGTCCGGCGCTGCTGCCGGGCGGTCCGGAAGGCCCGCACGGTGTCGGCGACCGCGCTCGCGGCGGAGTGCACCCGCTCGGGCACCGCGCCGACCGCCGCGGCCAGCCCGTCCTGGTCGACGCGGAAGTTGGACAGCACTGACGCGCTCGCGGAGTCCGCGGTGAGCACGAGCATCGGCGTCCGGCTCTTGACCGCCTCGGTGATCCCGGTGACGGCGTTGGTCAGCCCGCAGCCCTGGTGCAGCGACAGCACCGAGACCTTGCCGCTCATCCGCGCGTAGGCGTCGGCCATGCTCGCCGCGCCGCCTTCGTGGCGGGCGGCGACGAACCGGACGCCGCCCGCGCGCAGCGCGTTGGTGACCTCGAAGTTGCCGCTGCCCACCACCCCGAACGCCGTGCCGGCGCCGAGGCCGGCCAGCGTGCGGCCGACCAGTTCGGCGACGTTCACCGCTCCACCAGCGCCAGCACGCGGGCCGGGCTGCCGGAGCCGCCGACGATCGGCAGCGGCGAGACGATCAGCAGCACCCCGGTCGGCGGCAGCGAGGCGAGGTTCTGCAGTTGCGTAAGGCCGTGTTTCCCGGCGCCCAGCAGCAGTTCGTGGCACGGGAACATCGGCTCCAGCCCGGGTGCCTGGCCGGCGTCGGTGCCGACGGTCTCGACGCCCAGCCCGGTGATCGGTGTTTCCTCGGCGAGCCAGCGGGCGCACTCGGGGGAGACGCCGGGGGTGTGCGAGCCGGCCTCGTCGGCGTTGAGGAACTCGCCGGAGTCCTCGCTGCGGGTGTCCCAGCCGGTGCGGTAGAGCAGCCAGCCGCCGTCCGGCAGCGGCCCGTGCTCGGCCGTCCACGCCGTGACGTCGTCGATCGAGAGCAGGAAGTCCGGGTCCTGCGCCGCCCGCGCCGAGAAGTCGAGCACGACCGCGGGCGCGACGAGCGTCTTCAGCGGCACCTGGGAGACGTCGTGGCCGTCCTTTCCGGACACCCAGTGCACGGGCGCGTCGAGGTGGGTGCCGGTGTGCTCGCCGGTGTGGATGTCGTTCCAGTACCAGCGCGGGCCGCGTTCGTCGTAGCGGCTGATCTCCTCCAGCCGGAAGGGGATGGTGTTGGCGAACGGTTCGGGCAGCTGGAGGATCGGCGTGCTCGAGCTCAGCGGTGCGGTGAGGTCGACGATCTCGACCGCCCCCGAGGTGATCGCCTGGCCCAGTCCGTCCAACAACGACATGCCTGCCTCCCGGTGCGGGTGAACGTCTCGATCGAGACCCTAAACCGGGAACCGGGTCCTTGACAGGTCCGCGTTCGCGGGTGTTGTCTTATTGTCGTAGGACAATGGGAGGGTGCGGGTGATCGAGTTCGTCCTGGACGGCCGTTCGCGGGTCGCGACGTACATGCAGCTCGTCCTGCAGGTGAAGCAGGCGCTGCGCGTCGGCCTGCTGCGGGACGGTGACCAGCTGCCGAAGGTGCGCGAAGTGGCCCAAGCGCTGGCGATCAACCCGAACACGGTGCTCAAGGCCTATCGCGAGCTGGTGCTGGAGGGGCTGGCGGAGGGCAAGCCGGGGGTCGGGACGTTCGTCACCGGCACCCTCGCCGGCCCGTCGCTGGGGCACCAGGCCCGGCTGCGTGACGAGCTGCTGGCCTGGCTGGAGCGCGCCGAAGCCGCGGGGATGTCGGGTGACGACATCAACGCCCTGATCGAGACCACGTTGCGCGGCGCCGCGGCGCCGCAGGATCAGAAGCAAAGCTGAGGGGAGTCCGAAGATGGAGCTGGCGGTGGAGACCAGAGCGCTGGGCAAGCGTTACGGGCGCACCTGGGCGCTGCGGGACTGCGCGCTACAGGTGCCCGCGGGGCGGATCGCCGCGCTGGTCGGCCCGAACGGCGCGGGCAAGACGACGTTGCTGCACCTGGCCGTCGGGCTGCTGCGGCCCGACGCGGGGGAGGTGCGCGTCTTCGGGCGCGACCCGCGTGACGGGCCTTCGGTGCTGGCCGACATCGGGTTCGTCGCGCAGGACACCCCGGTGTACCGGGACTTCACCCCGGCGGAGCTGATCACCATGGGCGGCAAGCTGAACCGCCGCCGGTGGGACGCCGCGCTGGCCCGTGACCGGCTCGCCGCGCTCGGCATCCCACCGGACAAGCCGGCCGGCAAGCTCTCGGGCGGCCAGCGGGCCCAGGTCGCGCTGGCGCTCGCGCTGGCCAAGCGGCCACGGTTGCTGTTGCTGGACGAGCCCATCGCGAGCCTCGATCCGTTGGCCCGCCGCGAGTTCATGCAGGCGCTGATGGGCGCGGTGGCCGAGAGCGAGACGACGGTGCTGCTGTCCTCGCACCTGCTGGCCGACCTCGAACGCAGCTGCGACTACCTCATCGTCCTGCAGACCGCGCGTGTCCAGCTGACTGGCGCGGTCGACGAGCTGGTCGACGCGCACCGCACCCTCGTCGGCCCGCGTGCCGGGAGCGAGTCCATCGCCGGCGTTGCGGAGGTCGTCCGCGCGAGCCACACCGAACGGCAGTCGACGCTGCTGGTCCGCCGCGACCCCGCCGTTCCGATCGATCCACTGTGGACGGAGCACGAAGTGACGTTGGAGGACTTGGTGCTCGCGCACCTGGCCGCGGCGGAACCCCGCGTCACGGCGGCCGCGTGGGGGGTGCCGGCATGATCTGGCTGACCTGGCGACAGCACCGCAGGCAGGCGCTGTTCACGCTCGTCACCCTCGGGGTGCTGGCGTTGATCGTGGTGCCCACCGGCCTGGCGATGCACGCGAAGTACGACAGTTCCGGGCTGGCCGCCTGCCAGGCCGCGCTCGGCAAGGCGCCGATGATCACGCAGACGGAAGCGGTTTCGAACTGCGCGAGCCTGGCCCACCAGTTCGAGCAGCAGTTCGGCAACCTGGTCTACGTCGCCATCCTGTTCGTGATCCTGCCGGTGCTGGTCGGCGTGTTCTTCGGCGCGCCGCTGGTCTCCCGCGAGGTCGAGCAGGGCACCCACCGGCTGGTGTGGACGCAGGGCGTGAGCCGGGCGCACTGGGCGCTGGTCAAGTTCGGGCTGGTCGGCGCGATCACCGCGGTGCTGGCCGTCGGGTACGCGCTGGGGGTGTCGTGGTGGTTCGGGCCGCTGGTCAGCACGACCAGCCGGCTGGGCTACTTCGCCTTCGACGTCCAGGGGGTCGTCCCGGTCGTCTACACGCTCTTCGCGCTGGCGCTGGGCGTCTTCGCCGGGACCTACTGGCCGAAGGTGCTGCCCGCCATGGGGATCGCGCTCGTCGGGTACGCCGTGGTGCGCGTGGCGGTCGAGCTCTTCGCCCGGCCGCGGTACCTGCCCGCGCAGAGCTACACCTACGCCCCGGACAGCAAGCTGACGCCGAACCCGGCGGCGGGCGACTGGGTGATGGACCAGGGCATCCGCAACGCGGCGGGGGAGATGGTCCTGCCCAACGCGCAGGTCGGCCCGTGCGGACCCGCGGGCTGTGGCGACACCGGTGCCGGCCCCGGGGCCTACAACTGGGTGGAATACCAGCCGGGGGCGCGGTTCTGGACGTTCCAGGGCATCGAAACCGGGCTCTTCGCGGTGCTGACGGCGGCGTTGGTGTTCTTCGCGATCCGCCGGGTGCGCACCCTCGCCTGAGCTCCGGTGCCGGCGCCTGCCGGGCGCCGGCACCGGAGCCGGTCAGGCCGGGGCGAGGTGGCGGGCCAGGAACCCGTCGTCGAGGCCGGTCCAGCGGATGGTGCGGTGGTCGCCCGGGTTGGCGTGCAACGTCTTCTCCGCCGAGGCGAAGGCGTCGAACAGCCCGAGGGCGGACTGGCGGCCGACGTGCTGGTCGTCCCACGGGAGCAGGAACTGCACCGGCACGGTGATCCGCCGCGCCGCCTCGAGCAGGCCGTCGTGCACGACGAACCCGCCGCCGAAGATCGCGGCGGCGATCCGCGGTTCGGCCGCCGTCAGCGGGATCCCGATCCCGGTGCCGAGGGTGATGCCACCGCCGTGCCCCATCAGCACCAGGGGCGCGTGCGGGGTGCCGGCTGCCGGCGACCAGAGCACGCCGGTGATCTCACCGAGGGTGAAGTCGCGTTCGACGACGCCGTCCGACGTCGTCACAGAGGTGAATCGCAAGGTGATTGCCTTTCGGGGAGAGCCTGGGGCGCTCCCGGCGACACCTGTGTCAGCCGTCCGACCGCGGCGGAAGGGGGAGCACCCACGTACGTACTGCGTTCACGGGTCTCACCTCCTCGGGCCGTCTCACGGTCGCCGCGACGCTATCAGCTCGTCCACCGGCCGCCCAGTCCTTTACCGGGGTCCGGCGAACGGCGGATTTACAACGTTGTATTCACCCGGTAAGACTGTTTTTACAACGTTGTAACGACGAGCGGAGGCTGGTCCCCGTGTCACTGAGCCGCAGGCAGTTCGTCGCCGGAACCGTCGCCGCGGGCCTGCTCGCGAGTGCGCGGGACGCCGGAGCCACCCTCGGCAGCCGGCAGGTCGGGCCCGCGGCCGGTGGGCTCTACACCCCGAACGCGGCTCCGCTCAAACCCACCGCCTTCCTCAAGCTCCCGCCCGGCGCCGTCACCGCGCGCGGCTGGCTCGCCGGCCAGCTGCGCCTGCAGCTCGACGGCCTCTGCGGGCACTACGCCGAGACCTCGCACTTCCTCGACTTCGCCACCAGCGGCTGGGTCCACCCGGAGCGCACCGGCTGGGAGGAGGTGCCGTACTGGCTGCGCGGGTACGTCGACCTCGCCGCGGTCACCGGCGACACCACCGCGAAAGCCACCGCCGGCAAGTGGATCGACGCGATCCTGGCCACCCAGCAGTCCGACGGCTTCTTCGGCCCGGCCGCGTTGCGCACGGCACTCAACAACGGCCCCGACTTCTGGCCGTACCTGCCGCTGCTGCAGGCGTTGCGGTCGTGGCAGGAGTGGACCGGTGACACGCGTGTCGTCCCGTTCCTGACCCGTTTCCTGCGCTACATGAACGCGCAAGGGCCCAGCGCGTTCAACTCCAGCTGGGTGTCGGTGCGCTGGGGTGACGGCCTCGACAGTGTGTTCTGGCTGTTCAACCGCACCGGCGACCCGTTCCTGCTCGACCTCGCCGACAAGATCCACACCTACGGCGCCAACTGGGTCGGGAACCTGCCGAGCCTGCACAACGTCAACGTCGCCCAGGGCTTCCGAGAGCCCGCGCAGTACGCGCTGCGCAACGGCTCGGCGTCGCTGACCCAGGCCACCTACCAGGACTACACCACGATCATGGCCACGTACGGCCAGTTCGCCGGTGGCGGGTTCGCTGGTGACGAGAACGCGCGTCCCGGCTTCGGCGACCCGCGGCAGGGCTTCGAGACGTGCGGGATCGTCGAGTTCATGGCCAGCCACCAGCTGCTCACCCGGCTGACCGGCGACCCGGTATGGGCCGACCGCTGCGAGGACCTCGCCTTCAACTCCCTGCCCGCCGCGCTGGACCCGGCCGGGCGCGCGGTGCACTACGTCACCAGCGCGAACAGCGTCGACCTCGACAACGTGCCCAAGAGCGAGGGCCAGTTCCAGAACGGCTTCGCGATGCAGGCCTTCCTGCCCGGCGTCGACCAGTACCGCTGCTGCCCGCACAACTACGGCATGGGCTGGCCGTACTTCACCGAGGAACTCTGGCTCGCCACGCCGGACAACGGCCTCGCGGCCGCGATGTACTCGGCCGGCAGCGTCACGGCGAAGGTCGCCGACGGCACCGCCGTGACGATCACCGAGGACACCACCTACCCGTTCTCCGAGCAGGTCACCTTCACCGTCCGGACGCCTCGGAGCCTCGCCTTCCCGCTGTACTTCCGGATTCCCGCGTGGTGCGCGGCGCCGCGGCTCACCGTCGCGGGCGCGTCGGTCGCGGTGGCCGCCGGTCCGACGTTCGCCAAGGTCTCGCGCACGTGGGTGGACGGCGACGTCGTCACGCTGACCCTGCCGCAGCGCACGACCGTGCGGACCTGGGGCGCGAACCACGACTCGGTGTCGGTCGACCACGGCCCGCTGACGTACTCGCTGAAGATCGGCGAGAGCTACGAGTCGCTGGGCGGGACCGCGCAGTTCCCGCAGTACGCGGTGCACGCGACGACGCCGTGGAACTACGGCCTGACCCCCGGCGCGGCGCTGACCTTCTCGGCGGCCGGCGGGGCGCTGCCCGCCAACCCGTTCACGCCGGACGCCGTGCCGGTCAAGATCACCGCGCCGGCGCGGAAGATCGCCGAGTGGACCGCGGACGACCAGCACGTCGTCATGCCGTTGCAGGCGTCACCGGCGAAGAGCGCGGCGCCGGTCGAAACGGTCACGCTGATCCCGATGGGCGCGGCGCGGCTGCGCGTCACGTCGTTCCCGACCGCCGCCCCGGACGGCCACCCGTGGGTGCCGGGCGGCGGGGGAGCGGGCCTCCGGATCGAGAACCGCAACTCCGGCAAGGTACTCGGCGTCGACCAGATGTCCACAGCGGACAGTGCGCGGGTCGTGCAGTTCGCCGACAACGGGACCGACGACCACGTCTGGCACCTGATGGCCGACGGCGACGGCTGGTACCGGATCCGCAACCACCACTCGGGCAAGGTGCTCGGCGTGGATCAGATGTCCACTGTGGACAGCGCGCGCGTGGTCCAGTTCGCCGACAACGGCACCCCGGACCACCTCTGGCAGCTGCTCGACAACGGCGACGGCTGGTGGCGGCTGAAGAACCGCAACTCGGGCAAGGTGCTGGGCGTGGACGGGATGTCCACGGCGGACAGCGCGCAGGTGGTGCAGTTCGCCGACAACGGGACGGCGGACCACCTCTGGCGGCTGCGCTAGCGTTTGACGCCGACGATCCCGGCCACGCACCGGGCGGAGTTGCTGAGCGGCGTGAGCCGGGGGCCGTCGGGCCACCACTCGTCGCAGACCGCCAGGCCCGGCTCCGACGTCGCGTTGGGCTGCAGGAACTCCAGGCCCGCCAGCATCGCCTCGATCTCGGCGCGGGTGCGGAACCGGCCGGCGCCGAGCGGGCCCTGGGTCAGGATGTCCTCGATGCGCTTGGCGATCGCGGTCAGCTCCGGCACCTCGGGGTCGAAGAAGTGCGACAGCACCACGTACGAGCCCGGCGCGAGCGCGTCGATGTACGCGCGCATGACGTCGGCGGCGCCGTCGCCCTCGAAGTGGTGCATCGTGCCGACGTGCAGCAGCGCGACCGGCTCGGCGAAGTCGATGTGGCGCAGCACCTCGTCGTTGTCCAGCAAGGCCTCGGGCTTGAAGATGTCCGCCTCGACCATGTGCGTGAAGTCGTTCTCGGCGAGCAGCGCGCGGCCGTGCGCCAGGACGACCGGGTCGTTGTCGACGTAGACGACGTTCGTGTCCTTGTCGATGCGCTGCACGATCTGGTGCGTGTTCTCCGCGGTCGGCAGCCCGGACCCGCAGTCGACGAACTGCCGGATCTTGGTCTGGCTCGCCAGCATCCGCAGCGCCCGGTTGTGGAACCCGCGGTTGCCGCGGGCGATGTCCACGGCCTCCGGGACCGCCTGCCGGATCTTCTCCATCACGACGCGGTCGACTTCGTAGAAGTTGTGACCGCCGAGGAACCCGTCGTAGATCCGCGCGATGCTCGGCCGCTCGGGATCCACCCCCACCGGCTTCTGGCTGGGGGAACTCACAGAGGGAGCGTCGGACATGGCGACCTCGCAGGACATCGGCGGGCGGCGTGGGCCACCCAGCGTAGTAGGTCGCGTCCGCGCGGTGAACCCGAGGTCAGCCGCTCGGGCGAAGCCGCTGGTCGGGGATGTCGTCCTGGAACGCGTCGCGGCGGGCGCGCTCGCGGCGCAGCCGCGCCAGGTGCTGCTCGATCCGCCGGTCGAGGTCCCGCGCGGCCTCGGACAGTTCCGTCAGGTCGCGACGGGACGCCGGGTGCCCGATGGCCCCCGTGTCCGCTTCGTCCCCTGGCCTGTCCACTCCCGGCACCTCCCGGTCTCGGTCTGGTCCCCTGCCCGTGGTGCGTTACTGCCCCGACCGGCGGCCGCCAAAACCCCCGGCGCCGGTGAGCCGGGGCACGCTCGAAGAGGTCCGGGAAAACCCCAGACTTGTCCGGCCGGGTCACCGGGAAGGACCTGGTGTGAATTTTGACCAGGTGGTAGAAATCTTGTGGAGCCGTGGCGGGCGTCCGCCACCGTGAACTCAGGAGCTGGGGATGAGCTTGCTTTCCGTGCAGCTGTACTCGGTCCGCGACGCCTTCGCGGCCGATCCCGCCGACACCCTGCGGCGCCTCGCCGCGATCGGCTTCACGCAGGTCGAGCCGTACGGCGTCGTCGAGAACGTCGACGCGCTGCGGGCCGGGCTGCCCGCCAACGGCCTGTCCGCACCGACCGCGCACGCGCAGCTGATCGGGACCGACCAGCCCGCCGTGTTCGCCGCGGCCGCCGAACTGGGCATCGGCCTCGTGATCGACCCGCTGGTCAAGCCCGAGCGGTGGCAGGACCCGGCCGACATCGCCGCGACGGCCGACGCGCTCAACGCCGCCGCCAAGGTCGCGGCCGAGCACGGCGTCACCGTCGGCTACCACAACCACTGGTGGGAGCTGGAGTCCCGGATCGACGGCCGCGCCGCGTTCGAGGTGTTCGCCGACCAGCTCGACCCCGCCGTCGCACTGGAGGTCGACACCTACTGGGCCACCGCGGGTGGCGAGGACGCGGCCGCGCTGCTGGGCCGCCTCGGCGACCGCGTCAAGGCGATCCACGTCAAGGACGGCGGCCTCGCCACCGACGCCACCGGCCAGCTCCCCGCCGGCCAGGGCCAGGTCCCGGTCGCCGAGGTGCTCGCCGCCGCGCCGGACGCGCTGCGCGTCGTCGAATTCGACGCCTTCGACGGCGACCTCTTCGAGGCCATCTCCGCCAGCTACACCTTCCTGACCGGCGACCGGCGGTGACCGGCGGGCCGGTCGGCGTCGGGTTCGTCGGCGCCGGCGTCATCAGCGGCACCTACCTGGAGAACCTGACGAGCTTCCCGGACGTCCGCGTCCTGCGGATCGCCGACCTCGACACCGGGCGCGCGGCGGCGCAGGCGGCGAAGCACGGCGTGCCGCGCTCGGGCACGGTGGCCGAGCTGCTCGACGACCCCGACGTCGAGCTGGTGGTCAACCTGACCACTCCGGCATCGCACGTCGACGTCGGGCTGGCCGCGCTCGAGGCGGGCAAGCACGTCTGGGCCGAGAAGCCCTTGGCCCTCGACCGCCAGACCGGCCGCAAGCTGCTGGACCGCGCCCGGGAGAAGGGGCTGCGGGTGGCCAGCGCGCCCGACACCGTGCTCGGCGCGGGGCTGCAGACCGCGCGTCGCGCGGTCGACGACGGCCGGATCGGGCAGCCGAACACCGCGCTCGCGCTGTTCCAGGTGCCGGGGCCGGAGAGCTGGCACCCGGCGCCGGAGTTCCTGTTCCAGGCCGGCGGCGGGCCGCTGCTGGACATGGGCCCGTACTACCTGACGACGCTGGTGCACCTGCTCGGCCCGATCCGCCGGGTCACCGGCGCCGGCGGCCGGGCGCGCGACACCCGGGTCATCGGGTCCGGGCCGCGTGCCGGGACGGAGTTCCCGGTGACGGTGCCGACCACGGTCACCGCGCTGGTCGAGTTCGCCTCGGGCGGGTCGGCCCAGGTCGTGCTGAGCTTCGACTCGGCGTTGACGCGCACCGGGTTCGTCGAGCTGACCGGCACGCTCGGCACCGCCGTGCTGCCGGACCCCAACCGGTTCGACGGCTCGACCGCGCTGCACCTGTTCGGCCAGGACGGGCCCGAGGAGCTGGCACCGCAGGGGCACGCGGCCTCGCGTGGCACCGGCACGCTGGAGCTGGCACGGGCGATCCGCGCCGGGGTGCCGGAACGCGCGTCCGGCGAGCTGGCCTACCACGTGCTCGACGCGATGCTGGCGATCGACGAGTCGCTGACCCGCGGGCAGTCCGTGGAGGTGGCGAGCGTCGTCGCCGTACCGCCCGCGCTGCCGGCGGCTTGGGATCCTTTTGAGAAGACGCTGTAGAAGACGCTTTAGAGCGGGACGGCGAGCAGGTTCTGCAGGGCGAACCGCAGGGAGCCGACCAGGTCCACGTCGCCGGGCACGGTCAGCCACTGCACCTGCAGGCCGTCCATCAGAGCGATGAACGTCAGCGCCGCCATCGCGGGGTCGACGCCGTCGCGCAGCTGGCCGCGCGCGGCGAGGACCTCGAACGACTCGTGGATGCTCGCGCGCGCGGCGCGGTAGTGGCGCACGAAGTACTCGTGCGCCGGGTGGTCCGGGGCCACGGCCTCGGCGGCGAGGCGCGAGTAGAGGTCGACGATCCCGGGGTGGCGGACGTTGTGCCCGGCCAGCGCGACGAAGTGGCGCAGGACGTCGAGCCCGGGTGCGACGTCGAGCTGCTCCCGGTCGGAGTCCTCGGCGTCACGCCGTTCGAGTACGGCGGCGAGCAGGGCTTCCTTGGTCGGGAAGTAGTAGAGGAGGCCGGCGTGGGTGATCCCGACGCGTTTGGCGATCTCCCGCAGCGACGAGCTGTGGTACCCGAGCTCGCCGTACGCCGCGGCCGCCGCCGTGATGATGTCCTCGCGGCGGATCCGGCCCTTCAGGTAACCCCCGGTCACGGGGTCGCGGTGGTCTCGGCGTCGTGCACGGTCCCATCATGCCGCAGCCGGATTTCGCACAAGCCACGTGATCGGTCGAACAAATCAGTTGTGCGAACGCTCGGTTCTTGCGAGCATCGCGGGGTGAAAAGCGCGGAACGGCAGCAGGTCATCGTCGAGCGGCTGCGCGGCACCGCCCAGGTCGGCGTCGCCGAGCTGGCCGAGGTGACCGGCGCGTCCGAGATGACCGTGCGCCGGGACCTGGACCACCTCGCCGCCCGGGGCGTGCTGCGGCGGGTGCACGGCGGGGCCGTGCCGGCGGCGCCGTCCGGGGTGGAACCGCCGTTCGCGGTCCGCGTGACGGCCTCGACCGCGGCGAAGCGGGCCATCGCCGTCGCGGCGGCCGAGCTGATCGCCGACGGCGAGACCGTCGTCCTCGACAGCGGCACCACCGCGCTGGAGCTGGCGCGGCTGCTGCGCGACCGTCCGGTCACCGTGATGCCGCTGTCCCTGCACGCCGTGCGCGAGCTGGCCGACGCCCCGCGCGTGCGGCTGCTGCTGCCCGGCGGCGAGCCGCGGCCGGGGGAGCAGGCGCTGGTCGGTCCGCTGACCCTCGCGTCGCTGCGGGCGCTGCGGTTCGACGTCGCCGTGCTGAGCCCGTGCGCGTTCGGCCTCGAGGCCGGGCTCACCGCGTTCGACCTCGCCGACGCCGAGGTCAAGCAGCAGGCCCTGGCCGTGTCGGCGCGTTCGATCGTGCTCGCCGACAGCGCGAAGTGGGGCCACGCTTCGCTCGCCCACGTGTGCCCGGCCGACCGTCCCGATGTCCTGATCACCGACCCGGGCGCGCCCGAGGACCAGCGTGCGGCGCTGGCCGAGCGGGGTGTGCTCGTGCACGTAGCCGTCCCCTTGCAAGACCCGCTGGAGAACCGATGACGACCGTTTCCGCCCGTCCGCGTGCCGCCCGCGTCGCGACGTGGATGTTCTTCGCCCTCAACGGGTTCGGCATGGGGATGTGGGTGGTGCACATCCCGAACGTCGAGCGCGCGACCGGCATTTCGCACAGCACGCTGGGCGCGCTGCTGCTGGTGCTCGGCGGCGCGGCGTTCGCCGGCATGCAGGTGTCCGGCCCGCTGGTCGACCGGTTCGGGCACCGCAGGCTGGTGCCGGCGGCCGGGGTGTTCGTCGGCCTCGCGGTGTGCGCGCCGGGGTTCGCGAACTCGTGGTGGACGCTGGGGCTTTCGCTGATCCTGTTCGGCTTCGGCAACGGCGCGATCGACGTCGGGATGAACTCGCACGCGGTGGTCGTGGAGCGGGCTTACCCGCGCCCGATCATGGCGTCGTTCCACGCGATGTGGTCGATCGGCGGCGCGCTGGCCGCGGTGATCGGCGCCGCGACGCTCGGCGCGGGCGTCCCGACCGGCGTCACCCTGACGGGCACGGGACTGGTGTGCGTCCTGCTTTCCCTGGGAGCGGCCCGGTTCGTGATGGAGCCGGCCGACGCGCCGGCCGAGGCCTCGGAGTCGGCCCCGGCTCCGTCGGCCGGCCGCCGGACCCCCGGCCGCCTGATCTGGCTGCTGGGCGGGCTGGCCCTGGCGCTGATGCTCTCGGAGGGCGTCGCGAACGACTGGGCGGCGCTGCACCTGGAGAAGGACCTGGGCACGTCGGCCTCGACGGCGGCGTTCGCGTACGGCGCGTTCGCGGTGGCGATGACGACCGGGCGGTTCCTGACCGACCGCGTCGCGGCCTGGGCGGGCCCGGCGGCGATCGTCCGCTACGGCGCGGCGATGGCGGCGGTCGGCCTGTCGATCGCCGCCGCGTCCCCGTGGGTCCCGCTGTCGCTGGTGGGCTGGGCGATCTTCGGCCTGGGCCTCTCGGGCGGCGTGCCGCAGCTGTTCACGGCGGCGGGCAACCTGGACACCCGCAACTCGGGCGCGCTGATGGCCCGGGTGGTGGGCCTGGGTTACGTGGGTTTGCTGGCGGGCCCGGCGCTGATCGGCGGCTTGACGAGGTGGATGCCGCTGAACGTGACGTTCGCGGTGCCGGTGGTGCTGTGTGTGCTGGCGGCGGTGTTCGCCGGGGTGCTGACCCCGAAGCCGGAACCGGCGGAGCAGCCGGTGGTCGTGAGTGAGAAACAGGGTTAGCGCACGCCTTTTGCGACAAGCTGTCGTATAGTTTGCGACAAGCTGTCGTAAACGGAGGTCTCATGAACCTGCTCGCCGATCGTGCCGAACTCGTCGAACTGCTGGGCCGGTACGCCGACATCGCCGACCTCAAGGAGTACGAGACGCTGCCCGGCCTCGTCTTCACCGATCCCCTGACCCTCGACTTCGAGTCCGTCGTCGGCCTCCCGCCGATGACCGTGCCGCTGCGGGACTACCTCGAGAACCTGCGCGCCTCCTTCGAGCCGTTCGTGGCCACCCACCACGTCATCACGGGCCACGTCGTCGACCTCGACGGCGACCGCGCGAAGATCCACGCGCACGTCCGCGCCGAGCACTGGGTCCCGGACGAGGTCGCCGCCGGCGGGCCGAACCGCTGGCTGGTGGCCGGTTTCTACGACGACGAGGCGGTCCGCACGGCCGGCGGCTGGCGGCTCACCCGGGTGAAGCTGACCGCGAGCCACCAGGAGAACGCGCACCTGTCGGGCGCGGCCGCGGGGTCGGTACGGTAGCGCATGCCGCGGATCCGGGGAGCCAGCATCGAGGAGCACCACGAGCTGGTGTGGAACGCTCTCGCCGAGGCGATGCGGCAGCTGGTCGGCGAACGGTCCTACGACTCGATCACCATGGGCCACATCGCGGACCGGGCCGGGCTCGCGCGCAACACGCTCTACAACTACGGCCGGGACAAGGGCGCGCTGGTCCTGGCGCTGACCCGGCGGGCGTGCGGGCCGCTGGTCGAGCGGGTGGCCGCGATCGCCGCGCGGCCGGGCGAACCGGCCGGCGCCCGGCTGCGGGAGATCGTCGGCGCGGTCTTGGCGGCGTCCACCGACCAGGCGATGCAGCTGATGTTCCTGCCCGGCTCCGGCCCCCTGGTCGACGAGGTGCCGAAGGGGCCCGAAGGCCCGTTCCACGCGATCGTGGCCGAGGTGGAGAACGTCGTCCGGGACGGCATCGCGAGCGGGGAGTTCCGCGACGTCGGCGACGTGCCGCTCGCGGTGGAACTGCTGTCCGGGGCGATGCGTGCGGGCGCCGAGCGCATCGGCCGGGACCCGGGCGCCTTCCCGGCGACGGTCCGCGCGGCGGGTGACGTCGTGCTCGCGGCGCTGGCCCGAGGCTCGGCTTAGTGGTGGTGGGCCAGCTCCTCGTGGGCCTGGTCGGCGCCGGTGGCGGGTTCGGTGTGGACGGCGACCGCCGTCAGCCTCGGGACCGCGTGCAGCAGCCGGTGCTCGACGTCGTGGGCGATGCGGTGGGCCTGCTCGACGGTCAACGTCGTCTCGACGGTGACGGCGAGTTCGGCGCGCAGGTGGTGCCCGATCCAGCGCATCCGCAGCGGCCCGGTGCCGAGCACGCCCGGGACGTCCCGGGCGGTGGTTTCGGCCAGCTCGACCGTGGCCGGGTCGACGGCGTCCAGCAGCCGCCGGAACACCTCCTTCGCCGCGTCGCGCAGGACGAACAGGATCGCGACGGTGATGCCGAGCCCGACGATCGGGTCGGCGACGGGGAACCCGAGCGCGACGCCGGCCGCGCCGAGCACGACGGCCAAGGACGTGAAGCCGTCGGTGCGCGCGTGCAGGCCGTCGGCGACCAGGGCGGCCGAGCCGATCTCGCGCCCGACGGTGATCCGGTAGCGCGCCACCAGCTCGTTCCCGATGAACCCCACCACCCCGGCGGCCGCGACGATCCAGAGGTGACCGACCGGTCGCGGATCGAGCAGCCGCACCACCGACTCGTAGCCGACGACCACGGCCGACGCCGCGACGACGAGCACCACGACCACGCCGGCGAGGTCTTCCGCGCGCCCGAAGCCGTAGGTGTAGCGGCGCGTCGCCGCCCGCCGTCCCAGCAGGAACGCGATGCCGAGCGGGACGGCGGTCAGCGCGTCGGCGAAGTTGTGGATGGTGTCGCCCAGCAGCGCGACCGAGCCCGTGACGAGCACGAGCGCCAGCTGCGCGACGGCGGTGACGAACAGCGCGGCGAACGACCGGACGAGCGCCCGCATCCCGCGCCGGCTCGTCTCGAGGGCGTGGTCGACGCGGTCGGCGCTGTCGTGGCTGTGCGGCCGCCACCGGGAATGGCGGTGCCCGTGGCCGTGTCCGTGTCCCTTGCTCATGGTGGCAGCATACCTGCGCAGACACGCATATACGCAAGTAGTAGGGTAGTCCACATGCACGCGGAGCTGCCCGAGTTCGACATGCCCACCGACGAGCAGGTCCACCTGGCCGCGGAGTCGTTCCGCCTGCTGGCCGACCCCACCCGGATCAAGGTCCTGTGGGCGTTGCTCCAGGGTGAGTCCTCGGTGGCGTGCCTGGCGGACCTGGCGGGCGCGGCCCCGACGGCGGTCAGCCAGCACCTGGCGAAACTCCGGCTGGCGGGCCTGGTCAAGGGCCGCCGTGAAGGCACGTTCGTCTACTACTCGGCGGCCGACAACCACGTCCGCGGCCTGCTGGCCCAGGCGCTGCACCACGCGGACCACCTGGACCGCGACCTGCCCCCGGGCGAGCACACCCAGCCGCACCACCCGCGCGCGGACTAACCCAGCGGCGCGGCGAGCCTCGCGACGAGTCCCTTGGCGATCTCCCGCGACGTCCGGCGCAGCTCGTCCGGTGAGAACGCCTCTTCGGTCCCGATCCGGATCCGCCCGGGACTGCTCGCGCTGCGGGCGGCGACCTTGATCGTCGAGGCGACCGGGTCCAGCCCGATCGCCGGCGCGAAGCTGTCCGGCAGCGGCAGCCCGAGGGCCAGCAGCCTGTGCAGCCGGCCCGCGACGCACGCCGCGAGGTCGTCCTCCTCGAACGGGAACCAGCACGTCCGCTGGCCGCCGCTCAGCACCGCGAGCCCGCGGTCCTCGGCCGTCGAGAACGCCCAGGCGCCGCCCGCGGAGGAACCGGCCCGGGTGAAGCCCGCCGCGAGCTCGTCACGAACCCGCTCGAGCTCCGGCGTTCCATAACGTTCCGGCGCGGCCGGAACCAGGTGGACTTCGACGAGCGGACCGCGCGGCCGGTACTCCCGCGGGAGGATCGCCGATCGCCAGACGACCGTGAGTTCTTCGAGGTGGTGCACGCCGCGGAACGATAGCAACGATTTCAGCCGATCGGTTCCTGCAGTTCCGTCACCCAGCCCGCCGGGTCCGCCGGGCAGTCCAGGTACAGCTCCCGCTGCGCCCCCGCCGAGCGGTGGCCATGCTCCTCGATCCAGCGGACGACCGCCTGCCAGCTCGGCAGCACGCCGTCGATCGCGCCGCGGTGGACCAGCGTCGCCGCACGGGTCGCCGGGAGGTCCGCGACGCCCAGGCCGTTCAGGTCACCCGGCCCGACCGACGCCGGGATCGCCGCGTGCACCACGACCTCGTCCTCCGCGCGCTGCTCGTAGTAGCACGTCAGCCGCCCGGCCGGCGTCACGTCCGCGGCCGGCAGCCGCCGCCCCAGCTCCGCGCACAGCGGGCGCACCACCGGGCCGATCGTTTCCGGTGCGAACCCCGCCGCGACGCCGGTCAGCTCCACCACCCGCGTGGCCGGCAGCTCCTTGACCACGACGTCGTAGGCGGGCGCGCGGCCCTCGTCCTCGATCGTCCGCAGCCGGGCCTCGACCTGCGCCAGCTTCGCCGCGGTCTCCGCGACCGCGGCCGCCAGCTCCGCGCGCCGCAGGTCCAGCATCCCGCGCACCCGCTCGACCGGCACCTCCTCGGCCAGCAGCGTCGCCACCTGCTCGAGGGTGAACCCGAGGTCCTTGAGCGCGACGATCCGGTTGAGCCGGGCCAGCTGCCCCGCGGTGTAGCTGCGGTAGCCGGTCGCGGGGTCGACCCGCGCCGGGCGCAGCAGCCCGAGCGCGTCGTAGTGGCGCAGCATCCGGACCGACACCCGGCCGTGGCGGGCGAAGTCCCCGATCGAGAACATCCGCCGATCATTCCCCAGGCGGGACGAACCCGCCCGTGACGTCCGCGGCGAGCTCGGCGAACGTGATCGCCGTGTCGTCCTCGTGCGCGGGACCGGTCACTTGCAGGCCCGTCGGCAGCGGGCCGCCGACCGGCGCGGTCACCGCGGGCAGGCCGGGCAGCGAGGCCTGCGCGATCCAGAACACCTGGTCGTCGTAGCGGCTCTGCTCGCCGTCGCAGGGGAACGCCGTGGTGAACACCGTGGGGGAGAGGAAGACGTCGGTGTGCCGGAAGTACCGGGCCCACGCCGCCGCCGAAGCCAGCCGCCGTCGTTCCTGCTCGACGACCCCCTTGAGGTCGCCTTCGTGCATGGCGAAGAACAGCTCCACCTGGAACCCGAACGACTCGGCCTGGGCCGCCGGATCGACGCCGTCCGGCCAGCCCTCGGTGACCTCGACCCCGGCGCGAACGAGGGTGTCGACGGCGTCCGAGAGCGCGTCACCCACCTCGGCGGTCACCGGGCAGCGCGGGTCGTCGAGCACGGCGCCGACCCGGAAGTCCGCCAGACGCGTGTGCCGCGGAGGCGCGAGCCGCCACGAATACGCGTGCGCCTCCGCGCCGTCCGGCCCGCCGGTGACGCCGAGGGCGAGCCGCAGATCGGCGGCCGAGCGTGCGAGCGGTCCGGCCGCCGACGGGAAGTCCCGCCCGGGCTCCGCGAGCGGTCCGGGTGGCTGGAACCCGCGCAGGGGAACGGTTCCCGCGGTCGGCTTGAGGCCGTAGACGCCGCAGTAGGCGGCCGGGATCCGGATCGAGCCGGCCAGGTCCGAGCCGTACTCCAGGTAGCTCAGGCCCGCGGCGACCGCGGCCGCGGCGCCCCCGGACGAGCCGCCCGGGGTGCGCAACGGGTCCCGCGGGTTGAGCGTGCGGCCGTACACCGGGTTCACCGTCTGACCGAAGTCGGCGAGCATCCGGTGCACGTTCGACTTGCCCACGACGATCGCGCCGGCGGCCCGCAGCCGCTCGACGACGGCCGCGTCCCGGTCCGCGACGCACTCCGCGAACGCCGGTTCACCCCAGGTCGTGTGCATCCCGGCGACGGCGAAGGCGTCCTTGATCGTCATCGGGACGCCGTGCAGCGGCCCGACGTCGTCGCCGCGCACGACCGCCCGATCGGCGTCTTCGGCGGCGCGGAGCGCGACGTCTCGATGGGTTTCGACGACGGCGTTGAGGGTGGACCCGTCGATGCGGTCCAGCAGCTCTTCGGTCAGGTCACGGGCCGAGAGCGCGCCACGGCGGATCCCGGTGGCCACTTCGGTGGCGGTTCGGAAGGTCATGCCCCAGGGGTACGGCCTGACACGGTGTCAGGGTCAAGTGTCGAGTCCGGCCGGTCCCGCTCGTCCTCGGGAGGAACAACCACCTCGAGAAGGAGCGGGAATGGACACGATGGAGTCGTACCGGCGCGCCCAGGACGGGTTCGACGCGGCGCTGGCCGCGGTGAGCCGGTGGGATGCGCCGTCGGCGTGTGCCGAGTGGACGGTCCGGGACGTCGCCGGGCACGTCGTCTGGGGCCAGCGCCAACTGCGGGCCTGGGCGACCGGCGAGGACTACGCCGAGACGGCAGGCGCTCCGGGGTCGCCGAAGCCGGGTGTGCTGGCCGGGGATGACCCCGTCGCGACCTGGCGGGCCGCGCGGGCGGAAGCGGCGGCCACGCTGACCGAGGAGGCCCTGCGCCGCCCGGTGACGCTGCCCGGCCTCGGCGAGATCCCGCTGGCCGGCGTCGTGGCGCTGCTGACCACCGACCACGTCGTGCACACCTGGGACGTCGACCGCGGCGCGCGCCTCGAGCCGGACCTGGTCGCGCTGGCCGACGCGTGGGCGCGGGCGAACGTCGTGCGGCGGCCGGGTTTCTTCGGCCCCGAGCTCACCCCGCCGGCCGACGCGGACGCGCAGACCCGGATGCTCGCGTTCGTCGGCCGCCGGGCGTGGTCACCGGTGCCCGCCTGACAGAGCCCGCCGCCCCGCGTCGTACGCGCGCAGGGCGGCGCCGAGCGCGGCCGCGACGGTGACCTCGTAGATCTCGTCCTCGGTGTGGCCGGCGGCGGCCAGGCGCGCGACGTCGCCGTCGGTCACCCGGTAGGACGCGTCGCGGACGGTTTCGGCGTAGGAGCGCCACTCCTGCGGCAGCGGCCCGTCCCCGGCGGCCGCCCGGCGCAGCTCCACCGGCGTCACGGCGGGGGCCTCGAGCACCGAGTACCGGAGAACGTCGACGGCGTCGCCGTCCGGGCGGTCACCGCCGGCGAGCAGGAACGCGGGGAACCGGTAGCCGAAGCGGTGCAGCGCCCGGGTTCCGCTGTGCAGCTGGCCCTCGCGCAGCGCGAACCCGAACGCGTTCGCCAGCCGGTTGACGACGTTCCACACGAGACCCACGCGCAGCGCCTCGAGCACCGCGTCGTCGGTCAGCCCGGTGACGCCGTCGCCGGGGGACAGCAGGAAGTCCCGCGCCCGCAGCACTTCCGGCCGGGCCGAGTCGGGGGTGACCTCGCCCTGGCCGGCGATCCGGACCAGCTCCGCGTGGGTGTCCAGGCAGAACGGGCACTGGTGCCCCCGCGCGATGCTCATCGCCAGGAACTCGCGCTCACCCGCCGTCCAGTACGACGGGCCGCGCATGGCGGGCGCGGTGAGGTCCAGCAGCGCCCGGGTGAGGAACCCCGGCCGGTACAACAGCATCCGCACGATGTCCGGACTGTCCACCCGGGACATCGCGGACGTCAGGCCCATGAACAGCTTCGCGCGGCGGCGGTGGCCGCGGTCCAGGACGGACAGTCGCATCAGGACTCCAGGGTGCGCAGGCGGCCGGCGAGGAAACGCCGGTCGGCGGGTTCGGTGGCGAGCTCGTGCGCGCGCCGGTAGGCCGCGGCGGACTCGGGGAGCCGGCCGAGGCGGCGCAGCAGGTCGGCGCGGGTGGCGTGCAGCAGGTGGTAGCGGTCGAGGCCGTCGATCTCCTCGACCAGCGCCAAGCCCTCGTCCGGGGTGGTGGCCATCGCCACCGCGACCGCCCGGTTCAGCGCGATCACCGGCGAGGGCGCCACGGCGAGCAGTTCGGTGTAGAGCGCGGCGATGCCGGCCCAATCGGTCGCTTCCGGCGTCGGCGCCTGGGCGTGCAGGACCGCGATGGCCGCCTGCAGCTGGTAGGGCCCGGGACGGCCGTGGCGCAGCGCCCGGTCCAGCAGCCGCACGGCCTCGACGATCTCCCCGCGGTCCCACCGGGTCCGGTCCTGGTCGGCCAGGAGCACGACGTCCCCTTCGGCCGTGCGCCGCGTGGCGGCCCGGGAGTCGTGCAGCAGGAGCAGCGCGACCAGGCCCAGCGCCTCGGGCTCGTCCGGCATGAGCGTGGCGATCAGCCGGCCGAGCCGGATCGCCTCCGCACGCAGCGCCTCCCCGGCCGCGCCGGTGTAGCCCTGGGTGAAGATCAGGTACACCACGGCCAGGACGCCGGAAAGACGTTCCGGCAGCAGGTGGTCGGCGGGCACGGCGAGGCCGATCCCGGCGTCGCGGATCTTCCGTTTCGCGCGGACCAGCCGTTGCGCCAGCGTCGCTTCGCCGACCAGGAACATCCGGGCGATCCGGCCGGCGGTCAGGCCGACGACCGCCTGCAGCGTCAGCGCGACGCGGGCTTCCTCGGCCAGCGCGGGGTGACAGCAGGTGAAGATCAGGCTCAGCCGCTCGTCCCCGACGGCCAGTAGCCGTTCCTCGCCGAACTCCGTCACCCGCGGCCGCCGTTCGCCGAGTTCCGCCAGCTTTTCCCGGCCCCGCCGGGCCCGGCGCAGGCGGTCGATCGCGCTGTTGCGGGCCGCGGTCAGCAGCCACGCGACCGGGTCGTCCGGGACGACGTCCCAGCGCTGCAGGGCCAGCGCGGTGGCGTCCTGCAGCGCGTCCTCGGCCAGTTCGAAGTCGCCGAGGACGCGCACGAGCGCCGCGAGCAGCGGGGCCCGGTGCTCGCGGTGGACGCGGTCCACCGCGGCCGCGAGCGGGTCAGCGGTCACCGGCGGCGCGGTGGTCGACACCCGGTACCCCGGCGACCGGCCGGACCTCGATCAAGCCGACCGCGGCCATCGGGCACAGCGCGGCCAGGTCGAGCGCGGCGTCGAGGTCGGGACAGTCGAGCAGGTAGTACCCGCCGAGGTGGTCGTGGGTCTCGGCGAACGGGCCGTCGGTGATCAGCGTCCGGCCTTCGCGGACGCTCACCGTCGTCGCGGTGTGCTCGGGCTGCAGCGGGTGCCCGGCCAGCAGCGATCCCCGGCGGCGGCATTCGTCGGCGAAGGCGTTCACCGCGGTCAGGGCCTCTTCGAAGCCCGGATCCCCGGGTTCCGGCCGGTCGCAGTTGTAGATGAGGAGCAGGTAGAGCACGAGATCCTCCCGATGACTGGTCGTTCGCAGAGGATGACGAACGGCACGACCGTAACTCGACACGGCGCGCCGGGGTTTTCCCGGACTGCCGCTCTGGGTAACCAAGAGTGACAGCCGCCCGAGCCTCGGACGGCGGAGGGAGATCGATGCCGATCGCAGCGGACCGCATGACCGCACCCCCGGCACCACCCGAGCCGATCCCGTCGGACCCGGTCGGGCCCGACCCGGATCCGGCACCGCCCGGCCCGGATCCCGTGCCGCCGGGCCCGGGCCCGGACCGGCCGGTACCCGAGCCCAGCGGGGTGCCCGTGCCGGATCCCATCCCACCGGAATCCGCGCCGGGTCCCGACCCGACCTGACGTACGAGTTCCCGAAGATATGAGTTTCGTACGAGTTGGTGTATCGTCGAAGGCATGACGACAGCGCAGAACTACCGGCGGATGGTCAACGCCGGGAACAAACTGGTGGTCGGGCTCCAGCGGCTCGGCCTCGCCTTCGGCCCGATGCAGCTGCTCACGGTCGCGGGACGCCGCACGGGCGTCCCGCGCACCTTTCCCATCGCGGTCATCCCGCAGGACGGCGAGCGCTACATCATCCAGGCCTACCCGAAGGCGGCCTGGGTGGCGAACGTCCGGGCCGCGGACACGGTCACCCTCACCCGCGGCCGCCGTGCGGCGACCGCCCGGCTGGTCGAGGTCCCGGTGCCGGAGCGCGGCCCGATCCTGCGCAAGCTGGTGGCGACGAGCCCCGCGAGCGTCGGAAACCGTTACGTGACCACAGGCCTGGCCGAAGCTCCGACTCCGGACGCGGTAGCCGACGCGGCCGGCCGCATCGCGGTCTTTCGCGTCGAACCGGCTTGACCTCGGGTCAAGCCTGAGCACCGCAGCGAGCCGAAAGCTGGTCCACCCCGGGCCCGGCGAGTTCCTCGAGCACCGCGCCCCGGCCGGTCATCGCCAGGATCAGCGCGAGCAGCGGGCCGCGCACCTCGGGCCCGCTGCCGGTCGACCAGTCCGTGTCGCTCGCCCGCAGCGTCAGGCCGGCGATCCGCTTCTTCGCGCCGATCAGCAGGTTGGACCGGCGGTAGAACTCGGCGACCTCGACCAGCGTCGCGGTCGGGAACGCGCGCTCCAGCCCGAGCGGGCGGCGGATGTCGGTGCCGTGCACGACGATCTCGCCGAGCCACGAGTCCGCCGGTCCCGGCGGCCCGGTGGTGGCGTTCGCGTGGGCCCGCAGCTGCGCGAGCGTGGCCGCCGGGCCGCCGGCGGTCTCGCGCGCGACGTTCTTCGCGGCCATCGCCCCGAACCGGAACCCGGACCCGGCCAGCCGCCCGAAGAACGTGACCGGCGTCAGCTTCGCCGTCGCGACGACGTGGCCGAGTACCTCGTGGACTGTCCACCCGCGACACAGCGACGGCGTCGACCACGCGGCGTCGGACACGCCCGCGAGGTCGTCGGCGAGCGCGGCGCGTTCCCGGTGGATCTCCGGCCAAGGGCTGGCGTCCGGCATCAGGCCTCCTTCAGGTGATCCTGTGCAGGCAGGTCGTCCGGGTGAACGGAAGCGTTACAGACCGCTCCCGTGGGTACCTCGCCGTCATGGCACGTGAACAGGACGACGACGAGCGCACGGCGGGCCGGGCCGAGCTCCTGCCCGAGGAACAGGCCGTCGAGAGCGCCGACCCCGAAGCTCAGGCCCGCGAGGTCCTGCGCGACTCCGACCGCCGGTCCGAATTCCCGGAACCGACGATGCGACGCCGTCCCGAAGAGACCACCTGAGGAGTCAGCCCGCGTCGCAGGCGGCGCCGTTGAGCGTGAACGCGCCCGGCGCGGGGTTGCCACCGCGGATCGAGCCGTTGAACCCGGTGGTGACGGTCGCGCCGGGCGCCAGCGTCGTGTTCCACTCCGCGGCGTTCACCGTGACGCGGGCGCCGCTCTGGTCGTAGTCGCCGTCCCAGCCGTGGGTGACCCGCTGCCCGGCCGCGAACGTCCAGCTCAGCGTCCACGGCGAGAAGGTCTTGCCGCCCTTGTTCGTGATGGCGACGGCCGCGGTGAAGCCGTCGTTCCACTGGTCCTGCACGGTGAACCGCACCGAACAGGGCGCCGGGGGAGCAGCTGCGCTGGACGGCGCCGGTGTCGTCGTCTTCGCCGGTGTGCTGGTCTGCCGCCCGGCCATGACGGTCGGGATCGGCGTCGGGCTCGGCGGGGGTTTCGCGCTGGTGGACGGCTTCGGCGTGGTCGCGGGCAGCAGCGGCATCAGCGCGGGCGACGCCTCCCGCCCGGGCGAGCCGGTGGTGGTCACGAGGATGACGACGACGCTGCCGAGCACGACCACGGCCCCGCAGATCGCGCTGGCCCAGCGGATCCGCGTCCCGGCCCGCTGCTGCGCGGCGGCGGCTTCCCTGGCCCGTTGCTCGATGCGCTCTTCGGGCGACATCGCCTCGGGGACCGGCGGCCGCGGTGGCAGGGAACCGCCGGTCAGCGGCCGTGCGGTGGCGCCGGTCTCTCTCAGCAGCTCCTCGACGGTGATCTCGTCGCCGTCTCGCCGGGCACGGCGCGCCATCCAGAACCTCCCGTTCGTGCCCGGCGAATCCTAGGAATCCGGGTGGGTCTTGTAAACCACGTGCACGAGCCGCCAACACCGCGGCGGTTACCCGGGTTCACGACCGGACGTCCCGGTCACCGAACCAGCGGAGAACCCATGACCGAGCAGAAGATCACCGCCGTCGTCGGTGCCACCGGCCAGCAGGGCGGCGGCCTGGCCCCCGCCACCCTCGACGACCCGGCCGGCCGCTTCGCGCTGCGGGCCATCACCCGGCCACGGCCGCCAAGAGCGCGGGCCTGCAGCACGCCATCTGGTCGACGCCGCCCGACGAGTTCTTCGCCGACGCGGGCGTGCCGACGACGTTCTCTGTCCGGCGAGGAGTACGCGGCGGCGTTCGCCAAGGAGCTCGGCCAGGACGTCGCCTACCGGCCGGTCACCGTCGAAGCGGTGCGCGCACAGGGGTTCCCGGGCGCCGACGACCTGGCCACCATGTTCTTCTACTACGCCGAATACGAGAACGTCTTCGCCGGCGCGCGCGACCCGGAAGCCGTGTGCGAGCTGAACCCGCGGCTGCAGGACTTCGGCACCTGGCTGGCATCGCGCCGGCCGTCGAGAACTACGCGTTGCTGCGGCGGCTGTGGCGCGAAGACGTCATCGATTGATCGGGCAAGTCCCGGTCTCCGCTGCAGGGCTTCACGTCGACCCCACGTCCGCTGGACGGCGTGCCGCCGTTCGTCTGGCACGGGTCGATCCGCAGCCCGCAGATCGCCGAGCAGGCGGCCTTTTACGGCGACGGGTTCTTCCACAACAACATCTTCTGGCCGGTTGAGCACACCCGGCGGATGATCGGGCGCTACCGCGAGCGCTTCGAGCACCACGGTCACGGCCGGGCCGACACGGCGATCGGCGGCCAGGCGTTCATGCGGCGCCGCTCCCAGGACGCGATCGCCGAGTTCCGCCCATACTTCGACCACTCGCCGATCTGCGGCGGTGGCCCGTCGCTGGAGGAGACCGGTCGCTCGCCGCGGTGGAATGCCACCCGCCACCAGCGGTTGCGCAGAGCGTGACCGAATCGCTGCGGTTCGAGGTGCTGGGCCCGGCGTGGCGTGGCGACGTCGAGCTCGAGCTAGGCCCGCCCCAGCAGCGGGCGGCGCTGGCGGTCCTGCTGCTGCAGGGCGGCACGTCCCTGTCGCCGGCCCAGCTGGTCGAAGCCCTCTGAGCGGCGCGGAACCGAGGACGGCGACCGGCATCGTCCGCTCGTACATTTCCCGCCTGCGCCACGCCCTGGAGCCGGACACCACGATCAAGTCCATCGGCGGCGGCTACGCGATGGTCACGCCGGCCTTGGACCTCACGGAGTTCAGCCACCTGCTAGCCGCCGGCGACCCCCGCGCCGCGCTGGCCTTGTGGCACGGCACGCCACTGTCGGGCGTCAACGGCCTCGAAGCCGAGCGCGTCCGCTTGGAGCAGCTGCGCCTGAAAGCGATCGAAGACCTGGCGGCGGCCGACATCGAGGCAGGCAGACACGGAGAAGCCACGGCCGTGCTGTCCGACCTGATCGCCGAGCAGCCGCTGCGCGAACGCCCGCGCGAGCTGCAGATGCTGGCCCTGTACCGCTCCGGCCGCCTGGACGTCTTCGCCCGCATCCAGCGCCTGCTGGAGGACGAGCGGGGCCTGTACCCAGGCCCCGAGCTGCGGGAAATGCAACGCCGCATCCTGTCCTCGGACCCGACCCTCGCCGCTACGATCACCCGCCCCACGCAGCTACCCCCAGAACTCCCGGAGTTCGCCGGCCGCTCAAGCGAGCTGACCTCCCTGTCCGACGCCCTGACCCGCCCAGGCGTCCCGGTGATCGGCCTGGAAGGCCCGGCAAGAATCGGCAAGACGACCCTGGCGGTCCAGCTGGGCCACCAGCTCGCCCAACATTCCCGGACGGCCAGCTCTTCACGGACCTGGCCGTCTCAACAGATCCCCTGGCCGAGCTGCTGAGAGGCATCGGCGTCAGGGACCTACCGCCGTTCTCAAGCGAGCGCGCAGAGCTGTGGCGAACCCGCACAACAGGCCGCCGCCTACTCCTGATCCTGGACGACGCCCAAGACGCCGACCAGATCCGCCCCCTCCTCCCCGGAGCAGGAGGTTTGGCGGTGGTGATCACAGTCCGCCAGCGCCTGTACGGCCTTCCGTACGCCCACTGGCAGAAACTGGTTGGCCTGACCACTCCAGAGTCCCTGACCTTGCTGGAACGCCTGATCGGCCCCCGACTCACTCGTGACCCGTCGGCAACCCACGAACTGATCCGCCGCACAGCAGGCCTACCCCAGGTCCTGCAGGCGGTGGGAGCCCGAGTGGCATCCCGCCCGGGCTGGACGATGCCCCAGGCCTGCAGCGCTTGGGCCGCCCGGCTCCAGGTTCGCCGGTCACACCCCGGAGTGCGGCGCGATAGAGAAGCCGTACGAGTCGGCACTGGCCGAACTGTCCCCAGCCCAGTCCCAAGCGTTCCGCGCGCTCTCCCACCTGGAACCGCCCACCATCTCGCTCCCGGCGCCGAACCTCCCCCTACCGGACACCGTGGCGCTGCTGGAGTCCCTGGTACTGGAACCGGCAGGCCCGGACACCTAAAGCTACCGGGAGCCCCTGCGAGCATTCGCCCGAAGCCGAGCAGGCCAAGAGGACTGGATCGATACAGTGGAGCGCCAAAACGCATGATCATCCCAGCCACCTCAGGCCCGTCGATCCAGACCCCCCTGAAGACCCCCACGGGGCGGCCGTATACTCTTTCCTCAGCAGGTCCGAGTGGCGGAATGGCAGACGCGCTAGCTTGAGGTGCTAGTGCCCTTAACGGGCGTGGGGGTTCAAGTCCCCCCTCGGACACGCATTATTCACCCGCGGAGAGGCCGTCACGTCGACGGCCTCTCTTTCGTGGTCGAACCGCAGGTCAAGCCGCAAGTCCCGGTACAGCTGGGCCAGCCGGCCCGGCTGACCGTCGGCGAGTGCGGCGCTGACGTTGCCGAGCGAGTCGATCATCGCGTAGACCTCGGCTTCGCCGAGTCCAGCAGGCTCGCCAACTGCCATCAGTTCCGCCTGAGCTGCCGCCCGATCGGCTTGCGCCCGGTTGATGCCCTCGACAACGGCGGACGGGTCGACGCCAGCGGAGATGGCGTTCTGGAACCGCTGCAGCCTGGCTTCCGCGTCCTCCAGTTGCTTCCGTGCGGGCCCGTCGTCCGCCGCCCGCGGTGTCGGTTGAGCCTGAACCAGTTGTTCGACGGTCCGCGCGATGTTCTGCCGGTCGAACAGGCCACCGATCCACTCGTTCAGGGCGTCCCGCAGTGGCTCTTCTTTGAGGTAAATTGTCGGCGGATGCGTGAGCAAGGCTGGCGAGCCGGGCGTGAGCGTCCGGGCCGGGCAGCGGTAGTACATGCCGTGCTTTCTTGGGCTGCCTTCCATCTTCCGTCCGCAGGCAGCGCACCGAATGAGTCCACGGAACAGGTACGCGTGCTTGACCGTGCGTCCGGCGCGTTCGGTCTTGCGCGCGGTCTGCAGACCACCCGCCGCTTTGGCTCGCCGCATCAACTGCGTTTGCGTGAAGTCCTGGACAGACACGATCTCGGGATGCGCCGGCTGGCGCGAGCGAACCACTCGATCCGGCTTGGCGCGCCGGAACCGCACAATGTTCCCAGCTGCGACGTCGTCAGGATCAAGCAGCATTTCTTGCCGCGCCCACCGGCCAAAGAACGCGAAGCCGGTGTAGCGCGGGTTCTCCAGAATCGCTCGCACCGTGCTGCCCTGCCAGCCGTCGGCAAGGCGATGCCGGTTCTGATCCGGCCGCCGCGCCGACGGGCAGGGGATGCCGTCGCGATTTAGCCCGTTCGCAATCGCCCGGTCTCCATTGCCGGAGAGGTATTCCGCGAAGATACGACGCACAACCTCGGCGGCAGACTCGTCAAGAGCGAGCTGGCGCAACCGGAATCCCTCCGCTGCCTTTCTCGGATTCGGATGCAGCCCGCCGTCGACCACGACGTATCCATACGGAGCCCGGCCGCCCTGGTGACGTCCTTCGTTGCCAACCTGCGCATCCATCGCAGCCCGCACGCGAGCCTGAACGTGCTGCCGCTCCGACTCGCTCATGCCGCCGAGCACACTCATCAGCATCTTGTGTGACGGGTTCCGCGGATCGAACTTCCCGCCCAGTTCCGGCACCCACAGGTCCACGCCGTAGGCAGCGAACCGCGGCGCGATGAGCGAGAACTGATTTCCGAACCAACACCGGGTGCCCTCGCCGACGACCAGGGCATTCCAGCCACGACGCGGGTTCTTAAGCGCGGCAAGCAACTGCGACCCCTCGGTGCGGCGCTCCCACGGGACCGAGCGCGACTGCCCGATGTCGAAGAACTCCGCCACGATTCGGCCGCCCAGCGGCTCGACGAACTTCCGCGCGTTCCCGAACTGCCAGCCACGCGAGGTCTCCGGGTCTTGGTTGTCCTCCGTCGAGCACCGCCCGTAGACGGCCAAGGCGCCGATCCCTTCGTCAACGGGCGCGGCCACGTCCAGCCCAAGGATCTCGTCCAATTTCGACCATGGGTCGCTGATTTCAGCGGACATCGGTCGCCTCCCTCGCTGGTCCGTCGAGCACCGGTACCTTGGTCAGTTCGATCAGTACGGCCAGCAACGCGCGCGCAGCCGCAGGGCGAAGATCGCTGAGCTGCCGCTTAAGTACGTCGACTTTGCGCTGGCCGACGTACCGGGCGTCGCCGAGGTGACGGACGAGGTTGCGTCCTAGTAGCCGGTCGGGATCGAGCAAGATCAGGCGCCCTACTCCGTAGGTAGCCAGCGCATGGGCCGCAGCACCTCCGATGCTGCCAGCACCCACTACGAGCACCGACGTCGTGGCGAGGTCAGCAACGGGCCAATGTCCGGCAAGTTGCTGAATACCCTGGTCGGGGGCCTGAACGTCGAGATCCACGGGTTCCGCGGCGGTCGGGGTGACGTACCACGCGGCAATGTCTGGAATATCCACTTCCGGGTAGGAGGTGCGGACGTCGGCGGAAACCGTCAGCGCTAGATAGCTACCTCCGCCGGGGCTCATCCATCCCGCGTCGATCGACGATTTGAATCCATCAAGCTTCAGTCCACCTCGTATTTTGCGGAGGTGCCACCAAAGAAGATGCAACTCGGGCGGGACTCGGTACCACCGGTGGCCGCCACGGGAATCAGCCGAGTTAAGGAAATGGGTCTTAGGTTGAAGCGCGGCCGGCAGGATCGGATCGTTGCCGTGCGATACCGCCGTGACCGCTCCGACATTATCGGTGTCGGAAGCTTTGTAGGTGACCTGACCCCATTGCCCCCCGTCGCGGATACGTTGCGCGGCAGGATAAGGGACAAGGACCAGGAGGCCGCTCACACTTGCTCCTCACCCGATGGTGGCGCCTGCGCGAGGGCTTCCTCAATCAGGTGATCTTGGCTGGCGTCTGTGACGATCCCGTTCACCGTCAGCGCCTCGACTACGTCGGCCTTGAGGAGGGCGTATTCCACTCGCCAGCCAGCAGCTTTTAGGAGCAGGTCAACGATCGAGTCACGACCAGTCCACGTCGCTGCATCCTGCAACAGACACAAACTGCTTGCGCACGTGATCGAGGGCGTCCTGAGACGAGGTGCCCAGCGAACCCCAGTCGGTGTGCTGCTCCCGGTCGAAGACGACGATGAGGTCGACATCGTGGACCGGCTTGAGCTGGGTGCTGCGGCGCAGCGACCCCGATCCGAAGACCTCTACGACGTCGCCTTCCGCGCGGAGCGCATCGCTGAATACGTCCCGCCGCTCCCGGGCAAGGGCGACCTGCTCAGGGTCGGCATCCACGGCCTTCTGGTAATCGTTGAATGCTGCGTTCAAGTCCATGCTGCACCTCGTATCTGATCAACATCTTCGGTGCCGTAGGACACGACCTAGGACTCCAGTCCGAGGATGAGTGGTTCATGCCGCACCGCTGAAACCACGATAAGCGCGCCCACCGACAAAACAGCGGCAGACGGGGCCGAAGTCAGACACCAGTTCGAAGCGTATCGGCGTCGCTACGCAGTTGTGGACTGAGCTGCTCACCGGATCTCTGCGGAAGTGGCGGGTGATGGTTCGAGGTCGCGGCGCGGCGAGTGGCGGGATCAGGGTGCCGCCGAGAACCGCGAGGGTGTCGGCCGTGGCCTGCCGCTGCTGTATTACCTGGTGCAGGTTGTAGGTTGGGGTGAGGAAGGCAGTTATGGCTCCGTCCAGGTAGCGGTAGACGGTGGTGATGCTGACTGTGGTCGGTGGCCAGCCGTCGGACCGGGGGTTTCGTCACGGAACCAGCGCAGGCCCAGCACCGAGTGCCGGTACGGGTCCGCGCCCGAACTTCGCGGCGGGGCGTCGCTAACGTCGCCCAAATCGTAGGACATTGGCGACGGACACGGCCAGTTCGTTGGCTACTTCGAGCGTGGCATGATAGATGATCACGTGAGGCCTCTGGAGTTCTGGGATCGGATTTTCGCAGATCCGGTCCAAACCAGGGGCCCCACGCCCGATCTCAGGACAACGCGCACCCTATTCAGTCTTATTGAGAAGCCTCGATGTTGTGGGGCGGCTTCCGATGCTGTTGACGGATGTCCGATCTCTGTGCGTTCGATGAATACGAACTCGTCAGTCGGACTAAGTAAGATTGCGCTTCAGCTGAATTTCGGTGGAGTCGGCCTCAATGAGGCCTTGGGTCGGCTGGTCGGGCAGCTTATGGCGCGGAATCGACGGCGCAGCGGCTCGAGGTTCATCGGAACGTGCAACGGCCCACCACTTGCTTTCTAGCCAGACCTTCGGCCGATTAGCCTCGTGGCCAACCTCGGTGAGTCGGACGGACACCCACTCACCCTTGGCGGGAACAGGCAGCTCAAGGTGTCGTGCTACGTCGGGATGAGCTTCTTGAGCTCCCAGAATAATAAATCCTTCAGGCTGCAATGCGCTTCTTGCGTCGCGGACACGTTTAGGAGAATCGTCCTGTTGTGCCACCGTGAGGACGGTATGCCGACTCACGACGCAGCCCGTAAGCTCTCGAAAGAGCTGATTGACACGCTCCTGCCCGGAGACATCATGCAGAATTCTGCCGCGCTGCTCCTGCTCGAGATGAAATAGGTGGTTGGTAGGCAGATCGTCCTGAATTCCTCCCCAGAGCCAGAAAATGTCACGTATGCCGCTATCTGAGATTTTACGTTTGTTATCGCGGTTGTATGCGCGCGTCGGGTTGCCTGAAGCACCCGGTTTTTTCCAGCGCAGCCGCTGATCGGTGACCCGGATCAGTCCCGCAGCCCACTCGCTGTGGTCATCACTGAACCATGTCAGCAGGGCGACATGGTCAGCTCGGCCGGATTGCTCCCCATGGTCGTCGCACTGGTACATCTCCATGGGGATCTCCCAGCCGCCGAGATCACGGGAGAATTTACAATCAAGTTCAGCCCCAGAGATAGTCCAATCGAGATCCTCGCCGGCCTCGATGTCGAACTCTTTTGTCAGGTTAACCTCGACTGCGGTGCCGAGGTAGGTCTTCTCGGTTTTAGAGAGGTGCTGGTAGCACCATCTGCCGGTACGCTGCCCATCCATGAGTTCGTCGAGCGAGTCACGTAAAGCCCACCGGAACCGCTCACGTGCTTCACGCTGACCGTAGAACCAGTCAACGCATTTCTGCAGGTCTGCAGGCGGAGTCGCCGTGCTCTCCTGCGGGATAGGGAAGTTGCCGACGGGTCTGGACATACCCTTCTCTGGAACCGGGTGTACCATGAACTTGTTGCGCTTCCAGCTTATGGCGCGTACTCGCGAGTCAACGGCCGCGGCTCGCCTGACGTTTAGCTGCAACGGCAGGGTTCCCTGATTGCTATCAGTCACTTGGCCACTATCCCAGATAGCTCGGAGCTCGGCTAGCAGATTGGCAACATCTATTCGTCGGGCTTCGCGGGGTACTGGTCCTGGCTGCGCGTCTTGCGGCAGCAGTAGCTGCGTTGGGGTAGGTGCTCAGCGATCGGCAATGACCACAGGGCAGCGACGGCATGGGACATGTCGAAGTGGGCGAAGCGCGCGGGCACAAACGCAATTTTGCGGCACGGCGGCAGGGTACATGCCGATGTCCACAGCCTGCGTGGAATTCGGCTAAAGGCGTGTGGATAATGGCAGCTCGCTCAACAAGGTTTTATTCCGGATTGTACGGCAGCTGTTGCCCGGATCTCTGCTTGCTTAGCCACTCAGCCTCTTTGAGGCTAAGGCTGTTGCTAACGAGAAAGATTTTCTGGGTAACTTGCTGCCGGCCTCGCCGCATGCAGTGGTAGTGCTCTGTTCATATAACCTGACTCAGGGTGACAGTGACCGGTCGGGCGACGTCTTCGGCCGCCCGGGTGGGGCTGGCTGCTACACGTCAACCGCGGTGAGCCAGCTCCGTACTTCCTGCAGGTTGCTATACCCGCTGCTTCTCAGGGCGTCGACGATGTCGCGCCCGCTGATCAGCACAATCGGATGGGCGTCCTCGCGGACTTCTGTGTATGCCTGCCGGTCAAAGTGACGAAGACCCCGAACTGCCGGTGCCGCAAACGTGCAATGAGGCGTGAGACGTCGCGGACGCCGACGGAGGTGGTGTCGCTGTAGCATTTTGCTTCGAGGGCGAAGTCGATCGTGATCGGGTCCGAGGGCGGGCCAAGGGTGTACTCGCCGATTGCGTCCCGGCCGCCGTCGCGGCTGGGCTGAGTCACGTCACAGCGGGTTGTCCGCGGCGCGAGCAGCCGCCAGAGCTGCACGGCGCAGGCTTCAAATCCGTGTTCGTTGCCGCGGTAGAACTTGCGGATCTCGCGCAAGATTGAGTGCCCGCCAGTGTCCTGGGGCAGCTGTTCGGCCTTCTTGCGTACAACGGTCGTCGATGGCGCCAGCAGCGGCTGGTAGGTGCGTCCGTGCACCCAGGACGCCCACGCACTCGGGCGGTGACGACTGTCGTTGGCCTTGCCTGCCAGAATGTCATCCAGCCATTCCCGTGTTACCTCCGCAACGTCGAGCACGGTGAACCGTGCCCGGTAGTTCTGGAACCGGCTGCCGTTGCTGCTGCGCCAGACTGCTGCCAGTTCGTCGTCCGGGGTTAGCGTGGCGGCGCCCGGGGCAAGCAGACCGCGGAACACGATTCTGCGGCCGGGAGCAGATTTCTCGAACAGGAGGAACGGCGGCACTGCCGCACGGTCCTGCTCGCTGCCGTGTGTCTGGCTGAAGACATCCCGCAGGAGCAGGTTCCCGTCCCTCTGCGTGTCATGCAGGTCGCGTCCGGGGCTGCGGTTGTCGCCGTAGTAGGTAAAGATACCTGTCTGCGGGTCAAGTGAATCTGGCCAGTCGGGTTCGGTTGATGTTGTGTACAGCGCGACCAGCCTGACCGCGCGTTGTTTCGGAGATCCTTTGTAGCGGAACCCGCCCTGGTTGCCAACGGGAAGCAGAAGGGCAAGCGGGTCATCCGCGAAAGTGCCCGATGTGCCGCCTTCGTAGACCCGGTCGACGACAAGGCTGGAATCGTCGAGCGCAGAGAACGCAACAGCCAGGGAACGCGCCATGACTTGACCCAGCCTCCAGAAATCGATACCAACACACGACCTGATCCGGCATGCCTAGCCGGCATTCACCTGCTCAGCCCCAGGGTGGCCCGCACGTCAGCGATCGTCGTGAGGGGCGCTTGAAGGCGCTCGATCTTCCCGTTGCGGTAGAAGAGGAGGTCGCCGTCACTGAGGAGATCCTCCGCGCCGCCGCGGTCGAGGATGGTCATGGAGTCACGTGAGCTAGGCAGCGAGAAGGCCACCCGGGCGGTGAGGTTGGCCTTGATGCTGCCCGTGACTACGTCGACGCTGGGTCGCTGCGTGGCGAGCACGAGGAAGATGCCGTACGCCCGCGTGAGCTGGGCGTAGCGCTGCACCATCTCGCTGAACGCCCTGCGATTGGGACCGGCCAGGACGAGGTCAGCGAACTCGTCGACGAGGATGACCAGCTGCGGCAGGTCCTCGAGGGCGCCCCCGACTTCGTAGAACTCGGTCGCTGAGCTGACCCCGGCCTCCTCCAGGATGGGCTGGCGCCGCTCGAGCTCGGCGGCGAGCGTGGTGTCGAGGCTCTGCAGAGCCTCCTGGGGGTCGCTGATGATCGTGCCCCCGCGGAGATGCGGGGCGCGTGTGAAAGCCGAGAAGTCCAGGCGCTTCGGGTCGATGATCATCAGTTCCAGCTGCTCGGGAGTGCGGGCACGCAGGAGTTCCACCAGGAGGCCCCGGAGGTAGACGCTCTTGCCCGAGCCGGTCGCGCCGGCCACGAGCAGGTGCGGCAGCCGTGACAGGTCCGCGATCCGCACGTCGCCGCTCGGCGCGAGGCCCGCCACGAACGAGAGCGCACCGGGCTTGCCCTGGTGCGTGTCCAGGGCCCGCAGCGCCAAGGACAGGGGGACCGGCTGCCGCTCGGCGCGCGGCACGTCCACGGTGATGAACCCGGGTTCGTCCCCGATGCCTACCTCTCCGGAGGCGCCGACCTCGCGGCTGATGTCCCGGCCGCGTCGCTCAACGTCGGTGATCGAGAGCCTGCCGACGGCCCGCGTGCGGAACCTGATGACGCTCGGGCCGACCTGCGCCAGTGAGGGTTCGAAGGGCTCCACTGTGAGCCCGTACTTCGCGAACGCGTCGCCGAGTCGGCGGGCGTCCCGGAGCAGCTCGTCGGTGACGCCTTCACCTTCGGTGGCGAAGGCCTCCGACGCGGCGGCCCCATGTCCGGCCGCGCTGGTCCCGCGGGAGCTGTCCCGGTCAGGGGACGTCGTACCGCCCTGGCCGGGTTCCGGCGATCCCTCGGCCGGGCCTGGCGCGCTACCGCCGCTTCCCGGTTCTGCCGCTGGCGGCCGCATCGACAGCTGCGCCCACCCTGGGGGCGCGCCAAGCGGCTGCATCTCCAGCGCCGGTACGGCAAAGCTACTCCGTAGCGTGACCAGGTCGATCGGTCCCTCCATCCCGTTGAGCTGGGAGAGTTCCATCGCACCTGCCTGGCCGTTCTCCACGGCGACGATGAGCCCCCGGCGGTAGGCATCCCGGCGCCAGTGACCGAACTGGAGCTCGTACCTGCCGGAGGAGATCCTCTGGAGCCGCTGCTCGGCGTCGGCAGGCAGAGCTGGGGCGGCCCCGAACGTGCTGTTCCGCGCTCGCGCGGACCGGATGAGCTCCGCCAGGTCACGGCCCCGGAGATCGGCGAGGGCACCGGGAGAGCCGAACCGCGAGCGGAGCCAGTCGATCGTTTCCTCGACCTGGTCCGCGGCATCGGAGTAGTCGGCGCCCGCTGCTGCCCAGAACTTGACCTCGATGACCGTCGCCTGGATCAGGGGCGGCTCCCCGCCCCGGGGGGTGACTGTCAGGAGAAGCAGGTCGTCGCACATGGCTCCGCGGCCCTTCCGCGAGGCCAGCAGGCGCCGCGGGATCCCGGACTCGGGGAAGCCCGGGACGATCTCTTCCAGCGCGACCAGGGCGGAGAATCCGCCGCCGGGGGAGACGAGGGACTGCTCGACTTCCTGGAGGTACCGGACCGAGCAAGCAGTGCCAGCGCGCTCGAGGACCTTCGCGAGGGGGCGCTGGACGATTTGCAGCGCCCAGCGTCCGGAAACGGACTCGAGCACCCGCATGAGTTCGCGTGCCTGCTCCCTGCTGGGCGAGGCGACGCTCCCCAGTGCGCGGCGGAGGACTGCCAGGTACGGGTCGACGTGCCGCGTTCCGGTGATCCCGTCGTAGCCGAAGGTCGCCGGGTCGGCACCCTCCTCGTACTCGAGCACCGTGCGGTGCGACTGGCCGTTCGCCAGGGCCTCGAGCCCCACGAGCCGGTCCAGGTGCACCACCCAGCCGGAGCGGTCGTACCAGCTGGCCAGGTCCGACTCGGCAGCTGTAGCCGTGACCATCCGGGTCCAGCCGGGCTCCAGGCGCTCCCCTCCCTGCCCCCCGACGAGCTCGAGGCTGTGGTACTGGATCGCCTCTAGGTCGGTGGCGTCGTGGCCTGGGGCATCACAGAAGGTTCCCGTCGCGAAGACGTAGTCCGCATCGGGAACCAGGACCCTGCCGGGCGCCGCCGCTAGGCCGTGCGCATAGCTAGTTGAGGCTCGCTGGTCCAGTCGCACCGGTCGGATGCCGCGATTGCCCGGGCTCCGGAAGAGAAAGGCGATGCTGCTGAAGGCGGGGGGCGCCAGGTCGTCGGTGATGCTGAGGTCGGATCGGGTCCGCACGATCCGGTCAAGGTCGTTATCGGCGGCGCTCGACAGCAGCTCGTTGATGGTCTGGCGGGCGGGGCTGCCGGCGCCGGTGATGGCCGCGCGGATCCGGGGCCTCCGGTACTCCGACCGTGACCGGTCAGGACGGTAGAAGTGCCGCAGCGCGCCGATAGCCGACTCGCCGTCCCCCGGCTCCGCGAAGGTGACGGCGAGGGTGGTCTCTGGCGTGTCGAGTGCGGGATGGACGCTGAGGAAGAAGGCGATTCGGCTCGCGATGAACGCTGCGTTGCGCTCCAGGGCCCCGGGGCTGGCGGTGGCAAGCGGCGCGTATCGCCGCCAGAGAAGAGCGGTGCCCGCCGGTTGCGCCTCGTACCAGTCCCCCTCGCTCAGCAGGAGCGGGAGGAGAAACTGCGGAGTGAACGCGGTCACGTCCGCCCGATCGGCTCCCGCGCCCGCCTCGGCGAGCGCCTGGAACCTCCGGGCAAGTCCCGCATGCCAGGCCACGGTCAGCGGGGACGTCGGCGCGATCAGCAGGTCAGGATTGCCTCGGACCTCGACCCGGTCGACCAGAAGCAGGTCGTCGTACTCCGTTCGTGACGTGGCTTCCCGCGGCAGGGCCTGTAGGAGCGCCCGGTACGAAGCCGTGTAGTCGGTGGCGACGTCGGAGCGGGGATCGAGCGCATACGTGCTGCCGGTTTTCAGAGCCTCCGCGAAGAACCGGGCACGCGCATCGAGGAAGGCCTCCAGCTCGCGGGACCAGCCCGGTTCCGGGCGGGGAAACTCGCGCAGCAGGGAGCAGCTGTCGCCCTCCACCGTGAACATGCACCACTCGGGATGCTCGAGGATGGCCCTCTCCGCTGGGAGGAGGGCAGCTCCATCGACTCGTGGCCGGACCTCGAGCTCCACCGCCCCGAAACGCGCGGAGACAACCTCCTCCCCGGACGGCGCTGAGGGCGAGTCGGGCCACCGCGGCTGCCCGAAAGCGAGCATCGCATGCGCAAGGGTGGGCTGCTTCGGATCCCGCGCGGGCAGCTCCCCGCGACCGGACGCCGCTCCGCCCAGCAGATCGTCGTCCTGCTGCTCACCGCCCTCACCTGATTGGTCAGGTCCCTCGTCCTCGTCGGTTCCGGTCGCCTCCGGGTCCTCGTCGGAGCCGTCGGAGCCGCTTCCGAAGTCTGGCGGCGCGCTTTGCTCGCCGTCCTCGTCGCCGCCGGAGCGGGAAGGAACGACGGGGACAGGGCCGACCTGGACACCGTCGATCGTCCCGGTCACCTGGTGGACCCGGGCAGCGTCCCCAGTCACCTCGGGCTCCGCGTCGAGCACCGCGTTGCCGAGTTTTCGCCCGTCGGCGCTCCACACCGCGAGGCGGGGAGTCTCGGCGCACGTGAAACCCCTTAGGTCCGCATCGACCTCGATGGAGTCCTCAAAGGCGACCACGTCGCCGTCCCGGAAAGCGGCTGCGATCGCGTACCGCGCCGTCGTGGCTCCTTCCTCGAGCAGTTCGAGCCAGCCGAACCGCCACTCCCCGGGGGACGGCGAGGCGACGCTGGCGGTGACTGTCATCCCTCGCCCGGGAAGGTCCGCCGCGGGCTCCGAGTGCCACCGGAGACGTGCCTCCTCCCCGGGCTTGAGGGCCCGGGTCAGCTTGAACTGGATGGTGCCCCCACGCGCAGGGAGCCACAGGGCGACCGAGTCGCCGTTGATGCGGGCGATGGTCGCGCCGGAGACGGGGTTCATGGGATCGAGGTTCAGCTCGGTCCGGGCATCCCGAGACTGCAGGTCCTTAAGCGAAAAGCGAGCCCAGTCCAGGCCACGCACGGTGCGCGCGGCGAGCACAGAGTCGACCCCGGACTGCGACACCCGTTTGGCGGCGAGCCTGCGCGCCAAGTCCACGCCGGGAGAGCTGATCCACTGCTCGAGGTCTGCCCTCCAGGATGCCGCCTTCGCGAGACGGCGGGCTGCGGAGGCGGCCCGTAGGTCCGGGTCCGAGATGTAGGTGCGTAGCTCATGCAGTGCCGCGCCAAGCGCGGTGTCGGGGTCGTTCCCGTGAGCGCCGACCCAGTCACGCAGGCGCTCGGCCTCCCGCCAGGACGTCGACGTAGAGGCTTGGAGCAGCGTGACGTGGTGGTCGACCACGCTGCGAATTACCAGGGAGGGCTGGGGGCCGCCCGCAGGCGGCAAGACGGACTCCTTGCACAGCCTGTCGAAGGCCAGCGCGGGCAGTGCGGCCGCATCCTCTGTGGTCGACGCGATCGTCTCCTGTGGCTTCGCCGCCAGGATGAGGAGGATCCGGGGGCAGCTGGTCTCCTCGAGGAAGTGTGTCCGGAGGCTCGCAGCGAAGCCCCCTGTGCCGCTGTTGGGCGTCGCTCCGCGCTCCTCCACGAGGAACGGGATCACCTCGTTGCCCTCAACGTCCCCGGGCAAGATCGCGGTCAGGGTGGTCGAGGGGCGCGACTTGCCCTCCGGGTACACCTCCACCTGGCGGGTCCGGGCTCCGGCGAGCAGGGCCTCGAAGAGGGCGGCCGGGGTGAGCCCGTGGAGCCCGCGTAGCAGGAGCCTGCGGCCGGCCCACCTCGGCTCGGTCAGCTCGGTGAGGAGCGCGCCGGCGGCGGTCGCAGCGAAGGCCGAGCCCGTCCCGTCAGGAGACATGGCGGACATAGGTCGCCTCCCCAGCATCGCTGTACCGGTCGAGTAGCCCCAGCCGCTGGAGAGCGTCCGCGAGGAGCTCCTCCTCCGCCGCATCCTGCGGGGCGAGCCCGTAGGCCTGGAGGGCGGGCAGGAAGGCAGTCTGCAACGCCATCTGCTCCACCCCTGCTCCGTCGAGGACCAGCTTCACCAAGAGGAAGAGGACCTGCTCGTCCAGCTCGAAGAACCGGACCCGGCCACGGTTCCGCCTCAGGTTGCCGCCGAAGCCGCCGACCATCGTGTTGACCACGTCCCGACCGCGTTGCTTGAGGGCACTCCCGCGCCCGCGGAACGTCCCCAGTGCAGCGGCGCGCAGGGCGTAGCCGCCGGCGCCCGGGTCGTGAGCCTCGAGCGGGCCGCCGGTGACGTGGGTAAGGCCGGCGGCCGCGCACGCGCACAGCAACTCGGCCAGCTGCACGGCCGCCGGATCGGCCCGCAGGGCGGCGGCGCAGTCGTACGGGTCAGGCAGCTGCGGGACTGCGGGCCCGAGGACGGCTCTCGTCACGGCATGCAGCACGTTGGCGCTCACCATGCTCGCCGGCAGCGCGAGGAGGTGCTGCTCATCCAAGTGCCACCAGGCTCGCGCGCATGGATCGTTGCCGCTCACGGGCCGGTCCCCGCCGCTCCCGACGCGGAACCGCACAGCCTGACCGAACGCTGGCCGCGGGCCAAGATCACCACCGTCCAGCGCGACCGCGGCTCCCTCGAGGCCCTCGCCCAGCGCGAACGCGATCCGGTAGTAGTACAGGGCGACGTGCAGGCTGAGAGCCAGCACTAGAGCGGCCACCTTGTCGTGCCTGGGCAGCCGGAGGGTCATCACGGTCCCGAGGTCCCGGCGGATCAGGTCGAGCGCGCTCTGGTCGAATGCCCCCCGGCTGAGACGCGCCCGGATCTGCGAGTCGGGACGCAGGCTGGCATCTAGCTCGAGCAGGCGTTCTGGATCGTGGACCAGCTTCCGGCGGTCCCGCGCCGCTACCGCCCGCGCGGCCCGCAGCACCTCGCGGTCGAGCGGGTTGAGCCCGTCATCGCTCCTCATGAAGTCCAGCACGTCGGCGGCGAGTGAGAGGTCGAAGTCACCGCCGTCGAAGCACAGGAACAGCAGGAGGCTGCCGCGAAACGACTTGTAGCGGCCGGGGTAGTCGTACGCCCCGGGCAGGTCAGCGTGGAACGGGGTGAGGAACGTGGCCGGTGCCGACCTGCGGGTCGCGCGGGGGTGGAACCAGTACTGCCGCTGGATCACCGAAGCGAGTACTCGCCGGGAGGATGCGTCCGCGTGCAGCTGATCCGGTAATGCCGAGCGGAACTCGGCGTCGGGCAGGCGGGACCCGCTCTCGACCTCCACCATGTCTTGGACGATGTTGTAAAGCGTCTTCTCCCGGATGTCACCGCGCGCTGCGCGCGAGGGAAAGGCGCTAGGCAGGTCGGCCAGGACGTCCACGGCCGCGGCGTCGGCGGGCAGATCCAGGGTCGCCGTCCGGCCCCGCACCGTGGCGGTGACGCGGTCGCCGGTCACCTCCACGATCGCGCCGCGGGCCTTAGCCATCTCCCGGATGACGGCCTGGAGATCTCCGGTCACTCGTTCACCGCCCTGGCTTTGAGGTTGACGCGGCCGGCAAGGCCCTTCTGGGGCGTCACCTGGTAGCGGCGGCCGCTGGCGGGATCGGTCACGAGCATGGTCACGTCCTCGGTCTCGGCGGCGGCGCGCGCGATCGCCTCCGCCGCCCGGCGCAGCGCGAAGGTCCGCTCCGGATCACCGCTGCCGCCAGCAAGCCCACGGCGCGCATCCGCGAGCAGCCGGAATGTCGGCAGGTCGATACTGACGCGGATCCCGGCGTCCAGGTCGAGGGAGACGGCTAGCGGGCGGTAGCCGATGAGCGCGGTGCCCTCGGGGTTGGCTGCCGTTGGCCGGTCGAGCGCTGGTGGGGCGGTGGCGATGGCGAGGTCGAATTGCACGAAGGCCCGGCTCGGCTCTCGCGGGTCGTAGTTCTGCACCGGCAGGAACGTCCTGCCGTCGAGAGTCTCGCCGAACAGCCTCGCCAGGCCCTTGCCCAGCTCGTCGACGAGGCTGCCGAGGTGCTCCTCCATCTCGTCCACCAGCAGGGTGGTGTCCTCGCCGGTAGTCTCCAGGTGTTGCCAGCGCTTGTAGACATCGAGGGCGGCCAGGAAGGCGTCCTCCCCGGCGGCTTCCTGGCGGGTCAGCCGCCCGAGCAGCGCCGAGACGCCGAGCCTGAGCCTGGCTGCCGTGGCCCTCCATCTCAGATCATCCGCTTCATCCCGTGCTCCTTCCGCGAGGGCAGCCTCGGCGGTGGCGAGGGCTGGCTCCTCGGACCCGTGCTCGCGCGCGGCCTCGATCAGCTCTCGCAGAGGCGCGGCATCGTCGGCGGGCAGCAGGCCGGCGCCGGCGAACGCCTCGTACGCATCCGCGGTCGGCGCGCGGGCAGGATCCAGTCGGCCGACCCGGGCACTGAGGTCTTCCTGCGCAGACCCGCGGTCAGCGCGCGCGGCGAAGAGGGTCACCGGGAGGAGGCCGGTCGCGACCCAGTGCTTGTCGTCCTCACGGTGAGCTCGCTGGCTCGCCAGACAGGGATCGTCCTCGGTGCCGTAGTGGCTTTCGGGCAGCGCGACGCGAGACAGGAAGTCCCAGAGGGCGCGGGGGGTGTCCTGGCGCCCCCGCTCGATGGCGGCACGCGCTGCGAGGTCGTCGACCAGGTCCGCGGCCAGCCCGGCGAGGAGGGTCGCGTTCGCGCGCGCCGGGCAGTACTCGATCGCCAAACACGTGTCGCAGCGCGTGTCGTTGAAGACAGTGCCGGAAGTGGCCGGCCGCAGGAGGGGCAGCATGCTCGGAAGGAGCCCGCCCGGACCTGAGGTCGGGCGGTCGTCGAGGTTCAGCACACGAATGTCGAGGGGGACGGTGCCGTCCGGAACGCTACGCGCTCCCGGGAGGCCAAGGCTCGAGAAGAGCTGGCTGATCAACGCATCGAAGCCATATCTGCGCTCCCTCCAGAGCGCTGCTAGCTGCACGATCATGCCGATGTTCGCCGCCACCAGGATGGGCCGGTCCGGGCGTAGATCGTTCTTGTCCGCCAGAGGCGCCAGCCGTTCGGCGAGCGTGGCGGCCTGGTCACGGCTCGGCCCGTCGGAGTGCGTCGCGTCCTCGACGATGTCGAGGAAGAGGCCCGGGTTCGCGCGCCGCTGGTACTCGGCGGCGCCGCTCTTGCCACCGCCGGCGGAGCCCGTGACGAAGATGGCATGGGGCAGCCAATCAGCCGTAGCCAGCGACGTGATCGCCTCGTCGAGCGGGCTACGGACGTAGGCCACGGCCTGGGCGTCTGTCTGCGCGCCAACCGCGACGACCGCGTCTCGAGCGTCAGCACGAAGGCTGCGGAGAGCCTGCAACGGGCTGGGGAGTTCCGGCTTGAAGTCCGGTTTGCTGCTGCTGGTCATCACACCATCACCGGCAGTACCGCAAGAGCGCCCTCGTCCGCCAGGCGGGTCGCCGCGAAGGTCGCGGGCGCGTCGAAGTCGGATGCGATCTCCTCGATCACGGCCGCGATGTCCTCACCTTCGGTCAGCGGGCCGAGCGGGCTCTCGCGCAGCCTGGCCCTGAGCGGTGCGGGGGGGAGCAGGATGAGCATGGCGAGCCGCGTGGCCTCCCGCTCCACCTCGCGGGCCGTGGAGAGGGGGTCGCAGGCAGGCGGCACGTCGTCCTCCCGGCCGAGCATGGCGTGTCCGATCCCGTGCGCGAGCCACGCCCGCTGGGTGACTCGCTCATTGGGGTTGGCCTGTGGCGGGACGCGGTAGTTCCCGCTCGCGTCGAAGCCGGGCAGGCCAGGTCCCTCGACGGCCCGGAGCTCCACGGTCGCCGCCAGGCGCCAGACGTCGACCGGCCTGCCGACGAGCTCGGAGCCGAGCGGCTCCAGCAGACGGGCGAGATGAACCCGCCGCAGTGCGGCGGTCGCCTCCGGGCTGATCCGCCCGCCCCGGATGACCCCGCGCAGGTGACTGCCGATCAGGTCCCGCATGCCGTCCTGTGACAAGACGCCCGCGACCTGCATGACGGTGGCTTGCGGCAGGCCGAGCCGGCGACCCAGCTCGAGCAGGCCCTCGAGTGGGGCGCTCCGCTCGCCGCTCTCGATACGAGCCAGCGAGCTGTAGCTGATGCCGGTGCCCTCGGCCGCTGCCCTAAGAGACATGCCTCGGGCGACACGCGCCTGGCGCAGCAGTGCCCCCAATGAGGGCGCTGTGTGCGCAGCATTCCGTGTCGGCATGGTGCACAGCCTGCTCGCCCGGCACTGCCCACGTCAAGGGCAACTTGTTGCTTGTTGCGCAACGGCAACACGGCCGCGGTTGTGCGCGAGACCCCGGCGAGGAACGCTCATCGGGCCAGTCAATCGCTGGCCTCGCCTAGCTGGCGAGAAACGTGGGGGCCGCCGTTGCAGCGGCGGCCCCCTTGCCAGGACCCGCGGGTGCGGGCGGCGCGTGGCGCACCGAGCGTACCCGCGGGGCTGGCCCTCTATCGGGCATGAGCCCGGGAAGGGAGCCCAATATGGGGCTCCAACAGCAGGGCGGCGCGAGCGCGCCGCCCGTGTCCATCCGCGGCGGCGCGCTCGTCTTCGAGCACTTCGTCGAGACGGACCCGCAGGTAGTGGCCGAGGCCAGCCGCTGGGTCGGCGGGAAGCGCGGGTCCGCCTCGCCGGAAAGCATGACGGAGGGAGAGGACCTTTCCTCCTTCGCCAGCGTGGCGCTCGGCCTCGCCGCTCAGGTGATGGCCCTTGGGCCGGAGGCCTCCGGCGTCTCGTCCCTCGCGGGCACCGTCATCCGGATGACCGACCGGGCGCAGAAGGCGAGCGAGGCCCTCACCGCCGACGTCACGCGGGCGTCCGCGGAGGCGAGCGAGGCCACCGCGAGGGCCGCCAGGGAGGTCGCGAAGGCCACTGCGGAGACGCTCGCGGCAGCGCGCAAGCAGGTCAACGAGGACATGTCCGGCACGGTCGACGCTGCGACCGCGCAGCTGCGCGCGGAGCTGTCGCGGCTGCTCGGTGGCGACGACACCCCCGTCGCGCGAGCCGTCCGTGACCTGGTGGCGGACCAGATGGCCGAGAGCTCGGCCCGGCTGCAACGGACCTTCACCGAGACGCTCGGCGCGGTCAGCAGCACCCTTGACGTCGGTAACCCGACCAGTCCGCTGGCCCGGCTGGAGCACCGGCTCGCCGAGCGGCAGGACCGGCAGCACGCCGAGGTCACCGCCCGGATCGACCAGGTCCGGGAGACGGTGGGCGCGGCCACGGCTGCCGCGCAGACGGCTGTCGCAGTGGCCGCGGTGCAGGCCATGTCACCGGGGAAAGGCAGGACGTTCGAGGACGCCGTGGGGTCGGCGATGGAGGAGATCGCGGCCGGCCTCGGGGGCAGCTACGAGGCGACCGGGGACACGGTCGGCGCGCTACGCGCATGTCGCAAGGGCGACGGGATCCTGGAGCTTCCCTCCCTCGACGGGGGCGGCGGGGTCCGGGTCGTGATCGAGATGACCACGACGGGCGCTCCGCGGAAGTGGAACCCGTACCTGACCGAGGCAGAGAGAAACCGCGAGGCGGACGCGTCCATCGGCGTGGTCCCGTCGACCGACCTCGTCCCGGGGCGCGCGGCGATCGCCGCGCTGGCCCCCAACCGCGTCGTCGTGGCCCACGACCCCGACGGCAGTCACGCGCTGCTGCGCGCTGCCGCCGTGCTGCTCTCGCTGCGCGTGCAGCGCGACGCCGTGCGTGATCGCGACGGCGTCGATCTCGCCGCGGCCGACGCCCGGATCGCCGAGGCGGAACAGCTGCTCGGCACCCTGAGCGAGGTCCTGAAGGCAGCGATGGGCGTCAAGGCCGGCGCGGCGAAGGTCGTCACCGGGATCGAGGGGGCGCACGAAGCCCTGGCTCGGGCCCTCGCCCGCGCCCGGGTGGCGCTCCGCGGCGCGTGCGACCCGGCCGCCCAGCGCGGCGCCGCCGCCTGACTCATCCGCTGGCGGGGCCGTCCGTGGGACGGCCCCGCCAGCGCTAGAAGGCCACCGTGACCCAGACCGTCTGCTCGGCGACCGCGAGACCGTGGAGTCGCACGCCGATGCAGGGAGAGGCCTGGCCTGCGGGGGCCGGCCTGAACATCACGGCGTGGCGCAGCGACCCCGACGGAGCCGGGCCTTACCAGCTCGCGGACGGCCCGGGCTCGTCGCCGCCGTCGGCGACTGCCTCCGCACCGGGGCGGCCCTGTTCATCCCCTTCCCCGGCGAGCAGGCGCTCCAGCTCCTGGCCGCCGTCCTGCACTGGCACGGACTGCCGCTCGTCCTCGGCAAGCCCTACATGTGGGACGAGGTGACCGACGAGGTGACTTCGCCCTGCGGCGCCTGCTGGACGCCGTGCACCAGCTCGATGTTGCGGCAGAGGGACGCTGCCGAGCTGCAGGAGCTGCTGAAGTTCGCGGACGAGGAGACGGCCCGGCAGCGGACGGCGATCGCCGAGCAGGAGAACACCTACGCCGACCTGCTGGCCGACTACCAGACCGCGCAGGAGGACCGGGCCTGCCTCGCCTCCGACTTCGAGTCGACCCTGAGCCGGCTGCGGTACGTCGAGTCCCTGGTCCCAAAGGAGGCCCACGGGAGCTACCGGAAGGCGGAGTCGAGCGCCAGGTCGCGCCGGCCACCGCTGCGACGCCGACGCTGGCCGCGCTGCTCGCTCAGGATCTCCTCGCGGACCACTTGGTGCTCCCGGACGAGGCTCTCGTGGATCTCAAGGCACTCGACGCGGCGCTCGAGTCGGGGTCCGTGGGGCCAAATCCTGGGAGGCGCTTCGCGCGCTGCACGCCTACGGTGCCGAGCTCGCGGCCGACAACGATCCCGGCGCGTTCTGGACGTGGTGCGAGAACTCCGGCCACCCGCTCGCGTGGTGTGCGACGCCGAAGAAGCTGTCCATGACGGAGAGCGAGAGCGTGGAGAACAACGAGAAGTTCCGGCGCCGGCGAGCGCTACCGGTCAGCATGGACGTGGACCCCAAGCGGGCGGATCTACATGCCCGCCCACGTCAAGGTCGCCGAGGGCGGGGGAGATCTCGCCCCGCGCATCTACTTCTACCCGCCCCGGAAGACGGGGAAGGTCCACGTGGGGTACTTCGGGCCGCACCGCGACATGCCCAACACCGGACATGATCGTCTGGCCGATCTCGCCGCTGAGCCGAGCGTCCAGCATGGGGCCAGCTCGGTCACTCGGACGAGCTCCTGGCGCTCACCAGTGCGAGAGCTCTTGCCCCGTGAGACCGGCGACGACCTCGGCGGGGCCGGCCAGCGTCACCTTGAGCCGCTCGGCGGTTTAAGGCACGCGTAGACGCCCTTGAGGTGATGGACCATCTCACTGATCGCTGCCGCCAGCCGACGGACGTCTGGGGCCATCTGCTCGGCAGCGTCGGCGATGACTCGGAGGTCCTTGAGGCGGTCGATGATGAACTGGCGGTTCATGTGCAGCTTCCTTCTCCCTCGGGTGTGACGCGTCGGACTCGTGGTCGAGGAGACGCGTCATGATAGGTTTTCACAGAATTCCTGTGCGGTGAAACGGCACCCTACACGGATCACGAGGAGCCTGTGAAGTGAAGTCCGGATCCAGCCTGGCGGTGGCCTTCGGGCGCGTGCTGCAGGCAGTGCGCAAGCGCTCGTCGCAGAACCAGGCCGATGTCGCCGGCTCCTTCGACCCAAAGCTCTCGGTGGCGGCCGTGTCGATGGCCGAGAGCGGAAACCGTCCACCCAAGACCGAGGCGATGGTTCGGGGCTATGCCGCCGCCCTGGAACTCGACGAGGACACGCTGCTCGAGCTCTGGTGGGCGATGCAGGGGATGGTCGCGGTCGAGAGTCGCGCCGAAGAGCGCACGGTCGCGCGATGGTGGGGTGAACTGAAGACAAGCCGCGAGGCCGAGATCCACCACATCCAGGCCCAGGTCGCCGCAAAGAAGAAGCGGAATCCGGGCGAGGACTGGTACGAGCCCTCCCTGGCGTTGTTCACGCTGGCCGAGGCGATCTGCGAGATCCTGAAGCGCCTGCTGGGCGACTCCTGGCAGGTTGACTACAGGCGCGAACTTGGCCTCTACGACCCTGTTGACCCGCGCCTGGCAGCGGTCATCATCGAACTGCGGGCAGAAGTTCCGGAGAGCGACGGCCCGAACGCGTCCCACGAGCTGATGGCCACGTTCGCATGCCCGGAACCCGTGGCTCGACCTGTTCCGGCCGAGTCGGCGGAGAGGCCCGACGCTGGGGCCATGTCTCCCGACGTCGCATGGATCCTCTCGTCGGTCGAGGCGATGCCCGCCCGCGAACGAGCGGCGGTCGCCGGCTTCATCCGGGGACTGCGAGAGGGAGCCAGCCTCTTCTCCACGACCTCTCCGCCCTCTGAGTAGACGTGCATCGCAGCCAGCACGCGGTGCCGAGCTCGCAGCACCTCGCGGCGTGAATAGGACCCGAGCAGGAGCATCAGCGCCTAGTGCACCGGGTCATCGAGGTTCACCGGACCAGCCGCCTCGGGAGCCACAGTTGGATGCCTTGCGGCCGGAGCGTGGTCAGCAGGGCGTTGAACTGGTCTCCGTAGAACGCTCGCTTGTACTCTCCGATGACGACCGCGCCGAACGGACGGTTTGGGTGCTCCGCTGCTGCCACCAGCTAGGCCGCTGCCGGTCGTTGACGCCAGGCAGCCGACGTGAGCATCCTTCGTCGAAGTACTCCCCAGGATCACGCCGCACCCTCGGATCGTCTCCTCGGCCACCTCTCGCTGCCATCCTGACGATGTCTCCCCGTCCTGGAACTCGACCGTGGAAATCCGCCCGTCGAGCTAGTCGAGTAGGTCGGGGAACCGTGCGAGAGTAGCCTCCGTCCGACGGTGAAGCGTGCTTAGGCGGCAGGACCACACGTCAGCGAGTCAGGTCAAGGCGGGTGAGTAGTGTATGCAACTCAGTCCTCGGACTGATCGGCAAGTTCAACACCAACAGGCCGGGCTCGCTCCGTGTCTTCACTGAGAGCGAGATCGTCAGCCGGCTCAAGCACGACCTGCCGTGCACCAAGTGGGGCGAAGTACTCGACCTCATCACGCCGAGACTGACCGGCCGCCGCGATCGGACGCTGCTGGAAGTCGTCCGCGCCTCCAATAGATCCCTGACCAGCTCGGACTCGACAGCGGAATCAAGCAGCAGTTATGGTCTGCAATGAGAAACAGTCGGTTCCAAGATCGATCGGGATTTGAAGTGAGATTCGGTAGGATATAAGAACGCAATAACTGCGGCGCGATCCGAGGCGCTCAACCTCTCGAACTGAGGCTTGGGTTTATCTTCATGCTGTGCCGACAGTCGCCTGCCTCGATGATAGAAGGCCGGCCAATTTAGCGTAGCGCGGGGAGGCTTAGGTACAAACGCGAAGCCTGCGCCAATCGAAAAGATTGCCTCTCTGGAACCGCAAGGGATGGGCGTGAGACTTTGCTTCATCAGCTGAACTGCTTGCCGACGTTTATTGCTATCTGGCATGAGCATTACGGCTCGAGGGTAAGGGGCCCCCTCTAGCCAGCCATCATGGGTCTGGAATAAATGAAGTGAAAGCGGACTTCGGTCAGCGTGACCACTAAATATTTCCTCGCCTCCATCAGATTGAAGAGCGTTTGGATAGAGTACAGTTCGCAGGACCGTGACTGAACTTTTTGTATCCCATCCAAACGTTTCTGACGTCCACGGGTCGAATGCTTCGAGTAAGTGTGACGCAACGCATTCAGCAATTGGAATTACTTCCGATAGCGGCGCCCATAATTGTCGAAGCTCATGCGGTTGATTACGCTCGGCGACTTGCGTGTTTGCATATTCTCGCGATCTTGACCCTAGGTGCAGCCATATCGATGAATCGTCATGGCGACTCCGGCCAAGTCCATGAAAGGCTGATCGTACGCCGAAGGTGCTAAATTCGGGAACATGCAGTAGTTCTCTAACCGTACTGTCGGACATTGCGAGGAGTAGGACCTGGATCGAGCAGGAGAAGAATCTTTCAACGGTATCGCCGGAAGGTATGGCCGGTTCCGTCACGTGTGTAAAACCTGTAAGTGCAATATTGTCTAGTTCCTGCATGAGAACTCCATTGCATTAAGGTCTGCTAGCTATCGAACTAACTTTTGCGTCGTCGTGCACTGATTTCCTGCAAGATAAAAAGTAGCACAGGGAAGCCGAGGCCGATGAGCAACTCGTTCAATCCAATCCAATGTAAGAAGAATGTCGCCAGGCCGATTATTAACGAGGCGCCAAGTAGGGCCGTTGCGCCGTATCGTAACGCTATCTGTCGACCTCGATGAACGCGATCTTGTCTCCATATCTTGCGTATCGAGGTTTTCTTCCTGAGAGAATCTCTAATTATTACGGTACCGGGAAGGAGGGTGAGTGAATCATCGTATCGCTGCAGGGGTATACGGCGAAGGTCGCACAAAGATTCGTAGAATGGCCAGACCGACCAGATTGATATGTTTGGTCCGCCGTGTATGCTTGGCCAATGCCCCGCTTCGAGCTGCTTGTCCAGTATTGACTCGTATAGCTTCCCTAGAAGATCCAGATTCGCCTTCTCTGGGTGGCGGATGAGAGCGCATGCTGCGACTGGAGCAACATAATGAAGCATGCCATTTTGCCAAGTTGAGCGTCGCGAGCCAATTGTGACGGAGACTTCGTATGACTCGACATAGCGATCGGTGGTCAGTTGCGAATTAAGTGCCTCTTCGAGGTACTGATAGCCTAATTCGACGGCCCTGTCGTGGCAATCTGGCCGACAGTCCCGGATGGCAGTTAGGGCCGCAGCTGAATGGACTAAAGACATTGGCGCCTTCGCGGCTTCGCCCCAGCCACCCATTTTGCTATCGTGCTGAGAAAGGAGCCAATCGACTGCGCTATCGACAGCTGGTTCATGATGGTTCAATTTGGCGACCGCGCGTAAACACAAGCAGGTCAGCCATATGCGCGAAGGGCAGCCTTGAGCTGCACCCCAGCCGCCGTCCTTATTCGCGTTTTTAATAATCCATCGGTATGCACGTTCGACGTTCGGTAAGCCCGGGTCCCAGAATGAACCGCTGGTTCCCAAAAAGCGCAGTATCCACGCGGTAGCGTCTGTTACCGTATGACCAACACTAGTGTTAGTTGCCCAACCGCCATCGATGACCTGTTCTGAAGCAGATACCTGGCGTGAGGTCAGAAATTTAACTGCGTCTTCGTATTGCTTCGGCCTCCGGCCGGCCATCTCGAACATTGTCAAAGCTACGGCTGTAGCTGTGGGTCCGGGTGTTCCCTCGTCCAGGCGGTTATACCATCCGCCGCCGACTCCGTGAGCGTTCGCTCTGTAGGATCGTACGAGCAGGTCGAGTGATTTGTCCTGGGCGGCGTTCACTCGTGTCATATCTAAAGTTCTCAAAGCCTATCCCGGTCCTTCGGCTGCTAAGCACGATGTGCCATCGCGCGAAGGTAGGTTCCTTCGTGCTTGGGGTTCAGGTAGTGCGCTGTCACTTGCTCTATGGAGTCTACGTCCCAAGAGCTCAATAGCTGGTATAACTCTGACGAAGAGAAGAACCGACGTAGGTGACCGCGTAATTCATACATGTGGTCGCCTTTCGGCTCGCCGCTTCCGTACAAAGTGTCCTGTGTCGACCGGACCATAAATACGAACGTGCCCTCTGGGGCAATTACTCGACCAATCTCGCTAATTATTGCCCGAGTTGTTGCTTCGTCAAAATAGTGTAGGGACAGGTAGGCGAAAACGCCGTCGAAGGAGTTGTTGCGCCAAGGGTAGGGTGTTGCCGCCGTGTTCATGCATTGAAACATTGGTGGCTTCTTCACTGTCTTGGCAGAGGCGAGTTCATTCGCCTGTAGGATTGCACTACGTGATAGGTCAGTTGCAGTAACGGTGTATCCTAGCTGGCCTAGCTTGACCGCGTCGTAGCCCTGGCCACAGCCGAGTTCTAAGACCCTTCCCGAGCCCGGTAAGCGATCGACGAACATCTTCAGCGTGTTGATGTGGACATCGTCATCATCTTGAGCATTGTTGTTAGAGTGCCATTTCTCCCAATAAGTCGAATTAGTGTCACCGGAGCTGTTCATCGCCGTCCTTCCGCGTCGGTGGTCGGGCCGCGACGCTGGGCAAGTGTAGCCGAGGACTTGGTCAGGCCTCGGGCGTCTGGTCGATAGACTCCGGCACTGGCATCAGGCAGTAGCCCGAACGCCGTAGCGCCGTGATTCACAGTCAGGCTACGAAGTTGGGTAGGTGCTGTCGCTGTATTGCGTGCCGACCATGCCTGTGATAGGGGAGGTACAGGCTTAATCTTAGACCCCGAATTAGGTACGGTGCGACATGCAGAGGGATCGGGAATATCCAGAAGCTGCAGACAACTTGACACTTGCTGATGTGGGTGAGGCGGCAATCATACAACAACTCATTACGCCTCGTTTTCAAACCCAGAGTGTTCTAGGTCCAATGATCGGTGATGACGCAGCAATTTTGAGAGTAGAGAACAAGGACTCATTTGTCGTTGCTACAACAGACCCTTGCCCCAGACCGGTTGCTTTCGATCTTGGAATGACCGATTACTGGATCTACGGATGGCTCACGATGCTAATCAATTTGAGCGACTTGGGCGCAATGGGAGCTAGGCCTACTGGTATGCTAATCTCAACCGTGATGCCGCCAAGTATGATGGTGCGCGATTATGAGCGATTTCTCGAGGGGGTCGAGGAGGCATCGATAAGGTGGAAATGTCCGATTATTGGCGGGAATGTGAAAGACGGGCGTGAATTTGCGGCTACAGGAACCGCCCTTGGGGAAGTCGCAAGGAATAATGTGCTAGCTCGGACGGGAATGACCGTTGGCGATGCGATATGTGTCGTTGGAGACTCTGGCTTGTTTTGGGCGGGTGTACTCGCTGCGCGTCAAGATGTTTCTGGGCTAACAGTGCTGGAAGAAGAACGGCTCGATCGGGTCTTATGGAAGCCGGAAGCGTATCCGCATATTGGTGAGGCCCTTGGTAAATGTGGTGTCGTTAAAGCTTGCATGGATGCCTCTGATGGGGTTGGTGGAGCTTTAGAAGATTTAGGCTTGTCGAATGGTCTAAATATTATTCTACGGCCAGACAATATGGAAATCCATCAGGCGGCAAGTGCTGTTGCTCGCGGACTTGAAATAGATCAGCGCCGACTCTACTTTGCGTGGGGTGACTGGCAGTTAGTGTTTGCCGTAGAGCCTGATGATGTGGCTGTCGCGCAGGCGATAGTTGCCGAAACGGGAGCGTCTTTCCAGGAGATAGGGCGAGCTGTTGAAGGAGCTGGCTATATCCTTATTGAGGACTCGGGTCATTTGCGTCGCGTGAACTCACTTCGTTCGCTACGGTTCAGTTCAACTTCAAATTTTACTAATGGCTTAGCCCCGTATGAAAAGCTTTTAACTCATGGCGACTTACTGGCGTAGGCCCGTAGTTGAATATGATCTCCAATATTCGATGGATGACGAAATTGTCGACGGGTTAGGCGCCACTACCCAATCCCAATCATCTCGGTCAAGTGCGGCTCCAAGCGCTCGCCGACTCTCTTGGCCGATGGCTTCCGTTGCGTCCCAAGTGTATTCTGACCTTTCGTTCCTGGACCACAAATATGCAACGTCACCAGGTGTGAGTTTCGTGGGGCTCTCGTCAAGTGGAGGAAGTCGGCTTCCGAAAAGGTTGACTAGATGATTGAGACCCGGGAAAAGGTGTACGTGCGTATGAAGAATGCAGGACGACCTTCCGGACCTTGACCTCCCGCCGTGCTCAAGCTCTAGTAGGCCGTGACCCTTGCTGCGACAGTATTCTCGAAGGGTTTTCGCAATGACGTCGTATTCGTTTCTGATCTCAGTTCTGCATTGGAGAAGGCCTTCAGTGTGAGTGGTTGTTACTGCAAGCACGTGGCCGATCGCAAGTGGGCCGAGTGTTGGCAATAGTATAAAATTGTCGAATCTTGCTATTGGAGTATTGTAGACGGCTGGCTTGGCTTCAGCGGTCTCCGAAAGTATGATGCAAAAGGCGCAAACTGGCTCGTCGTGCGAACCTTGCACCGGATGATTGGAGGTCGAGATGAATTGTTGAGGTATTTTTTTCAAGGGCTGCTCCATATTTTCGCGGAAATTCCGTATGCTGCCACGAATATGCCTATTCGGATCAATTTTTTCATCCCGCGAGACGGTTGGTCAAGTATATTCAACTAACGTTCGTGTATCTAAATCGATTCAGGGCATGTGATCGTTGGCGCATACTAACACAGAATTCATATTCAAGTTTGCTATGCTGTGTTGTGGGGAGCTGATGATCTATAAGTATTTCCTTGAGGTGAAATGAATGTTCAACGCGGTGATAGCTACCATGACTCGAGTTTCTTTTGAATCCGAATGGGAACGTGTGCGCGCAGATTGTGCTCTCAAGACGGTAGCGCGTGCTCGCGAGCATGGATACTCGATCAAGATTGTGGATGATGGCGCTCCGCTTGACTACATCCGAAAAATGGAGAGTCTGGGTGCGCAGGTATGTGCGCAGGACGCTCTTGGCCTCGGGAGCGCGGTCCGTCAGGCGCTGCGAGCAGCTCGCGATGCGGCTTCAGAGGATGATGCAGTCGTTTGGGTTGAACCGGAGAAGTATCCAATCATTCCACTGCTGGCGCGCGCAATCGACGAGGTAACCGGAAACAGGGTTGATCTGGTAACGTTTCGACGCAAAAGTTTGGCTACCTATCCGCCAGAACAGGCGATGCATTATGAATTAATTAATCTAGCGGTAAAGTACCTTACTGGGTTTGATTGCGATTTCAGTTGGGGGCCAATGGTGATGAGTCGTAGAGCTGTCGAGTACCACCTTGGGTATGTTAGCGATCACGGGGATTTGTGGGATAGCGTGCACTGTCCGAAACTTCGAATGATCAAAGATGGGCTGCGCTGGAAAGTTCTACCAATCGACTATGCTCATCCATTGGAGCAATCTGAAGCTGAGGCCGGAATGACGCTTTTTTTGAAGAAGATTAGGCAGGTGGATCAGCTGGTTCGCGCGATTATGGCCGAAGTAGATAGGCTTGGTATGCGAGCGCCGTAGAATCTGCCATGTCCGGATATTTAGTTTCGATGGATCTGGAACGGTTGAGCGACTGATATTCGTGTGAGTTGGCGGACTGGGTGCTGTTATGTATTTATCGAGCAGGCAGGGGTGTCTGCTCGTTACTGCAGCGGTGGAATGATTGAGAGAGTGTCTTACGTGGCGATCGATGCTTCCTAAGCCATGGTCTTGCTCGTGGTTGATCGGTTGTCGCTGCAGTTGGTGCCGGACGAGTTGTGGGACCTGGTTGAGCCGTTGATTCCAGGGTTTCGGCCGCGTCCGCAGGGGGTGGGAGGGCTCCGGTGGAGGCTCGAGCGGTGTTTACGGCGATCGTGTACGTGCTGACTGGTGGCTGCGCGTGACGGGATTAAGGTCGAGACGGGTGAACAGTGTCGGACACACAATTACCCCATGGAGCCACGCGTTGCGGCCAGGTCAGAGTAACAGCAGCTGGTCGCCGACGGTCTCAACTCTCGTGGTAAGTGCGGAATGTGGGCTGTACGCCCTGACTTCGCGTGTCGGGCCGCCACACATGATCGTTAGGTCATTCGTTCTCAGGTAGTCGGAGATCGCGGACCCATCATCACCTACGGTCTCGGCGAATCGCACGCGGAGATCGTTGAGCAAGTGGTCTTCACGGACGTAGACGTTCTTGGCGAGTTCTGGTGGGCGGTTGCGGGCGCTCGTGTGGCCGTGGCGGCAGCGGTAGCCGGGGCGGCCGTTCACCCAGTGCGAGTCCAATCGGCGGCCGCACAGTTGACATTGCACGACTCCCGCCAGAACGTACGTCCTGGTGCCGCCGTCCTGGGTGAGCCGGGCTGCGCGCATGCCCTGGACCTCGAGGAAGGTGGCCCCGTCCACGAGCGCCGGATGTATCACCTTCTCCGACTCGGCCCAGCCCTGCGCCGTCGGTGGTCGAGTGGGAACACGGTGGTGGGCCGGGCCGGTTGTTCTGGCACCTTGTCGGTTCCACACCTGCCGCCCGGTGTATCGAGGATTTTCGAGGATCCCGACCACCGTTCGGACGATCCACTCGTGCTTCGTCCGGTGCCGGTTCCGGCCACGGTCAACGCTCGAGGGGCACGGGATGCCGCGGTCGTTCAGCTCCCGCGCGATACCGGCCACGCTGCGCCCGGTAGCGCGTTGCTGGAAAATCCACCGCACCCACGGTGCGGTGGCCGGATCGGGTTCCAGGCGGTGCAGGCGGCGACCCCAGTTCGCATGGGCCCGGTTCGGGTGGGGACCGGCGTCAGCGAGGCGATATCCGTAGGGTGGCCGGCCGCCGAGGAACCTGCCTTGAACACGGGACTGGAGGTGCATCGCCGCGAGCACGCGGTGCCGGGCTCGCAGCACCTCGCGACGTGACTGGGACCCGAGCAGCAGCATCAACGCTTGGTGCACTGGGTCCTCGAGGTTCACCGGACCATTCGTTTCGGGGAGCCACAGCTGGATGCCGTGCAGCCGGAGCGTGGTCACCACGGCGTTGAACTGGTCTCCGTAGAACGCTCGCTCGTACTCGCCGATCACGACGGCGTCGAACAGGCGGTTCGTGTGCTCCGCAGCTGCCATCAACTGTGCCGCAGCGGGCCGTTCGGACCATGGCAGCCGACGCGAGAAACCTTCGTCGAAGTACTCCGCCACGATCACGCCGTGCCCTCGGATCGTCTCCTCAGCGACCTCGCGCTGCCAGCCGGAAGACGTCGTCCGATCGTGGAACTCGACCGTGGACATCCGCCCATAGAACGCGAACCTCAGCCCGTGTGTCGCGGCAGTTCGCTGCCGACGTCGGGCACCAGCTCGACGCGGAGACATTGCGCCTGTCGGAGGAGCTGCTCGGGTAAGACTGGGCATTGTGCACCTCGATGCTTGAGGTGGGTTCGGGTCGAGGGCGGAACGCAGCCGCCTGGTACCGATGACGAGTCCGGGGCTGATCTGCACCCGAATGGCCGCATTGCAGCTCATATCTCTCGTGTTGCACTGTAAGTGGTCGGCAACTACAGGCTGGCGTTATGACACGCACGGTCGCCGACAGGCGCGGCGACAGCGGTGGAGGCTGACTGCGCCGCGGGAGCCGATGCCGGGCTGGCCGAGCGTCCATGACCTGGCCGGACGCGAAGAAGTCGCCGATTCTCAAAATCTGCACGATGAGCGGCCACTTTGACGCGAAGGCCATGATGCGAAGTCGACATCGAGCAGGGCCTGCTAGCGCATTCAGGTGAAGATCGCGTTCCAGCGTAATGCGTGGTTTTCGCCTTCCGACTACACCGCGAGAGGTCGGGCAGGGCCTGGAGGTGCCGATGACAGGGGCAGCCGGTGATCGTGCCGGTGGCGAGCTGCACGCGCGATGGCAGGCGCTGCAGCTGCTGCAACCGGTCTTCGAACTGGTGAACCGTGCGGCTCCGCGGGCCGGGTTCGACCACCGCCAGTATGACCTGCCCCAGCTAGCCCTGCGATTGATCGACTTCGTCGTGCTGAACCAAGCCAGCATGGAGGGGTCGGTCAGCCCGGCCGCGATCGTCGACCACCTGATGCTCGCCGCGCGCCGGATGAGCCCGGACGACGACAGCCGGCCGTGGGCGAAGGTGGCCAAAGTCGTCCTGAACACGCTGCTCAACGACGGGCGCCCGCACGAGGTGTTCTGGCGTGAACCGGCGGTCGACGGCGAAGAGTGGAGCGAGGCCGTTGCGTACCGGTTTCAGCTCCTGACCCTCACAGAGGAGGTCGAGGGGATCGCGATCAAGGCGACCGACCCCGCGATCCTCGTGTTCTTGCAGGCTCTCAACACAAACCTGGCCGATCAGGCGCTCGCGCTCAAGATCATGGTCGAGATCCAGATGAACTCCGGCGAGTTCGACAAGGCGCTCGCGACCGCCAAGCAGGCGACGCGGACCGCCCAGGGGCTCTCGGCCAGCCTGCGGGAGAAGCTGGATGACACGCGCCGTGACATCCGTAGCGTCGACTGGGCCGGTGAGATGCCCGGCTGGCTCGAAAACGTCCTGGAAAAGATCGGGCAGCAGCTCGACAAGGACCGGCAGCTCCGCGATCTCGCCCGACGAGCTGGTGAGGATCCAGGAGCCGCCGAGGTCTGCCGCCTGATCGAGGAGACCGTCGCCCGCGGGCAGGACGTATGGGTGCGGTTGGAGCTCTACCTCCAGCAGGCCATCCCGGTGTTCTTGGCGGCCCAGGAGGTGCAGCGCTTCCAGCCCCGGGGGCTCGCGGCCGCGATCGACCTCGGCGAACAGGTGCTGGCGCCGAGCCTGGTCGCCGACGATCCCGAGTTCGAGGTGGTCGCCGGAATCCTGATCGCCGGGGTATCGCCGGCGCGTGTCACGCCGCAATGGGGCCTCGACGACCTGCTCAAGCAGCTTCTCCGGGAGCCCACCGCACGGGAGATGCGCGCCCCCGACGTCGACGACCCGGGCGAGCTCGGGGAAGAACCCCACGATTCGGTGCCGGACGACATCGCCGCCTGTGCCACCGAGATCCTCGCCGCGGCCGCACACACGCCGGCGCGCCTGTCCGATCTGTTGGCCGCCGGGAGGGAAGCCGCCGATCGGGTCGCAGAGCCTGTCCGCCTCCTCGACGTACTGTGGGGCGCGGCATTCTACGTGTTCGTGAACACCTCGGAACTCACGGCCGACGAGCTGCCAGTGCGGCCGGACCTGGCCGCCGCAGTCGCGGCGCTGGCCGCGGTCGACGACGACACCACACTCGTGGATCCGCGGTTCTCCGGACCCGATCTGCTGTTGGCCACGCCCGCGGCTCTCGACCGGATCGACGCGGTGAGCGCAGGCGACCTGATGGGAGCGGAATGAACCTGACCGACGTGGGTGACGCTGCTTCCCTGGTGCGATTCGCGCTCGTGCCGAAACACCGTCCGACACCGGACAGTCCATACCGGGCGTTGCTCGACCGGTACCGGACGGATACGGAGTTCGCGGAGATTGTCGGTCGGATCGCCGACGGCCTCGGGATCCGCGTCCACCTGCCGACCCAGCTGGGCTTGCTGGTCACGGGAGCTTCGGACGGTCCGTTCGCGGTCACGCTGGACAACAGCGGCCTGCCGCGGCGGACCGGGCCGAAGCAGCTGCAGGACCGGTACTGCTTCGGCCTGGTCCTGGTTGGCCTGGCTGCCTACGCCTATCCGAACGGAGAAGCGTTGCTCGACTCCGGCAGTCCCGGCGTACGGACCGCTGAACTGCAACGCTTCCTCACTCGCCATGCGAGAACCGCCGCCGATGCGGCCGGCGACGCCGAGGAGACGCGGAGCCGCCAGCTCGGTGAGGCGGCGAAGGTATGGCTCGACCTACCCGAGGTCCCGATCAACGACAGCGGCCGCAGCCGGGACAACCGCCGCTACTACGTCCACGCGCTCTTGCAGTGCCGTCCGTTCCGCTGGCGAGACCGGTGGCCGTCGTCCTCGATACGACGGCGCCCACCTTCGGACCGATCGAGGCGGTCCTGCGTACCGTCGCCTACACGCTGACTCTGGTGTTGTGGCAGCGGAACACGGCACCCACGCTGATCACACTGACGCATCCGGCCCAAGCACGTGAGATCACCACGCCCGAGCAACTGGTCGACCTGTGGACCAGCCGAACCCTGGCGGTACCGGACCCGGCGCCCGCTCTGGCCACGGCCACCACAACGGGCTTGCCCGTGATCGTGCTGACCACGCAGCATCTGGCTCGGACACATCAGCTGGTCGCCAACAGTCGTATGACGGTGGTGACGACTCACGTTCCGGGGCACCGGCCCGCATCACTGCCGCGCGGCTATCACCATTTCCACTTGCCCGCGGAGCCGATGCCATACCAGTTGGCCGCGGTAATCGCGGAACTGCTCAAGCCGTGATGAGTACTGGTGGGACCGAGTCCGAAAGGTGATAAGGATCGAGAGAATCTCGGAGGATACCCACCCGGCCAGTCTCCGATCAGGCGGCTGGTAAATCAGACACCTAAGCTGCCGGTGCATCCGGTGTCTGTTGCCGCGCATGGTGGACCTCTTACTTAGAGCGTGTCTCACTTGGATGTTGACGGATGTGCGGGCAAGATCATGACTCGTGATGGACGAGTTGTCGCGGCGGCTGGTGCCCGACGAGTTGTGGGCGCTGGTCGAGCCGCTCATTCCACCGGGCAAGACGCGTCCACAAGGTGGCGGGATGTCACGAGTTGACGATCGAGCAGTGTTCACCGCGATCGTGTTCGTGCTGACCAGCGGGTGTGCCTGGCGGCATCTGCCGCCCAGCTTCGGGGTCACCGTACCGACAGCGCATCGCCGGTTCACCGAGTGGACCGAGGCCGCGCTGTGGCGGCAGCTGCACCAGGCGGTGCTGGACGAACTGGGCAGCCGCGGCATGATCGACTGGTCGCGTGCAGTCATGGACGGAGCATCCGTCAGGGCAAAAAAGGGGGCGGACTGACCGGCCCGAGCCCGGTCGACAGCGGCAAATCCGGCTCGAAGATCCACGCCCTGTCCGACCGGGCCGGCCTGCCCTTGACCGTCGGTGTCTCCTCGGCCAACACCCACGACAGTCACGCGCTCAAGCCCTTGGTCAACGCGCTGCCGGCGATCCGGTCCCGACGTGGACCCCGGCGCCGGAAACCGGTCAAGCTGCACGCGGACAAGGCCTACGACATTCCCGCGCTGCGTGACTGGCTCCGCCGGCGCGGGATCATCCCGCGCATCGCCCGCAAAGGCATCGAATCCGGCGACAAGCTCGGCAAACACCGGTGGGTCATCGAACGGACGATCGCCTGGCTGACCGGATACCGGTGCCTGACCGTTCGCTACGAACGCAAACCCAGCCACTTCCTGGCCTTCCTCACGCTCGGCGCCGCTATCACCTGCTACAAGAAACTCGCCAAATGAGACACCCTCTTAGTACGGAGCGTCGCGTTGGGGAAGGACGGCCCCGGTTCTGACGAAGCGGTTGCGCAAGCACCGGGGCAGCTGGTGCACGTCAATGTCGTCCCGCTGAACCCCACCCCGGGTAGTAAGCGGGACGCGTCGCCGAAGCCGGTCGAGCGTGAATTCGTCCGCTTGGTGAACGCTGGTGGCGTCGCCTGCACGGTCCGGGACACCCGGGGCCAGGAGATCGCCGCGGCCTGTGGGCAGCTGGCTGCTGAAGGCTGAGTTGTTCGTGTCGATGATGGAGTGTTTGTCGTGATGTATGCCCCAGCCTGTTGGATCCGGCTGCCGACGAGCTTCGGCTCGGGGATGTGCGTGGTCGTGGTGCCACCGAGGTGGCGCGTGAGGCGCGGACTCTGTTGGGTGAGCGGTTCAGTTCGGTGACGTTCATGTACGTGTTGATGCGGGCGTTCGAGGTGGAGTACACGGCGGCGCGGGACGCGGCCCGCGTTCCACGGCGGCCCGCGGGCGCTGTCGGACGCTGACCTGGAGAACCTGCTGGCCCCGTGGTTGAACCGCTGACTTCAAGTCAGCTGATTCGGTAGAGGCGTCCGCCCTGGACGGCGAGCACGGTAAGAGCTCCGTTCGTGGCGCCCGCTGTTGCTTGCCAGGCTGCCGTATCCTGTCGGCCGCAGTTCGTCGGGTAAGCGGCAGTTGAGTGTGCGCGTCAGCACGCACCCCAAGAAGGGAATGCACGGATCGTCATGGCATTAGGGAGGGGAGACCGGTCGAAGGAGCTTCTTGAGGATGCCCGCCGTGCCTATGGGGATCTCCGGAATCCGTACTACGGGTTCTTCGCCGACGCTCAGGAGAACAACCCGTGGAAGTCGCTCCTGCGTGGATTCGGGGAGTTCCTCGACGTCGAGGAGTGGACTGATCGGACGGACGACGTCAGTTTCTCTTACGTTTTGTCGCCGCATCGGCGGAGCCGATCGGGCTGGTTGCTGTGGTTGTCGGCGGTCGGGCCGTACGCGTTTCTTGCGTACGGCGAGGACCCTGATACGCCGTTGGCGCGCGACGACGTGGTCACCGATTTCGGTGAAGACAGGCCTGCGGAAGAGAAGCGGATTATCGAGCTGCTCCGGGATGCCGGGCTGACCTTGCTCGGTGCCGAAGAGATTGAGATGGCCGTGGATTTCCACCCGCCGGACGGTCGTTTTCCGATTTCCGCGTTCGTGATGCTATTCAGCGAGTCGGACGTGCCTTGGTGGCACGAAGGATAGGCAAGGTCTGCCTGCGCGACACCCCGTCCCGCTGTGTGGGCTCCCACCGCGGCGACGAAGACGGCAACTGACCATGCCCGAAGGCCCGATCCGCTACGCCCCCGGATAACCAGGTGACAGATCCGCGCGCCGGTCAGACGCGAGGTCGTCGGGCTCCAGTCACCCCTAGGCAGTCGAGATCTGCCGATCGACTGGTCGCCTTGCGAGTCCTGCCCTGATCAAGCCCTCGTATGGCGTGTGGCCAGCACCCGAAGAAGCCTTACGCGAAAGTGATGGACTTCCGGTTCCGTTGGCGCGAGACCTGATCAGTTACGCTGGCCCGCGTGGGGTCACCAGCCTGCGACCGTCAGTGATGGCCGCAGGTCCTGACCTCGTAAAGTGTGTGTCGGGAATGTGGGGAGGCGCCACCGACGTGGTGTTCAACGCGGACGTCATGCGACGCCAGGCCGCGGAACTGGACGAGGAACTCGAGCGGGTCCGGTTCACCGGCCAGTCCCGCGACGGCACGGTGACCGCGGCCGTGAGCGGCCACGGCCGGCTCATGGACCTGAAGATCAGTACCGCCGTGATGCGCGGCGCCCACCCACACGTCGTCGGGCCCGACGTGGTCGAAGCCGTGGCGGCCGCACGCCGGCAAGCCAGCACCGTGGCCACCGCGAAGATGCGCGCGGTCCTGGACAAAGACCAGGTGTGGCAGCCCGCTCCCGTCCCGCCACCAGGTGGCGTTGCCGTCAACCACTGGGTCGGCCCCGCCCACGACGACCGCACACAACCGGACCCGGCCCAGTCGAACCCGCCGGCGTCGGTGCGGCCCCAGCGGGTGGAGGTCGAGGAGGAGAACTTCGAGAACCTCGACTTCCTCGTCGACGATGACGGCGACGACGAGGAACGGGGACGCTGGTGAACTACCAGGACGAGCTGTACAACCTGGCGAAGGAAATCGACACCGCTGTGGCCACGGTCGCGCAGACCGCGCGCGGTGCCGAACAAGCACCGCTGCAGTGGCGGCTGCCGGGTGAGCTGGGGTCGGTGACCGTGTCCGGCGCCGGCGAACTGACCGCGGTGACCCTCGAGGTCGCCGAGCTGCGCCAGTACTCCGCCGACGCGCTGGCCCGCACCCTGCTGCAGGGCATCCGGGACGCCGAACAGCGAGCCGATCAGCGCCGCGGCGAGACCGTCGCCGCGGCTGTCACCGAAACGGGGCTGGCATGAGCTTCGATTCCAACGACATCTCCGGCCGCGGCTACCGGGTCTATCCCGAAGCCTTGCGCAAAGCCGCCGACGACGTCGCCGGCGCCGCCGACCTGGTCACCACGTTCGCCCAGACGGATCTCTCCGGGACCCTGCTCGGCGAGTTCGATCTGGGCCTGCCCGGGACGTTGACGACGATCATGCCCAACGTCCACGGTGCGGGAACGGCCGAGCAGTACAACCGGGCCGTAGAGACCATCCGCGGGGTGTCGGCCAAGAACGCCGAGACGCTGCAGATACTGGCCCAGGCTCTGCAGACCGCCGCCTGCTACTACGAACAACAGGACGCCGCCGAGTACGAGCGGCTCAAGAAGCTCGAAGGAGGGCTTCCGTGAGCAACATCCCCACACCGTGGACGACAGACCCGCCGGCGCCGGTCACGCCACCGCAGGCGGGCATGCCCTACCCCACCGACTCCGACGCGACGATCCGCTACTGGGCCGAGTTCATCGGAGCGCACGGCATCGTGACCTTGTTGGACAAGCTCCGCGTCTTCATCGCCGGCGACATCGGCAAGGTCCTGCGGCTCGCCGACAGGTTCGCCAAGGAATCGTCCCTGTCCGACGCGGCCAAGCAGCTCACCGACGCCAAGCTGGCCCTGGCGAAAGCCTGGCACGGCGACGCCGCCGACCAGTTCAACGACTACGCCGGCAACGCCGTGACCGTCCTGGGGCAGAACCAGAACTCGTTGATCAGCCTGACCAACACGATGTCCTCCATCGCCCAGACGATCATCGACACCTACAAGAACCTGCTCACGGCCATCGGCAAATGCGCGATCAACCTCGCCCAGCTCGGCGGGAAGATCGGCATCGCCATCGGGGTGTCGACGGCGATACCTCCCGCTGCCGTCATCGAGTTCAAGGACATCGCCGACGCGATCAACTCCGCGTTCGCGACATTCTGGACCGACTGCCTGACCCTGCTCGGCGGGCTGATGACCGACATCGGCAAGCAGATCGGCGACCGCCTTCAGCTGACCGTGATCGAAGCCAACTTCGCCACGTTGCCCGACGTCGGCGATAGCCGGGGCGTCATCGACGACCCGGCCCGCTGGCAGGTCAAGCCGGGAGCGACCCACTCATGACCGATCGCCGTACCCTCTGCGGTGTCTTCGTCGCTCTGCTGGTGTCGGGGCTGAGTGCCGGCTGTTCGTCCGGTCGGCCGCCGGTTCCGGCGGAGCCGTCGGTGTCGGTACCGCCGATCCCCGGGGTCGGGATGAGCGGAGCCGGCCGGTTCCGCGCCGATCCGTGCGCCGCAGTCACCGTCGAGCAGCTCACCGCCCTCGGCTTCACCGGCGGTGAACGCAGCCGCGACGGGAACCGGTGTGTCACCACGTTCGGCGCTGTCGCCAAGGTCAACACCTCGAACCTGGGCGACAGCCTGCAGATCTTGTATCAAGAGCACGCCCTGGGCCACGACACCGGCAACCACTGGGAGCCAATCCTCGTCGAGACCATCTACCCGGCGGTCATCGTCTCCGTCGACGAGAACGTCCCCAGTAAACAGGCCGACGGACCGCGTGGGTGCACCCTCGCGCTCGCCGCCGACAACACCACCCTCGTCTACATCAGCGCCGCCACCGCCGACCAGCCCGAAGCCGGACCGTGGCAGCACGACCCCTGCGGCGCTGCACAGAAGATCGCCGCCCTCACGGTCGCCAACCTGACTGCGTAACCGCGCTATAGGTGTTTTTGTCGGTGCCCCTACTCGACCACGCCGGGTTCCGGCAAGCCGTGCACTGACGAACACTCGGTCGGCAATCGCACCTCCGACTGACGCACGCTCATGCCGACGAGCGTGCGCATCCGACGCGTTGCGGAAAGCAGCGATAGTCACCGCACACTGATCCAGGTATACTTCCGACAACGGAGTGGAGTATTCCTTCGCGTCGGCTTCGTCAGCACGGTGACCTTCGTGTGGTCATCCGGGGCCGCCGGTCGGCGTCCGTCGGCGGAAGAGAGCCCCGGTCAATGGCTTATGCCCTTGAACCGGAGGCCTCCAGATGTCGGATCTCCTTGCGGTGCTTTTACTGGTCGTTACCCTGCTGCGGTCATCGATGATCGTGCTGGCCGTGGTAGCTGCGATCTACACGCGCGACACCACACGTCGAAGCGCCGCGTTCGAGGTCCTGCGAATCTTGCGCGCCCAGGACCAACGCACACCAGCGAGGCGTCGGAGTTGATCTACTCTTGATTGGATCATTAATCGCCGTCGTCAAGTTCGACTCAATGCCATTCCAGTTACGTTCGATCGTCAACAGGTCGGCGTCGGGTGTGAGCGGGGCCCTAAGGGCGTAGAAGTTCTTGATATAACCGATGTTTTTGACGGCCTGCCTTGTGGTGAGTTTGGTGTGCCGTCTGGCAACATGAACAAAGCGTTCGCGAACTGGTTTCTCGGTCTCGAGTGAGAAGTTGGCCAGGCATACGGCAGGTATACGGCAGGTATATAGTGGTGCTTCTTAGGGTTCGACATCGGACTCCAGGGGCTGTGCTTGTGGGGATGATCGTACGGCAATTCGACACTCCGGCTCGTTAGGTGCCGGCGGGTTGCCGCGTGGCACCCGCTGTCAGTGTCGAGTTCGATCGCGGTGATCCTCGTTCTGACCGCCGAGGTGGGGGAGTGGGCTTGGTGACGTACTCGTCGGCGCGGCTGGCCGAGTGTTCATGCCATCGGTAGAGGTTCGCTGGGTTCACATCGCCGTGCCATACCACCCGCAGGCTGTTATCTAGCCCGGCGGACCGAAAATGCAGTGCTGTCGACCTTCGGTTAGCTATCCTAGGTGGGTGGTCACACCTCGGATGCGTGCTTCTGCCCAAACGCGCGTGATGCTTGATACTAACCTGTGGTCGTACCTAGGCGATGAAGGGGGAGTCGGTAGCTTCAACAGGGCAATGGCGGCTCGAAATGCTGCTGTCGTCACGCCGCCGAGCATCCTGATCGAGGTTGCGCGCCTTCCCGTCGCTGCGGTGCGCCAGCGGATCATAACTGCGCTTACGACTTCGCCGTGAGCGGCTGCGTACGGAGGCAGCATTAGAAGCGGACGAATTCGTATCCGAAGTGCGGCGTCTGCGACCTCAGTGGCTTCGTCCTATGCCTGATACGGGAAAGATTGCAACGTTAGACACTTTCTGGACGAAGAAGATGTGGCGAGAAGCAGCTGAAGACTCCACTCGGATTCACAATTATGTAGTTGCCGCTCACGACGGACCGAGTGACTACTTGGTGTCAAACCAGCGACGGCAGCGAAAGGCTATGCTCCGCACGAACTTTCATGTGCGACCGCTCACTGCAATAGTGGCTGAGCGAGGACCTAGTACGCCGGAGGAGTACCTCTGTGGCTGGTCCGGTGAGCCGGTGGAAGCGTGGCGCATTGTGTGCCGGGATATATTCCGATACAATCTGTTCACTGTTGGCGGTCGTGCCGTGGTTACTGAGGAAGACACCACATACGCCGACTGGGTGGGTGCCCACCTAGACCTTCGTGCGGCGCGCTCTGACGTGGTCGACTTTAGTAGATTCTGGACCCACGACGTCGAACCGAAGCGGATGCGCAGGAACTGGCTCCGTTGGGCAGTGCATCTGGTGCAAGCAACTCAGAAGATTGGTTCCGGTAATCCGGCAAATGAGCAACGCAGCACTACCTACCGGACGCCGAGATATTTATTTCCGCTGATGCTCATTACGTCGAGGCGCTGCGCCAAGTTCGTGCCGACGCGCCGTTCGATTTTGCAGTGCCTGTGTTGGCCTCCGGTGACCGGGGCATACCGGTGACGAGCCGCATTGTCGCGGCGTTGGACAGTGTGGGACTGGCGGACTGATGAGCACATTAATCGATTCGTTGATGTGACCGTTGGAGAGGTCAGTCCGTTCTTTCGTACCGGTTGCCGAGCACTGAGCGGAGTCTCGTGCCCTAGGAATGCCCTCGGCGCGAGCGCCTATAGCTCACGCACGCAACTGCAGCTGGGTGGATAGTGAGCAAGTCGCCCTCGGATACAGTATTACCCCACGGATCGCGAAACGCGATCTTGGAGCTGGAACGGTCGTAGCTAGCTCGAATCGATTTCCTTCAGTCGCCATGCGGCGCTGTCGTAGACGATGATGTTTCCTGAGTCGCGCAGCGCCGCTGCTACGCGTCTCTGTGTCGCTGTCGGCCAAGCTTCAGCTTGGCGTGGCCGTTGTTACGCTCATCTCCGAGTCGGATGCTGATCTCGTCGACGAGGTAGTCCTCGCGGATGTAGAGCGTCTTCGCCCGCGGCTGGCCCGCGTGTTGGGTGCTGGTGTGGCCGTGGCGGCAGCGGTAGGTCGGTCGCCCGTGGTTTCAGTGCGAGTCCGGCCGTCGGTTGCAGACCCCGCAGTGGATCAGGCGGGCCAGGGCGAACCGGCGGGTCTGACCGTTGCTGGCTGTGCGCGTCGCCCGGATCTGCTGCGCAGCGACGAAGTCGTGCTCGGTGACGAGCGCTGGATGGGCGGCCTTCGCTGACAACGCCGGCGTTGAAGCTGGGCCATCGGTGCCGTTGGCGTGGCGATTCCGGATCTGCCGTCCGGTGTAGCGCGGATTCGCCAGGATGTCGGCGACCGTGCGCAGGGTCCAGGCTCCACAGGTTCGGTGGCGGTCTCGTGGCTTCCGCGGCAGGGAGTCGTGTCACTGCACTCGGCATGACTGAAGCCCCACGTCGAAGACACCTTGGTTGTCGCTGTGTCGGCCCGGCTCGGTAGGTGTAGAGCATCGGGGGGTTGTGGTCGGCCGGGACCGCGGCGCGGCTGAGCGTTGAGGTCGGTGATCTCCTGGCTGGGACGGTCGATCCGGTAAGCGGGCAGCCGGCGAGCACCGCCTGAGTGATCGGGTGAGCGTCTCCTAGCCCGCGTATACGTGTTGTTATATCGTGTCGGGATGTCGGCTGATCGGGACGTGCCCAGCGGTGTCGATATCGCGATGCAGCTGCGGCGAGCGCAGCTGCGCAAGCAGATGGCCTGCGAAACTGCGCTCGCCGAGGTCGGGGTGACGTTGCCGCAGTGGGGCATGCTGTACGCCGTCGCGGCCGAGCCGGATTCCTCGACCCACGCGCTGGCCCTGTTCATCGGGCAGTCCGATCAGTCCGCTGGTGCGGTGGTGGCCCGTCTGGAACAGCGCGGGCTGCTCGAACGCCGGCCGGGTGTCGGCAAGGCGATCCTGCACCGGCTCACCGCTGAGGGCGAGGAGCTCGTGCGACGCTGCGACACGATCGTCGAGCAGGTGATGACCCAGCTGCTCGACGGCTTGCCCGATCGGAGCCGCCGGGCATTGCAGATCTCGTTGCAGTCGATCGCTGACGCCGCACTCCGGACCTGAGCAGGCCAGGCACCGGGGATCTCATTGAACCGCCCGGATGCCACCGCGCCACACGTCCCTGATTGACAAGGTGTCGCTGATCCTGCTGGTGGGATCGCCGTCGACCAGCAGAAGATCGGCGCGCGTGCCCGGGGCGATCCGGCCGCGGTCGTGCAGGCCGAATGTGGTCGCGGGCACGCTGGTAGCGGCTCGCAGCGCCTCGGTCGGAGTGAGGCCGGCCCGCACGAGCAGCTGCAGTTCGCCGTGCAGGCTCGCCCCGTGTGCCATGCCCAGGGCGCCGAAGTGGTGGTTGGCGTCCGACCCGGCCAGGATCGGTACGCCCGCCTCGTGCATCGCCTTCACCGCGGCCAGGGCGTCGTCGAAATTGCCGGCCGGGAGCGTGGTGAATTCGCGGCTGAGGTTGTCCATCCAGGGCTGTGGCAGGCGAGCGGCGACCCGGCTGTCGCCCGCCAGGTCGGCGCCGAGGTGCCGGCCGGTGAGTGAGGCCAGCAGGTTCAGTGTCGGGGTCAGGAACGCGCCTCCCGCGCGGAACGCCTCGATCAGCTCGGGCGTGGCCGGGCCGTCGATGAACAGGTGGGCGAATCCGTCGACCCCGGCGGTCAGCGCCTGCCAGGTCGCATCGAGGGTCAGAGCGTGGGCGATCACGATGCGGTCGCGGTCATGCGCGGCGGCCACTGCCGCCTTGACGATGCGCTCCTCGACGACAGGGACGGTCTTGCCGAGGGTTTTGCCGCTCTCGATGAGCACCTTGATGTAGTCGGCGCCTTCGGCGATCCGCTCGTCGACGAAGTGCGCGGCGTCTTCGGGCCGGGTGACCGTCGGCAGCTCCGGATCGTTCAGGCCGCTGTGGAGCTGGGTGGGGTGCCCGCCGGGTGCGGTCAGTCCCACTGAGGACGAACGGACGTCCGCGATGTCGGTTCGTTCGGCGGCGGCGCGACGGACCGGGTGCATCGTGTGCGGGAAGGAAAAGAGGTCGAACTCGGTGGTCACGCCGAATCGGAGGGCTTGGCCGAGTGTCTCCACGTCGGCGTGGGTGTGGGCGTCGATCAGTCCGGGCAGCAGGGTGGCGCCGGTGCCGTCGATCCGCTCGGCTGTCGCGGGTGTTGGCGCGCCGATCGCGACGATCCGTGCTCCCTCGATTTCCACGGTTCGCACGCCGATCGGCTGCTCGCCGTCGAACACCTGGGCACCTTCGATGACATAGCGGGTCATGAATCCTCCTATATACGTGTACGTATATACTAACCCATGGATGAGGTGGTGCGGCGTCGTCCGGGCAGAGGAAGGTGTGCAGCTACCCATGTCGGAGAATGAAGCAGACGTGATGAGCGTGCTGGACAAGCTGGTTCGACGGCAGTGCGGTGGAGTACATCGAGGTGTCCAAGCGGGTGTTCGACCACACCCCGTCCACCCATCGCCTCGGCCTGCCCGTGATCGACGTCAACGGCACCCGCGCGATTGCCGAGGTGCCGGTGACGATCGAGATACGCGGCACCTTTCGCGGCGTCGAGACCGATCTCACCGCCCACCTGCGGATGCTGCACCGCGTGGAAAGGGCAGCCGATGGCTGGCGGCCGGTCGCGATCTTCGACCACGACACGATGACCTCCGCCATCCCCGGTGTTACCCGCACCGCGTCCTCGTCCCACGTCGCCCCGGACGGCAGAGCTGGAGCCGGCAGGGGCGGTCGTGTCCGACCGCCTGCGCCAGTGCCCAGCAGTTCGCGGACACACCCGGCATCAACAGTGCACGCACGTACGCTTGCGCGTTCGAGCGCAGGTCCCCGCTATAGGGGCCGAGCAGGCCGTTCTTTGATCGAATTTCGTCACACCATGACGATCACGGAGCGGCCCGCACGCTTTCCGGCCTCACGCGCCACGCACCGAGCCGATAATCTTTGCAGCTCAATGGCACGGATTGAACGTCAGCCCACGAAGTCCGCATGTGCATCCCGGCGGATCGCGCCGTAAAGCTCGAGCTTTCGAAGAGGGCATGGGGACCGCTCCTGCGTCACGGGGCCATGACCCTCAGCGTGGGTTGCCTGCTGTGAGCCAGGCGATGTAGTCGGCGGCGGCGCGGGTGGTGTCGTACTCGGGCTCGAAGCCGGTGTCCTGGTGGAGTCTGGTGATGTCGAGGGCGGCTCCGGGTCGGCTGGTGCCTGCCGGGAGTTCGAGGCCGGCGTCCGGCACTGTCCGGCGGATCGCTGCGATCACGTCGGCGTTTTCGGTCACCTGTCCTGACGCGATGTTGTAGGTGCGGTGCCTGAGGTTGTCGGCGAGTTGGAGCAGCGCGATGGCCCGGCCGGTGTCCTTGACGTAGCACAGGTCGAGCCCGTCCCCGAGGCGCGGTTGGGCGAGCAGGCCCGACAGGTCGAGCGGCTGCCCGCTGGCGGCTGCGTGGACAAGCGCGGGTGCGGCGAAGAACGGGTCCTCGTGGCCGAGGGGGCCCCAGGTGCCGGAGATCCGGAAGTTGACGAATTCGACGCCGGTCGCCTCGGCGAACTGCTCTCCGAGGAGTTCGGCGATCTTCTTCGACCGCGGAATCGGGTGCGGGGCGGTCAGCCGCACCGGCAGGTCCTCGGTCAGCGGAGCGTCTGTCTCCACGCCGCTGTAGACCCCGAGCGTGCTAGCCAGGCCGACCCGCCGCACGCCCCATTCCTGGGCGACTCGGGCGACGTTGAGCAGCCCGTACAGCAGGCCTTGCGTGGCCCCGATGCCGCCGACGGTCCCGCGTGGCGCGGGGTAGCCGGCCAAGTGCACGATGCCGGTGATCCGGTGGCGGGCGCCGATGCCGCGCAGCGCGCCGAGGTCGGCGACGTCGGCCTGCTCCGCGATCACGGGCAGGTCCGCGAGGTGGGCGGGGACCTGACCCGTGCCGCGCTGCACCACGACGCTCGCCTCGCCGAGGCCGTGCAGCGCGCGGACGGTGTGGGAGCCGATGAAGCCAGCCCCGCCGGTAACGAGGATCATCGAGATTCCCTTCGTCAGACAAATCATCGGATCTACCGACGATATGCCTACGGTACGATACTGGCGTGCCGAAGCCAAACTCTGACGCGGACCAGGTGCGCGCGCACGACGACGTGCTCGGGTACCTCCTCAAGCACGCGCACCGTGCACTGGAGCAGCAGACCGAAGCCGCTCTCGTCGGCCTGGACCTGACCGTCCGCGACCTCGGCGTGCTGCGGATCATCGCCGGCGGCGAGGCGGAATCACAGCAGGAGGCCGCAGCGGTCCTCGGCATCGACCCGACGTCGATGGTCGCGCTCCTGGACGCGCTCGAGCGCCGCGGCATCGTCGCGCGCAGACCGTCCGAACGGGACCGGCGCCGCAACATCGTCGAGCTCACCAGCCACGGGCGTGACCTGTTCCGGCAAGCAGAGGACCGCTACGCCAAAGCCGAGAAAACGTTCACGTCAAGCTTGGGTGATGCCGGGGCGGCCGGGCTCCGCCGGTCGCTGCGGTCTGTCCTCCATAACGCGAAAGACGGGATCACCTGACCGTCAATATCGACCCGAGCGTAGGCGTGCGGCCGGGTTCCCCGGCGGGTACGCCTTCGCGACCAAGGGCCAGATCGCCCGGGATCAGGCGAGCGTTGGACGCCGGGCTCGACCCGGCCTGGGCCGCCGGCGACGAGGTCTACGGGCGCAGCAGCGAACTACGCGAGGTGTTCGAGCAGCACGACACCGGCTACGTCTTCGCCATCGGCCGCGACTCCCACGGCCTGCTGGTGTCTCGCACGAGAATCGAACCGGCCTGCGCCCGGCCCCGTGGTTGCCGGCGGTCACCTCGAGGGATCCTCCGTGCATGGCGTGGAGAATGACCGACTCGTCACCGCCGGAAATGCCTGGACCCGGTCGGTGTACTGGTCCCACACGCCGATGTCGCCGAACACCGTGTAACGCAGTTCGCCGCGATAGGCGGGAGTGACCCCCGGTGGCAGCTCCACCCTCCGGATGGTGGGGATCAGCGTGGTCGCCCTTTTCCAGCTGTCGAGGAACTTTTGGTCGCTCTGGCCACCGGTGGGGAGGTCCACGGTGAGGACGCGGCTGTGTGTTCTCATGACGCGCCGATACCGCGGACGTGACGCGCACGTACATGACCGCGGTCGTTGTTCGACACGGGCGCTTACCCGGCACTGGCCAAGGTCGGCGAACACCTCCACGGTCGTCGTGCGGGCCGGCGCCTGGTTGCCGGCCTGGGGTGGGCAGCTCCACGCCGTGCGCGGTTGGCGACGATACGCTCGACCTCGACCTCGAGCCGGGTCCACCGGATCCCGTGAATTCTGTTCCGGCTACCAGGGCTCGAGGTTCACGATCCTGCCACCGCCAGTACGTCGGCTTCGATCAGCAGGCCGCCGGGCAGGTCCACCCATACGGTGGTCCGGGCGGGCCGGACCTTGCCGAATACCTCGTCGAACGCCTCGTTCATGATGGCGAAGTCCTGCTCACGGGCGAGGTAGACACGCACGACGAGGACATCGTGGACGGCGGCGCCCGCCGTTTCCAACAGCTGGACGAGATAGGCGAAGACCGTCCTGGCCTGCTCGCGAATGCCCGGTACAGGTCCTTGTATGCGGCCAGGAAGGAAAGGGACCTGGCCCGAGACCGCGAGCAGCGGTCCGCGGCGCACGACCGGCGAATAAGCTGCGGCCGGCGGCGGCGCTTCGGGCAGCGAAAACGTCTGACTGACCATCTTGTCTTCAGGAAAGAAGCTGTTCACCGCGCGACCTCTCGTGGACTCGTACTCTTCGATGCCGCTTCGCAAACTCGTCGTGGCCGAGCTTGGCCGGCGGTGTGCGGTACCAAGACCGCCGACTCGCGCGACGAGCCCGTGCCGAACTCTCAGCCCGCCCCGGGCGAGAAGTCGGCACCAGCCCGGGCACAGTCACCTCAGACCGCCGGGCTGATGGCGAGATCGGCGTTGCGGAAAACGGACCAGAGCATGCTGATCGGCCGGGTGGGCGAGATGAACGACAATCCGTATTGTTCCGCGGCCGGCTGGGTGGTGAGCGCGGCGTCGACCTCGCCGGACTGGGCAGCGAGAGCGGCCGCGCTCGTCGAGCGGGCCAGCACGACCTCGGCGACGGTGAGCGAGTCGGGTACCAGCTGTTTGATCAACGGCACGGGCGCCGGGTGACTCGCGATCCGGATCGGGCCGTCGAGGGTGCGGTCGGGAACCGTGGCGATGCCGTACAGCGGCGTCTCGAAATGGTAGGCACCCGCGAGCACCAGCCGGGCGTCCATGTAGAACTCCGAGATGTCGTGGTAGGCGTTCGCCACCAGCAATAGTTCGGCGAAGCCGCGCAGAACCGCCTCCGCGGCCTCCTCGTAGCTGGGCAAGAGCAGGGGATCGGGTTGGTCCTGGCTCGGGTTGATGCGGGTGTTCAAGAACTTGGCGGCCTGCTCACTACTCGTCCCCGCGGGACCCAGCGTGGCCACTCGCCACGTCTTGTCGTCCGTGGGCAGCGAAATGTCGAGGAACGAAGCACTCGTGGTCTGCGTCACGTCTTCCCCTTGTCAGTCGAGACAACTGCCGGTCACTCGAAGCGAACGGGCGTCAGCCAGGAGGCGTAGGCGGGCCTCCGGCCGCGGACCACCTCGGTGTAGATCCGCCGCACCTCGGTGGTGAGATCGCCGGCCCGCCCGGTGCCGACCACGCGATGGTCGATGGCGGTCACCGGGCAGATCTCGACGCCGGTGCCGCTCACGAAGACCTCGGCGGCGTCAAGCAGTTCGGCCACCGGGACCGGCCGCTCCTCGACGACGACGCCGGCTTCGCGCTCGAGCAGCTCGATGACCGACGCCCGGGTGATGCCGGGCAGCAGGTCGGCGGTGGCCGGTGGAGTCGCGACCCGGCCGTCTCGGAGGACGACGAAGACGTTGGAGGTACTGGCCTCGGTGAGGTTGCCGTCGCCGTCGAGCATGAGCGCGTCGTCGCACCCGTCGGCGTGCGCTTCCTCGACCGCGAGGGCGTTGTTGGCGTACGTGCCGGTGATCTTCGCGTCGGAGGGGATGCTCGCCGACGGCACCCGCCGGTAGGAGCTGATCTTGCAGTGCAGGCCCGCCTGCGGAACGTACGAGCCCATCGCGGTTGTCGTCACCGAAAACTGCGCGGTCACCCCGCTGAGCCGGACGCCGAACGGGGTGCCGGGCGCGAGGGCGTACTTGTAGGCGACGGGCCGGATGTAGGTGTCGCCGATGCACCCGTTGCGGTCCAGCAGCTCGAGCACGATGCCGGCCAGCTCGCCGGCGTCGTGCGGGAGCTCGATGCGCAGCGTGCCCGCCGAGCGCAGCAGGCGCTCCACGTGCTCTCGCAGCCGGAAGACCGCGAGCGGTCCGCCCGCCGAATCCGCGTAGGCCCGGATTCCCTCGAACACCCCGGTGCCGTAGTGCAACGCCTGCGTGGTGAGGGGCAGCCGGACCGCCGAGTTCTCGACGAACTGGCCCTGGTAGAAGGCGAGACGGGTGGCCACCGGCGTGCCGGTGCTCATCGGGAGTCCCGGCCGGCGGCGATCGCCAGGGCGGCTTCCCGCTCGGCGGAGTCGGTGACGCGCCGGTCGTGGATGCGGGCGGCTTTCCAGCTCACCATGGCCCCGGTGCTGGTGATGGTTCCGACCGAGGCGACGACGACCGTGCAGCCGACGCCGAAGGCTTCGCCGACCGTGCGGCCGACCAGCTCGCGGTCGACGCGCAGGCCGGCCATCTCGTCGATCGGCTCGACGGTGATCGTGACCGTGTCGCGGCCGTCCACCTCGTCGATGGAGATGTAGTAGTCCAGCACCCCGCTCAGGTGGGTGAAGATCGTCTGCTCCAGGTCGTACGCCGTGACGAGGACGTCGCCCAGGTGCAGCGCGTCGCGCACCCGGCCGATCGGGCGCATCACCTCGACGACCGACTCCGGCTCCGTGCTCAGCCGCACCATGTCCCCGGTGCGGTAACGCACCAGCGGCTTCGCCCCCTGATAGAGGTGCGTGATGACGAGTTCGCCTTCGCGTACGCCGTCCACCGGCTCGACCGGGAGCGCGGTCGCCGGATCGATCACTTCGTAGTAGTTGTTGACGGGCACCGTCCGCAGTTCGCCGTCCGCATGACACGCGGCCATGATCGACGCTTCCTGCGAGGCGTACATGCAGTTGTAGACGCGCGCGTTCCACTGTCCGCCGAGGTTCTCCAGCATGGCGGGTGAGGTGAGCTCCCCGACGGAAAGGATCAGCCGTACGCCCAGGCGCGACGCGAGGTCGATCCCGGCCGCCGCGGCGGCCTTCGCGAGCGAGATCGCCATGCCGGGCGTGCAGATCAGGGCCGTCACGCCGAGCTTCTCCAGCAGGGCCAAGGCACGGGGGAAGCCGACCAGCGGCGAGTGCGGCCACATCTTCACGACGGTGTGGCCGAGGTTGTGCAGGACGTCACCGAAGGTGTCGCCGGTCGAGTGCAGCTCGGTGGGGCCCATCACCGCGACCACGTGCCGGTCGCCGTGCTGGGCGAAGATTTCCCGGTACGCCAGGGTCAGCGCGGTGTTGTTGGCGATCGAGTCGTGGTCGCTGCGGGGACACGGCGTGGCCCGGCCGGTCGTCCCGGTCGTCTCGTAGAAGATCCACGCCTTGTCGATCGGCAGCGAGACGACCTCGAACATCTCGGAGCGCAGGTCGTCCTTGGTCGTGAAGGGGACCTGGGCGAGCTGCTCCGGCGTGACCGGACCGCTCGCCGGCACGTCGGCCGCGGCGAGCAGCTTCTGGTAGAAGGGGGAGTTTTCCCGGACGTAGCGCATGGTGTCGGCCACCCGCTGCAGCTGCAGCGCCTGCAGCTCGCCGGGTTCCCAGTCCCCGGAGTGGAGCCGCTGCTGCTCGGCGAGCGTGGCGCGGGCGAAGGCGTCGAGGTCCGGACGGAAGATCGTGTACACCCGTGTCCTTTCGATCGGGGAGGCAGGAGGTGGTCAGCCGACCGGCTCGACGATCAGCGCGTCCTGCGAGTGGTCGAGGTCGACCGCGACCCACGTGCTCAGCTCGGACCACGCTCGGACGCCCCGCCGGTGGTCGGGGTGGACCATGTACCGCTCGAGCGCCTCCCGGTCGTGGAAGCGGCCGACCAGCGCGAAGTCGTAGGCGATGGTGCGTACAGTCGTGTTGCGGCCCACCGACCACGACCGGATCTCGGTGATGTGATCGGGATGCTCGCGGGTGATCTTTTCCGCTTCCGCCGCACGGGGGTCGTCCCAGGTGACGCCCGGCTTGAACCGGAAGCAGACGATGTGGCTGATCACTTGGCGGCGCTGCCACTGAGGGCGGGCGCGAGCTCGGCGGCGAGGCGCGCCTTGATGACGGAGAGGTCGTCGCAGTCACCTTCGACGCGCTCGGAGATGTGCACCCGGTACAGCTCGTTGAGCTTGTCGTCGGTGACGTCGATCCCGAGGTCCTTGAGGACGTGGCGCAGGACCGCGCGGCCCGAGTGCCGGCTGATCAGCAGGCTGCGGGTACGACCGAAGCGCGCGGGGTCGACGTACTCGTAGGTCGCGGGGTTGCGGAGCATGCCGGCCTGGTGGATGCCCGCGGCCGTGCCGAACGCGTACTTGCCGAAGATCGCCTTGTTGCGCGGTTCTTCCAGCCGGATGATCTCCCGCAGGCGGTTGTAGACGGGGTAGATGCCCGCGAGGTCGACCTCGGCGAACAGGCCCAGCTGCTCACCCTTGAAGGACAGCAGGGCGACGATCTCCTCGAAGGCGGTGTTGCCGGCGCGCTCGCCGATCCCGCCGACGGTGACCTGGACGTCGTCGGCGCCGGCCTGCAGACCGGCGATGGCGTTGGCGGTCGCCAGCCCGAAGTCGTTGTGGCAGTGCACGCCGATCCGGACCGGGGCCGGCGCCCACTCCCGGATCTTGCCGATGAGGTCGCCGAATTCCTGAGGTGTCGCGCATCCCGAGGTGTCGGCGACGGGAACGTACCGGGCGCCGGCCTCGACGGCCCGCTCGGTCAGCTCCTGCAGGTAGTCGTAGACGCCCCGGGTGGCGTCCTCGATGCCGACGGACACGACCTCCACGCCGAGCGAGGTCGCGAACTTCGCCGCGTCGACGGCGTCCTCGATCGCCTGCTGCCGAGTGATGCCGAGCTTGTGCTCGAGGTGGATGTCGCTGCCCGTGCCCATGATCTGCAGGACGTGGTTTCGGCTGCCCGCGGCCCGCACGGCCGTCTCGATGTCGTCGCGCCGGGCCCGCGACAGGGTCGCGACCTGGGCCCGGGAGAGCGCGCCGGCGACCGCTCGGGTCGCCTCGAAGTCGCTCTGCGAGGACGCGGGGAAGCCGGCCTCGATGACGTCGACGTTGAGTGCCTCCAGCTGCAGCGCCAGCTCGAGCTTGTGCTCGGCCGACATGGCGTTCGCCGGGGCCTGCTCGCCGTCGCGCAACGTCGTGTCGAAGATGGCGATGCGTCGGGGGGTCTGCGCCATGAGTCTCGTACTTCCTCTCGGGTCGGTTACTCGGCCGGCCGGACTGATTGCTCCCGCACCACGAAAGCCGACGACGGCCGCCGCGGGCCCTCGTCCTTTCGTCGAGTTGCGGGAGTGGACCTCGATACCACGCGGTCGTCACGCACCGGCGGCTGAAGTCGTCATCCACCGGACCGGACAACGTGCCGGGATTCCGTTGTAGAGCTGGACAAGCGTGGTGATGCCTTGGTCGCCCGTACGTCCACCCTCGTGTCGGGCTCGGCAATTGCTCGAATGGCCCGCTGAACGCGCGCCGCATCCGCCCGGCGATTCCGCGAGGGTGCCGTCTCGCCGATGCGGTTGCCGTCCTTCCATGTCCCTGCAGTCAAACAGCGCACGACTGGTGACGGCATCGGCTAAGGGCTGAGGGGCGTGTCAACCTAGGAGGAGTGCCGGACCGGGCAACGGTCCGGGGTGGACCTTTCTACCCCTTCAGCGACCGTGCATGCCTGGACAGAGCGTGGGCTGCCTTTTCGGCAACGGTCGCCCAAGGCGTTGAAGGTCGAGCTGTCGTAGGAAACGGCAGCATCTCGTCCAGGCGGCAGAACGCGCTCGTTGTGACCGGTCAACGACGTCTTGGTTGTCAAGCCGCGGCGGGGGCGGGCCAGGCGGATCAGGGCGGCGAGGAAGAACGCGCGTTCGAGCCGGCGGTTGCCGGTCCGTGCCGGAACCGCGGGTCGCCGGGGCGATGCCGGCGTAGGCCGCTGCGGGCCTGACGCCGATCC
>NZ_JBICSQ010000028.1:0-101889 GCF_043197175.1 Amycolatopsis sp. NPDC049252
TATGGAAGCACAGTAATGTGTTGTCGAGTTGACTGGTACTAATAGGCCGAGGACTTGTCTACGAAGGTGTTACGCATCCACTCTACGGTTCTGAAGCACCACACTGCTCCCTGTTGGTTGGGGGGTGTGGGTGTTTGATAGTGTTTCGGTGGTTTTAGCGTCAGGGAAACGCCCGGTCCCATTCCGAACCCGGAAGCTAAGCTTGACAGCGCCGATGGTACTGCAACCGAAGGGTTGTGGGAGAGTAGGACACCGCCGAACTTACGTGGGGAAGGGCCCGGCCCGGTTGAGAACTTTGGTTCTCCCGGCCGGGCCCTTTCTTTATGCCCAAGACACGGCCGGGTCCGCAGCCACACGAGTCGACCTTCAGGCACGCTCTCTGATCCCGCGAACCGACTGTCCAGGTACGCCAGCCGACTGTCTGGGTACGCGACCCGACCCTTCAGGTACGCGAGTCGGCACGTCGGGTACGCGAGTCGGCCGGCCGTGTACACAAGCCAGCCGACCAAGTTACGCGAGTCCGGTTCCAAGCACGCGAAACCGCGTCCCAGCCCGGGGGTTATGCCCGCCCAGTCACGAGTGATGCCCCGCGGATCACGCGAGATGCCTCCCCCAGACATGTCCGATGCCTCACCCGGGGTCCGGCCGCCCCCGTCGAGCGAGCGGGCGCCGGCGCAACGGCGACGACAGCACCAGTGACGTCGTCGTCTCCCCATACCTCTGCACCTTCTCGACCAGCTCCTCCAGCTCCGCCGTGTTCCGGCACAGCACCCGCAGGATCCAGCACTCGTCACCCGTGATGTGGTCCGCGGCGATGACCTCCGGCAGGGGCAGCACCGCCGTCCGGAAGCGGGGGGTGTCCAGGCTGCGCACCCGGGCGCGGACCAGCGCCTCGATCGGCAGGCCCAGCTTTGTCGTGTCCACGCTCGCCGCGTAGCCCGTGATCACGCCGCGTTCCTCGAGACGGCGGACCCGTTCCGTCACCGCCGAGCCGGACAGCGACACCCGGCGGCCCAGCTCGGTGAAGCTCAGCCGGCCGTCGGCCTGGAGGAGCTCGATCAGGTGCCAGTCGACGTCGTCGAGGTCCACCGCGATTCTCCCAACCGAGTACGAGCCACACCGCGAAATCCCCGGCTGAACCCGGGCCGAACCCCGATTCTGCCCTGTGTTCGCGACGCCGTGATCAGCAGGATTACGCCTATGACACGCACACTCGCCTTCCCCGCCCCGGCTCCCGCCGACGCCGTCGCCTACTTCGGGGCCGAGCTCGGCTTCGAGGTCGATCCGGACGACCTCGCCCGGGACCTGGACGCCGGCCGCACCGCCGGTTACGCCGTCGTCGAGACCCGCGCTCCCGAGGCGTTCGCCGCGGCGCACATCCCCGGCGCCGTCAACCTGCCCTACCGGGACATGACGCCCGAGAGCACCGCTCACCTCGAGCGCGACCTCGTGTACGTCTGCTACTGCGAGAGCAGCAACTGCAACGCCGCCACGAAGGGCGCGCTCAAGCTCGCCGAGCTCGGCTTCCAGGTGAAACGGCTCTCCGGCGGCATCACGAGCTGGATCGCCGCCGGTTACCCCGTCGACGGAACAGACCAGGCAGCGGGCGGAATTCGCTGCGCCTGCTGACGCACCTACCCTGGAAGACGTGACACGACTGCTGATCATCCAGCCGGACGCCTCCGACCCGCTCGGCGCCCTCGGTGACTGGCTGACCGAGGCCGGCGCGGAGCTCGACGTCCGGCTGCTGCCCGGGCAGGACCTGCCCGCCGATCTCGACGGTTACGCCGGGGTCGTCTGCCTCGGCGGCGGCATGGGCGCGGAGGACGACGCGAAGCACCCGTGGCTCGCCGACGTCCGGCGCCTGCTGGCGAAGGCGGCGTCGAGGCCGCTCCCGACCCTGGGGATCTGCCTCGGCGCCCAGCTGCTGACCGTCGCGACCGGCGGGCGCGTCGAGGTCGGCCGGGACGGGCCCGAGGTCGGCCCGCACCTGGTGTCGAAGAAGGACGCCGCGTGGACCGATCCGCTCTTCGCCGAAATGCCGCTCATGCAGGACGTCCTCCAGTTCCACAACGACGCGATCACCCGGCTCCCGCCGGGCGCCGAGCTGCTCGCCTCCGCTCCGCGCTACCAGAAACAGGCTTTCCGGTTCAACCGATGTGTCTACGGAGTCCAGTTCCACATCGAGACGACGCCCGAGGTCGTCGAGAGCTGGGCCGCGGACGAGCCCGGGATGGCGGAGTTCGCCCGGCCCGGCTCACTCGAACACGACAAGTTGATCACGGTGCACGACGACATCGCCGAGACGTGGCGTCCGTTCGCGCAGCGGTTCGTCCGATTGGCGTCCGGGGAGCTCCCGTCCGCCGCCGAAAGTCAACGCTCATTACCGCTGGCTTAACGGACAGCGTCACAACCGGCAACGGGCTGTTAACAACCCGCGTCACTCGTCAGGTACCTTGCGGGTAAGTCCCCACAAGGGTTCGGAGGTCGGGGTGGAGCCCTCGTTGCTGGTCGTGCTCGTCGTCGTCACGGCCCTGGTATTCGATTTCACAAACGGGTTCCACGACACCGCGAACTCGATGGCGACGTCGATCGCGACCGGGGCGCTCAAGCCCCGGGTGGCCGTCGCGATCTCGGCGGTGCTCAACCTGGTCGGCGCGTTCCTGTCGGTCGAGGTGGCCAAGACGATCTCGAGCGGCCTGGTGGACGACACGAAGATCGGCCCGTCGATCGTGTTCGGCGGGCTGATCGGCGCGATCGTCTGGAACCTCGTGACGTGGTTCGTCGGTCTGCCGTCGAGCTCGTCGCACGCGCTGTTCGGCGGCTTGATCGGCGCCACCTGGGTTTCGGCGGGCGCCGACTCGGTCCACTTCGGAAAGATCGTCGAGAAGGTGCTGATCCCGGCGGCCGCGTCGCCGGTGATCGCCGGTGTCGTGGCGATGGTCGCGACGTACCTCGTGTACCGCTTCCTCGTCCGGAACCGGCCGGCCACGCGGGGGTTCAAGGTCGGCCAGATCGTCTCGGCGTCGCTGGTCTCGCTGGCCCACGGCACGAACGACGCGCAGAAGACGATGGGCGTGATCACGCTCACGCTCGTCACCGCCGGTAGCCTCCCGCCCGGTGCCGCCCCGCCCGTCTGGGTGATCGTCAGCGCGGCCTGCGCACTGGCCGCGGGCACCTACCTCGGCGGCTGGCGCATCACGCACACCCTCGGCAAGGGCCTGACCGACATCGAGGGTCCGCAGGGCTTCGCCGCCCAGACGAGCTCGGCGCTCGTCATCCTGGTCTCGTCGCGGCTCGGCTTCCCGCTTTCGACGACGCACGTGTGCTCCGGCGGGATCGTCGGCTCCGGCGTCGGCCGCCGCGAGGCGCCCGTCCGCTGGCGGATGGCCGGCCGGATGGTGATCGCCTGGCTGTTCACGTTGCCCGCGGCCGCGATCGTCGGCGCCATCTCCGGCAAGATCGCGTCGCTCGGCAGCGCGGGCACCATCGCCGTCGGTGTGGTCGGGATCGGTGTGGGCGCCGGGATCTGGCTGCTTTCGCGCCGCCATCCCGTCACCGCGCACAGCTTCCAGGTCCCCGAGCCGACGCCGGCCGACACCGAGCCGGGACGCCTCGCCGCCTGAGCCGGAATCGGGACGCCGTACCGGCTACGGTGGTTCGTGATGGCAGACCGCGCGCGAACGACCGCTTCGGCGGCGAGGTACGGCTTCACCGACGCCCGTGCCGAGGGTCAGTTGCGCGCGGCCGGCTGGTGGGACGACGCCGGCCCGGTCGCCGCCGCGGCCGACGTCCTCTCCGCGTTGTCCCGCACCGCCGATCCCGACCTCGCGTTGCGCGGGCTGGACCGGATCCGCGAGTCCGACGACGCCGAGTGGCGACGGCTCGAAGAACAGCTCCGCGAGAACCGGACCTTCCGCGGCCGCCTGCTTTCCGTGCTCGGGACGTCGAGCGCGCTGGCCGACTTCCTGTGCGCGAACCCCGCGGAGTGGCACTCGCTCACCGGCAAGAAGAGCACGAACCCCGCCGGGTACCGGGAAGCCCTGCGCGCCGCGCTCGTGCGCGAGGACGGCTCGGTGATCACCGGGCTCGAGGCCGAGCACGTGCTGAAGGTCGCCTACCGCGGGCTGCTGCTCGGCATCGCCGCCGCGGACCTGGGGCACCTTGTCGAGGCCGGGCTCGAGCAGCCGCGCTACGCCGAGGTCGCCGCGCAGCTGACCGAGCTGGCCGAGGCCGCGCTGGCCGCCGGGCTGGTGGTCGCCGAGGCCGAGGTCGGCGCGTCCGCCGAGAATTCGCTCGCGGTCATCGCGATGGGCAAGTGCGGTGGCCGGGAGCTCAACTACGTCAGCGACGTCGACGTCATCTTCGTCGGCGCGGGTGATCTCGGTGTCGCGACGCGGCTGGCGAGCACGATGATGCGCGTCACCGGGAAGGCGTGTTTCGACGTCGACGCCGCGCTGCGCCCGGAGGGCAAGGCCGGCGCGCTCGTCCGCACCCTCGAAGGCCACCACAGTTACTACCTGAAGTGGGCCAAGACCTGGGAGTTCCAGGCGCTGCTCAAGGCCCGTCCGGTCGCCGGCGACGTCGAGCTCGGGCGGCAGTACGCCGAGATGGTGGCGCCGCTGGTGTGGTCGGCCGCCGACCGGGACAACTTCGTCGCCGAGGTGCAGCAGATGCGGCGCCGCGTCGAGGGGCACGTGCCGTCCGAGCACGCCGAGCGCGAGCTGAAGCTGGGCCGCGGCGGCCTGCGTGACGTCGAGTTCGCGGTGCAGCTGCTGCAGCTCGTGCACGGCCGGGTCGACGACGAGCTGCGGTCACCGTCCACGATGGACGCGCTCGCCGCGCTCGGCGAAGGTGGTTACGTGGGCCGGCAGGACGCCGCCGAGCTGGGCGCGTCGTACGAGTTCCTGCGGATGCTGGAGCACCGCCTGCAGCTGCGGCGGCTGCGCCGGACGCACCTGTTCCCCGCGACGTCGGACACCGTCGAGCTGCGGATCCTCGCGCGGGCGAGCGGGATCAAGCCGGCCGGGGGCAAGAGCGAGGGGGAGGCCCTTCTCGCGGAGTTCCGCAAGCACGGCAAGGGCATCCGGCGGCTGCACGAAAAGATCTTCTACCGGCCGCTGCTGCAGTCGGTCGCGAACGTGCCGACCGAGGCACTGCGCCTGACGACCAAGCAGGCCGCCAGCCGGTTGGCCGCGCTCGGGTACACCGCCCCCGACGGCGCGCTCCAGCACATCAAGGCGCTCACCTCCGGCGTGTCCCGGCGCGCTGCGATCCAGCAGGCACTGCTGCCCGTGCTGCTCGACCTGCTCGCCGACACCCCGGACCCGGACGGCGGGCTGCTGTCGTACCGGAAGGTTTCCGAGGCACTCGAAGACACGCCGTGGTACCTGCGGGTGCTGCGGGACGAGGGCACGGTCGTCGAACGGCTGGCCACCCTGCTCGGCACGTCGAGGCTGGTGCCCGACCTGCTGGTCCGCGCGCCCGAGGTGCTGCAGCTGCTCGGCGACCCGGCCCGGCTGCTGGGCCGCACGCCCGCCGAGGTGGCGACGTCGCTGCGCGCGGCCGTCCGGCGGCAGCCCGGGTTGAACGCCGCCGTCACGACGGCGCGCTCCCTGCGGCGGCACGAACTGCTGCGCGTCGCGTGTGCGGACCTGCTCGGCCTGCTCGACGTCCCGGCGGTGTGCGCGGCGTTGTCCAGTGTCTGGGTCGCGGTGCTGCAAAGCGCGCTCGCATCCGCGTTTCGGCAGCGCCAGGCCGAACTCGGCCGGACGCCGGCGCGGATCGCCGTCATCGGCATGGGCCGGCTGGGCGGCGCCGAACTGGGCTACGGCTCCGACGCCGACGTGCTCTTCGTGTGCGAAGCGGCTGAAGGCGTCTCGGACTCCGACGCGGTGAAGTTCGCGTCGTCGGTCGCGGAAACCGTCCGGAAGATGCTGGGCGCGCCGAGCCCGGACCCGGCGCTCGTCGTCGACGCCGACCTGCGGCCGGAGGGGCGCAGCGGGCCGCTGGTGCGAACGCTCGAGTCGTACCGGGCCTACTACGCGCGCTGGGGTGAGGTGTGGGAGGCGCAGGCGCTGCTGCGCGCCCGGTTCATCGCCGGCGACGACGACCTGGGCCAGCGGTTCATCACGATGATCGACCCGATCCGCTACCCCGAGGGCGGCCTGGACGGGACGAAAGCCCGCGAGATCCGGCGGATCAAGGCGCGCGTCGAGACGGAGCGGATGCCTCGCGGAGCCGACCCGACGCGGCACACGAAGCTCGGCCGCGGCGGCCTCGCCGACGTCGAGTGGACGGTGCAGCTCCTGCAGCTGCAGCACGCCCACGCCGTCCCCGGGCTGCGGACGACGTCCACCCTGGACGCCCTGGCCGTGCTCCCCGGCGCCGGCCTGGCCCAGCAGTCCGAGGCGGACTCGCTGGCCGAGGCGTGGCTGCTGGCGACCCGGGTGCGCAACGCCGGGATGCTGGTGCGCGGCAAGGCCGTCGACGAGGTCCCCAGCTCGGGCCGCGACCTGGTCGCGGTGGCGCGGGTGCTCGGCCAGACCGCGGAAGACGACCCCGGCGAGTTCCTCGACACGTACCGCCGGATCACGCGCCGCGCGCACACGGTGGTGGAGCACCTGTTCTACGAGGCTGATTAAGGTGGGGTGCGTGAGCGATCGAGAGCCGTTCCGGACCCGGATCAAGGTCCGCCACTACGAGCTGGACACCCTGGGCCACCTCAACCACGCCGTGTACCACTCGTACGGCGAGGTGTCGCGGCTCGAGCTGCTGGAAAGCGCGGGTGCCCTCAACGGCCTGTCGGGGTTCGCGGCGGTGCTGCTGGAGTCCCACATCGTGTTCCGCCGGGAGATCCGCGCGAGCGAAGAGCTCGACGTGACGTGCGACGCGAAGTTCGGCAGCGGCAAGACGTTCTCGATGAACACGAACATCTACAAGGCCGACGGCACGCTCGCCGCGGAGATCACCTGCACGTTGGGCTTGATGGACCTGGAGCGCCGCAAGCTGGTGGCGGACCCGCGTGGCCGGTTCGCCGAGGCGGGCGCGGACCTGAAGCTGCTGTCGACGGCCGAGGGCGACTGAGACAGCTTTTCGGGGGTTCCGGGTGGCAAAGCCCCCGGCCCGGGGCGAAAAGAACGCCGGCGGCGAGGGCGTTTCCGCTCCTCGCCGCCGGCGTGCCCAAGGGACGCGTCAGTGGATCACACGTCGTAGGTCTGCCACGTCGTGGCCTCCACCTGCGGACTGATCGTCGGCACCCCTGTTGAGCTGCTGGTTATCGGTCGTCGTTGGTCGTTCTTGGTCAACTCTGGCGGACGTCTGACGGCCTGGAGACGGCCTGACGCGCTGGCAGTCCGCCCCGTCGTCCCTCGCCCCTGCCAGCGTTAGCACCGGGCTGTCGGGGTCAAGGGGGAGCGAAGCTCATCGCGTAGCGACGCCGCCAGGCGCCCTTGATGCCGACGGGCTGGTGTTAAACGATCCCTACGAGGACCGGGCCGACGCGATGACTGTTAGTCACGAGCTGATCGGGCCAAGTTAGGCCAGATTAAGCCAAGTTAGGCCAGAACATGCCGGGCGGGTTGTGGGTGTACGTACACCCGCAGGTTTACAGTAGTTTGCGGGATAAGAGCGCATGTTATTCCGCGCTACTCGCCGTCGGAGCCGCCCTGATGGACGGCCCCGACGATGAGTTACCGCAGGTCAGCGCTGGTACAAGGTTTGCAGGCCTAGCAGGGCCAGCGCGATCACGGTTACCAGGTGGTTCGCCGTCAGTGTCACTTTGCCGGTGATGCTGACGGTGAACCGCTTCTTCCGGCCCTGTCGACACATGGGCCTTCACCTACCTCATCCCCTGAGGCACTGCCCGGGCGATGTACCCGGCAGCGTCGAGAGCCAGGGGCACTTCCTCGACGGCCGTCCGAGGAAGTGACTGGAGTAGGCCTGTGGTCAGAGTAGAAGGCTGCCGGGGGCCATTTCGGTCGACACGCGGTAGCCGTCGGATTTCGTCACCCCTTGCCTGTCGGTCAGGCGGTGCGGCGCGCTGCGCCTCGCTGGCGGATACGGCGGCTGGCCCGCGGCCGGCGGCCGGAGCGGAGCGGCAGGCCGTCCGTGCCGCATGGGCCAGCCGCCGGACGGCGCGGAACGAGCGCGCCGCTGGCGGCGCCTTGATCCCATAGAGCTAAGTTCGGCAGGCTTGGATGTAGATTCTCAGGATTCTCGTCTGGCTGTCGGCTAGTCGAGCAGGCATCCTAGAGATGGGTCCGTTGGGCACGGGAGGCACCACGATGAGCGAGCAGCGTCAACCACCTGTTGACGAGGTGGTCTTGTCGTTTGCTTTTGACAAGCGTGGTGCCTTGTTGGGACCACGCGCTGGACTGACCCTTGAGAGCTTTCTTCAACGGTTCCCGACCCTTGAGCTTCGGCCGCCGTACGAGATGCCTGCAGAGTTCCCGCCCGGTCCGAACAGTCTGAGCGCGGCAGCGCTCGGGCTTCGTATGAGCCAAATGAACGACTTTCCGCAGGCGCGATATTGGTTGAGCAGCGATGACGGTAGCCGCTTGATGCAGGTTCAGCCAGATTACGTCGCTCTTAACTGGCGCAAGAAGTCGGATTTGACCTACCCTGGATACGAGCAGCTTCGTAGTGAATTTGTTGATATATGCGTTGAGCTCAATACTGCGCTTCAGCGGGCAGGAGATGAGGCAATTCACCTCCGTCAAGTCGAGCTGACTTACATCGACGTTGTGCGTCCGGGGGGGCTCTGGAAATCGCATTCGGATACGCATAAGGTTGCGAACATTGAGTTCGGCGCATCAGATGACTATGAGCAGGTCTCATTTTCTTATTCGCGGGTTCTGCGAGATGACGATGGAAGCTTCGCCGGGAGGCTTCATGCGTCCGCGCAGCCTGCAATAGATACGGAGACCGGCGTGCCAGTGCTTAATGTCAGCACAACTCTGCGAAGTGCTTCTTACCTGCCTAAGACTCCTTTGGAGGTTGGAATATCGTTTTTGGATGTGGCACATGTGGCTATAACCAAAAACTTTGAACAGATGGTTCGAGAAGATGTCAAGAGGGCCTGGGGGTTGGCATGAACAACACTGTTAAGACGAGATCATTGATGTCCCAGGGGTCTGGTTACAGCAGCTCCCCTCCTCAAGCCAGTGTTACTGAAAAAGTAACCAACTTGTTCGACTCGTCTGATGTGTCGTCAAGTGCGAGCATCGTTGCGCCCAGTGCGCCGACGTCAGCGTGGGTTTCGGACGCGCTCAACCAGATGGCCGATTGGCTGTATCGCAGCGAGTTTGTCAATCCTGGTGCTTTTGCTCGGGCTGTTAACTTCATTTCTTCGATCCGGCCTCCCGTACGACGTCCATTTATTGCGTTGGGCGATGATGGCTCGATTGGCATTGAGTGGGACAGGAATGGTCACTCTTTGCATTTGACTTTTAGTGGTTACGGTGACGAGTTCTACTGGTCGCGCGGCGAAGACTGGGAGGCTGAGGGTCTGATCTCTGAGAATCAGACTGTGTTCTTGCTTGCTGTCCAAGATTCCGCACTGCGCTAGTTCCGGTAACCGAAGTAGGTGCTTTCTTGCCTGAAGATGAGCCGAAAGAGGTCCCGGATGACTGTAGGGTCTTCCGGGTGGTTCATCGTGACTGGGTAAAAGAAGTGGATGGCGAAGAGCGTCCTTCTTCGCAGGCGTTTCAAAATCACCGTGATGATGGATTGATGTCGGTTTACGTCGAAGAGGATTGGGAAGACACCGACCTGGCCGTGGAAAATCTGATTAAGCGGTGGGGTGAGGACTATCGAGTATGCTGGTTGCGGGCTGGCGATATTCGCGAGCTAGGTGAAAAAGTCTATCGCGCACCTAATGACGAATTTCCTGGACATGGTGCCGTCGAGCATCCAGGAAGCAGGAATCGACCTCAAGGCGTTAAATCGAGGATGGCGAAGAAAGCTCAATGGTATGAGCCTGGTTCATGAGATCTTTCTGACTTCGACCGTTGCGATTCCGCAAAGGCTGCTGTCAGCTCTATCATCGTATGGGTGACAGCATCGGCATCTGCGAAAGCCGATGACTTCTCGGGCTTGTTGGCGTAACCGATCGAGTGTACTCCCGCGATGCGGGCCGCTTCGATGTCGGTCAGTGAGTCGCCGATAAAAACGGCGTCACCAGGAGCAACGTCTAGGGCGGCGGACGCTTGGTTGAGAAGGTGGGGGCTTGGTTTGAGAAGTCGCACGTCTGGTCCGGTTCTAGCGGATATGTAGTCAATTGAAGAGCTGAGATTATAGAAGTCAATGTAAGCTTGTATTGCAGTGACGCTGTTGTTGCTGACGATCGCGATTGGTCGATTGGAAGCATGCCAATCTTTGATGAGATCGTGGGATCCGGCTGTCGGTGTGGAAGTAGATACCGCCTCAAGCTCGTGAGCTGTGAAGGCCGCTTCGACTAGGCGGGCATCATTTTCGCTGAGTTCGGCAGCGTAGCGAAGTACATCAAACGGGTCTTCCGAGGTCGCAATCGGGGCTGGAAGATTCGCGTGGCCGCCGTCGGCCAATACCTGCCTGAGTTGATCGGCAACTGTTGATACCGGAATGCCAGCAAACACCGCGCATACCGGGCCGTCGAAATCGAGTAACAGTGCGGTGGCCTGGGTAAGTGTCTCTTCGGGTGTCAACGCTGGTAGTCCTTCGCGACGCTATTCCACAGACTGTCGAACCATGTCTTCGCCTGCTCGACGTACTGCGATCCGGTCGACGTGTCGTCGTCGTTGATCGAGTGGTGGAAGAGGATCGCGTCCTTGCCCATGAGGTCATACATCGCCTGTGTCTCGCCGCCGTAGCTGATGACGTGCTCGCGGACCGGGTAGAAGCCGAAGAACGTCTCTTCGTTGTTGATCAAGTAGAGCTTGAACATCGGCGGTGACGGGTGCACGCGAACTTGCGCTGTCGCCTTGTTGACCAGGCCCATCTCGGCAAGCTCGGTCACCGAGTCGACGATGGCGAGGGTGTGTCGCCGCATGATCTCTTCGGCGCGCTTGCGGAAGAGCGGGCTGTCGGCGTGCTCGTCGACCGTGACCGGGAGGGACCATGGCTGCGTCGGGTCCGGCACGAGCAGGCGAACGGTGATCGACTCCGGAGGTAGCCGGCCGATTCGGATCTTGTCCAGTGGCTCGGAGATGACTCCGTGCAGGGTCTCGCCCGAGAAGCCGGCGAAATCGATCGTGACGTCCTCGGCCTCGAAGGCGCGTTCGATGTGCGGTCGGAGCCCGACGGGGCGTTCGGTGCGCTCTCGAACGAAGACGCCGCTGCCCTGGCGCGACACGATCAGGCCCTCGTCGCGCAGTTCGCGGATAGCGTTCTGCACGGTCATAGGCGCGACGTTGTATGTCTTTGCCAGCTCGTTTCGCGATGGCAGCTTGTCGCCCGGAGTGAACTTCCTGGTCAGGATCGCTGCGCGCAGGGCATTCGCCACCTGCACATATGGCGGCCTCGGGTCGTCCGGGTCCAGTGCCACAGCTCCTCCGTCTGATGTGGGCGACGCACCTTGCAAACATTCGTCTCAGAGTCTCCCTGACGTCGGTAGCACCTGTCTAGGCGACCTAGCGACCTAGGCTGCTTCCGACTTGCTTGACTTGGCTAGGCAACCTGGCTAACCTGATCAAGTCAGCCAAGTACGGCAGCGCCGAGTGAGGCGCCTGACCAGGAGGTACCGACATGGCAGTAGCGCGCGGGACACGCTTCGAGATCGAGCACGATGTCGTGTTCCCGGCCGGAGCCGCGATCGTTGGTCCGGTCACACCGGACATGGAGTACGTCTCCAACGAAGACAAGGCCCGGGGCAAGCAGCCCAAGCAGAAGATCGATGAGCAGACCGGCTTGCCGCAGTGGAAGGTCACCGTGACCGACCCGTCGGCGGAGAAGGACCGCGACAAGTCGGCCACCGTGACCCTGCTCGACCGGGTTCAGCCTGTTCCGCCTCCGGCAGCGATGCAGGGGTTCGACTTCCGGCCTGTCGTGTTCGAGGGCCTGATGGTCGAGCCCCGGGTGATGGGCGAGAAGTTCAAGTATCAGGGCTGGGTGCTGCGGGCGACCGGCATGCGTGAGCCGGGCCGTAGCGCTGGCTCGAAGCAGGCTGCCGCAAAGACGCCAGCTGGTGAGGGCTCGGGCAGTCAGCAGAAGGCCGCGTGATGGCGGGGCGGCCGTCGCGTGAGGCGGTCGCTCGGTGGAACGAGGCGTACGCGGAGCAGACGGCCGCACTGTTCGCCGCGATGAGATCGGCTTCGGACGATCTGGCGGCAGTGCGGCGTCTTGCTCTCGCTTACCACGCTGTGGCGGTTGCCTGGCGTGCCTTGTCCGCCGATCTGGCTGTGCCGCTGTGGGCGCGTCACGCGTCGGCGGTTGCGGCGGAGGAGTTCATGCGGCGCTCGCAGGTGGAGTTCAGCCGCGCTGATTCGGGGCGTCGACCAGGGGAGCTGACATGAGCCGGTGGGAGCTGGTGCGGGCTTGGGAACTGGCCTACGCCCGGTACCCGGCCGCGTCGGACGCTGAGCTGCCGTCGGTGTCGCGGGCGGTCGCCGCTGCTTGGCGCCACCTTGCCGCCGAGTTCGAGCTTCCCGGGTGGGCGCACGCGGCGGTCATGTCCGCGGCTGAGGCATTTGAGATTCAGGCTGACAAGTACAGCGTTCGAGATGAGGTAGGGCATGTCGACCACCGGATGGGACGGGTTCGGCGTGACGTGGGTCGTCGGCCCGCAAGCGGAACTGACGGTCGAGGAGACTGGTTCGGAACCGACGCACCCGCCGATGCTGGTGCTCGCGGGGGCGCCGTGCGTGGTGACGCTCCGACCGCCGGACGACCCGGCGATGTGGCCGGCGTGCGTGAGGTTCCTTCGCCAGCTCCGCGACGGCGCGGAGGACCTGGCGGCGCTTCTCGAAGCTCGCGCGATGACTCGGCTGGTGCGTGATGAAGACGCCGGATAAGCCGCGCACCCTGCGGGACGCGCACGAGATCGCGATGGATCGGCGGCCCGCGCCGGACGCGAACCCGTCCGTCTGGCTGGCCTATCGCCAGGCGAATGCCCGGATGTACGAGGTTGTTGCCGACGTCGACCGGGGCCACCACCACGAATCCCTGTACTGGGCGGACTACGAACGACGTCAAGCGGGGGAGGTGTCGGCGAAGATTCAGGGCGCGAAGATCAAGCCCGAATAGTCCCGTGTAGATAGTCCAGAAGTCAAACACTGCAACGAAAAACGCACGCTATGTCGTGCGGCGATGAAACGCGTCCACTTCCGGCGACGCGGAACCGTAAGGCGCAGAAGCGGAAACTCGGCTACCAACCATGCCGCTCCTGCGCTGTCCACAACCGCGAGGTGTGAACAATGCAGACGCTAGACGATGACAAGCAACCATCGCCAGTGGGGGTCACCCGCTCGCGATGTTCGGAATGCAAGCGGTTCGCTCGGCTGCTGCCCGGTGAAACCAAGTGCGCCCCGTGCCTGGGTGCGTTGCCGCTGGATCTCTCGGCGGTGCTGGGTGGTGGTCTGCGATGACCTCCCCCGGAATGCTCGTGATCGCCCTGGCCGGCCTCGGCCTCTTCATGTGGGTCCTGGCCAAGATCGGGCGGGCGCTGGCGTCCATGGCTGAGCTGCTGACCACCATGGTTGTCGTGTTCGTGGCCCTGTGGTGGGCCTGCAAGGTCGTGTTCTGGCTGTTCTCCCAGGTCGTGATCCACTGGCGCACATCGTTGACCGTGATCGCGGTCTACCTGTGGTGCGTCTGGGTCGGCTGGGTCTGGCTCGTGGTCAACCTCGGCGGCCTGGCGCTGATCCTCGGCGTGTGGCGGCTGCTGGACGTGACCTCGTTCGACCAGTGGTGCGGCCGGCCTCTGCGGTCGTGGTGGCTGCGCTGGGCCGTGTACCACCTCAAGCTGCCCGGCTGGCTGCACGCCTGCGGCCTGAGCGTCCGCGATGCCGCGCTGCCGGTCGAGGTCACCGTCAACCTGGTCGGTCGCCGGAAAGCCTCTCGGGCGACGGCCCGGCAGTCCGGCGTGCAGGTCCCGAAGGTTCTCGGCGTCCGCTCAGGACCGTCGTGGGATGAGGTCCGGGTGCAGCTCGTGCCCGGCCAGAAACCCGAGGACTTCGACGAGGCGGCCCGTGCACTGGCTTCGGCGCGGAAGGTCGCGCGGTGTCAGGTGCGGGAGCTGGCGCCGAACGTGGTGTCGGTCGACTTCCAGCGCCGGGACCAGCTGGCGTCCCTCGTGCACTCGCCCGTTGTTCCTGACCTGGTCGCGGTGCAGGAGTCCGCAGTGGATCTGCGCAAGGTCTGGGCCGGTCGGACCGAGTACGGGCACGACTGGCGGGTGCCGTTACTGGGTTCCGGGGCGCATTGCCTGACCGCTGGTGCGTCGGGTGCTGGAAAGAACTCGGTGATGTGGTGCCCGCTGGTGTCGGCGGCTCCGGCGATCCGATCCGGGCTGGTCCGCATGTCCGGGATCGACCCCAAAGGCATGGAACTGGCCTACGGGCGCGGGATCTTCACCCGGTACGCGGTGTCGGGGAAGGACGCGCTCGAGGTGCTCGACGGCCTGGTCGAGGAGATGGAATCCCGCAAGCGGGAGTTCGCCGGGCGGGTTCGCACTATCCCGCTGTCGACGGAGTACCCGTTGGAGTTGCTGGAGTTCGACGAGATTGGCGCGCTCACGAAGTACACGGATCGCAAGACCCGTGAGCAGATCGTCGAACGCGTCGCCTTGCTGAACACGCAGGGGCGGGCCTTGAACATCTCGGTCCGCGGCTATGTGCAGGAGCCGACCAAGGACACCGTCCCGGTCCGGGAGCTGTTCACCCGCCGCGTCTGCCTGCGCGTCACGTCCAAGACGCACGTCGGCATGGTCCTCGGCGACGGCGCCTATGAGCGTGGGGCGTGGGCCAACCGAATCGGCGACAGCGAAGCCGGGGTCGGGTTCGTATGGGGCGAAGGCATCCGCGAACCGTTGCGTATCCGCGCGGGCTGGGTGTCCGACGAGACGGTCAAGGCGCTGGAGCAGTACGTCACCAACGGCGGGGTCGCTCGTCCGGTGCTGGGCGGCGAGGGGGTGGCGGCGTGAACCGGCTGATGGTCTTCCTCGACACGATCCGGGACCACCTTGACCTGCACCAGCTGCCCCCGGTGGCGACGTTGACCGTGCGGACGTGGTCGGACCCGCTGACGGTCCAGCTCGACGCCCACCGGCTGCCCGACGTCGCTGGTGCCTTGCTGACATGGGCGAACACCCTCGACGAGGTGTCGGCCTCGCTCTGGCGGGTCCAAGACGGCGACTCGGTGCACCTGTCGGTAGACGGCCGAACCCCGTGCGGCATCCCGGTGCACGTCTATAGCGGGGTCGCACACGACCCGGCGGTGTTCCCGGACCTGCCCGCCGGGCAACGGCAGGACATGCCCCTGTTCCAGCTTCGCCAATGGTCCCGCCCCGGGGAGGTGGCCGCCTGATGACCGACCAGGAACAGACCCCGCCGGCCACCGGGACGCGGGCAGAACGGATGCGGACACCCCTGGCGGCCGACGTCATCCGGGCGACGGCGGAGAAGCACGGCGTCTGCGTCCGCCCGTTCACCATGGAGGTCGGCGACACCACCACCGGCGAACTGCGCTACGTCCCGGTCCCGTGCGGCTCCACCGTGGAATCGGTGTGCCTGCCGTGTGCGCGGAAGGCGAAGGCCCTTCGGCAGGCTCAGTGCCGCGAGGGCTGGCACATGACCGACGAACCCAACCTCACCCCCGAGCCACCGTCGGAGGATCACAAGGAGCTGCTGACCTACCGCGCCGACCTGGTCGCGGCCTACCGGGAGGTGGTCGAGCACGACCGGGCGGAGGCGGAGGAACTTCGCGACGAGATCACGGGGGTGGATGCGGAACTTCGGCAACTTGGGATGCGCGGTCGGCTGCCTGCCGTCGATGTCCCGACCAAACGGGCGGTGAAGCGGTCGACCCGTCGTCGGCAGGACGCGCCGAACCTGCCTCGGCGGAGGGTCGCGAAGACGACGGTCGGGCGTGAGTTCGCGGGGAAGTTCCGGCCGTCGATGTTCGTCACGCTGACCTGCGACACCTACGGCCCGGTCCGTGGCGACGGCTCCCCAGTCGACCCAAGTCGATATGACTACCGGCGGGCGGCTCGGGACGCGGTGCACTTCTCCGCGCTGGTGGACCGGTGGTGGCAGAACCTCCGGCGGGCCGTGGGCTGGGACGCGCAGTACTTCGCCACGGTCGAGCCGCAGAAGCGGACGGCTCCGCACCTGCACGCGGCGATCCGCGGTGCGATCCCGCACGACGTCATCCGCCAGGTCACCGAAGCCACCTATCACCAGGTCTGGTGGCCCAACCACGAGCAGGTGCTCTACGCCGACCGGCTGCCGGTCTGGGACGGCGACACCCGGGCGTTCCTGGATCCGGACACCCGGCAACCGCTGACCACCTGGGACGACGCCGTAGAAGAGGTGGAGGACCCGGCGCACGTGGTGACCTTCGGGCGGCAGGTGCACTCGAAGGGCATCCTCGGCGGGACCGAAGAGGCCGGCCGCCACATCGGCTACCTCACGAAGTACCTCACCAAGTCCACCGGCGAGGTCGTCGAGGCGGACACGGCACGGCTGCGGGATCACCACGACCGACTGCATGCCGAACTGTCGGTCACCCCGTGCTCGCCCCGGTGCGCGGTCTGGCTCCTGTATGGGGTGCAGCCGAAGGGCGCGGGCAGCAAGACCACGCCGGGGCACTGCAAGGGACGGGCACATCGGCGGACCACGCTCGGACTGCCGGGACGGCGGGTGCTGGTGTCGCGCAAGTGGTCGGGCAAGACCCTCGACGACCACAAAGCCGATCGGAAGGCGTTCGTCACGCAGGCGTTGGCGGCGATCGGGATCGAGAAGCCACAACCGGACCCGGCCCGGCTCGTGTGGCGGAAGGTCGAACCGGGAGATCCGCAGGTCCCTCCTCGACCGCACCTGATCATGCGGGCGATCGCCGAGCGGATCACGTGGAAGGCCGAGTACGACCGGGCGCTACTCGCTGCCGCCGGACCGCCGGGGGACGGTCCGGAAACTTCGGCAACTCAGCTCGCGGCCTGATCTGGAAGGGGGAGGGGATGGACAACGTGAGGCACATTGAGCGGCTTTGGACGCTCGATGACGTAGCGGCTTTCCTTCACGTATCGGTCGAAACTGTCCGAGCATGGCGAAAGCGTGGATACGGCCCGCCGGGGCGGAAGATGGGAAAGCATCTTCGCTATGACCCGGCAGTCGTCCGTGAGTGGTTCGCCAACGCGGCCTGAAACTTTCTGAATTCGAAGCAGGGGAGAAGACTGTCATGGGGCACATTCAAGATCGCTGGTATCGGCCGAAGGTCGACCCGGAGACCAAGAAGCCGGTCCTCGACGCCAAGGGCAAGCCGGTCAAGGAGAAGTCCGACCTGTACGGCGTCGGCCTGCGGTACAAGGTGCGCTACCTGGACCCGGACGGGCGCGAGCGTTCCAAGATGTACCCGGACCGGCAACTGTCGGCCGCGCGCACCTTCCTGCACAAGGTCGAGAACGACAAGACGCAAGGGACCTACCTCGACCCGGAGGCCGGCCGGATGACGTTCAGGGAGTTCGGTGAGAGCTGGCTCAACTCTCAGACGTTCGACGAATCGAGCCGAGAGGGAACTGAGTTCCGGCTCAAGCTGCACGTCTATCCGACGCTCGGAGATAAGGCGCTGCGCGATATTCGGCCTTCGACTATTCGCGAGTGGGATCGGGCCCTGCAAATGAAGGGGCTCGCTGAGACTTACCGGCGCACGATCTTCGCCAATGTTTCGGCAATCTTCGCGGCGGCGATCGACGACGAACGGATCAACAAGAACCCGTGCAACGCCAAGTCGGTCACCAAGCCGCGCGGCGAGTACCCCAAGGCCATCCCGTGGCCGGAAGCGCGGGTGCACGCCGTTCGTCGGACGCTCGGCGACCGGTACGGCGTCATGGTCCCGCTCGGCGCTGGCTGCGGGCTCCGCCAAGGAGAGGTCTTCGGCTGGTCACCGGACGACCTGACCGAGGGCTCCGACATGCTGCGGGTCGAACGTCAGGTCAAGATCATTCGCGGCCGGATGGTCTTCGCGCTGCCTAAGCACCGCAAGACGCGGGAGGTGCCGTTATCAACGGAGGTGCGGATGGCGATCGAGGAACACATGGAGCGGTTCCCGCCGCTGGCCGTGACGCTGCCGTGGGAGGTGCCGGATGGCAAGCCGGTGACGGTCCGGCTGCTGGTCTACACCCGCGAGAGTAACCAGCTTCACCGGCACTCCTTCAACCACTACACCTGGAAGCCTGCGCTACGGGCGGCCGGGGTGGAGGCGCCGGTCCGGGCGGACGGCTTCCACGCGCTCCGGCACTTCTACGCGTCGGCGCTGTTGGACGCGGGGGAGAGCATCCGGGCACTCGCCGAGTACCTCGGGCACGCTGACCCGGCGTTCACGCTCCGCGTCTACACGCACCTCATGCCGTCAAGCTCGGAGCGGACGCGGCGGGCCATCGATGAGGTGTTCCGCCGGAGGGACGCCGCGTGAGGCGGCACATATATAAGGAACGGGACGGCGGTCGGGGTGTTCCCCTCGACCGCCGTCCCGTGTCTGGTGGGCCGTCACCTGCTGACCTTCACGGCCTGGTGACGGCCTGGCTGGGGCTCGGACCAGTGAAATGCCTGGTCAAAGCCCCGCGCCGATCAGACGTCGTAGTACAGGGCGAACTCGTACGGGTGCGGGCGCAGGCGCAGCGGGTCGATCTCGTTTTCGCGCTTGTACGAGATCCACGTGTCGATCACGTCCGGCGTGAACACGCCACCCTCGAGCAGGTAGTCGTGGTCGGCTTCCAGCGTGTCGAGGACCGTGCCCAGGTCGCCCGGGACCAGCTTGACGTTCTTGGCCTCCTCGGGCGGCAGCTCGTAGAGGTCCTTGTCGATCGGGTCCGCCGGCTCGATCTTGTTCTTGATGCCGTCGAGCCCGGCCATCATCATCGCCGAGAACGCCAGGTACGGGTTGCCCGAGGAGTCCGGGCAGCGGAACTCGGCGCGCTTGGCCTTCGGGTTGTTGCCCGTGATCGGGATGCGGACGCACGCCGAGCGGTTGCGCTGCGAGTACACCAGCGAAACCGGGGCCTCGAAGCCCGGGACCAGGCGGTGGTAGGAGTTCACCGTCGGGTTCGTGAAGGCCAGCAGGCTCGGGGCGTGCTTGAGCAGACCGCCGATGTAGTGGCGCGCCGTGTCGGACAGGCCCGCGTAACCGGACTCGTCGTGGAACAGCGGCGTGCCGTCCTTCCACAGCGACTGGTGGCAGTGCATGCCCGAGCCGTTGTCGCCCGCGAGCGGCTTCGGCATGAACGTCGCGGTCTTGCCCGCGGCGAACACGGTGTTCTTCACGATGTACTTGAACAGCTGCAGGTCGTCCGCGGCGTGCAGCAGCGTGTTGAACTTGTAGTTGATCTCGGTCTGGCCGGCGGTGCCCACCTCGTGGTGCGCGCGCTCGATCTCGAAACCGGAGCCCGTCAGGTTGCGGACGATGTCGTCGCGCAGGTCGGCGAAGTGGTCGACCGGCGGGACGGGGAAGTAACCGCCCTTGAACTTCGTCTTGTAACCCTGGTTGCCACCGTCTTCGTCGGCGCCGGTGTTCCACCAGCCCTCGACGGAGTCGATCTCGTGGAACGAGGCGTGCTCGGCGGAGTCGAAGCGGACCGAGTCGAAGATGTAGAACTCGGCCTCGGGGCCGAAGTACACGTTGTCGGCGACGCCGTACTCCGCGATGTACTGCTCGGCCTTGCGCGCGATGTTGCGCGGGTCGCGGCTGTACGCCTCACGGGTGAACGGGTCGTGCACGAAGAAGTTCAGCGAGAGCGTCTTCGCCTTGCGGAACGGGTCGATGCGCGCCGTCTCGGGGTCCGGCAGCAGCAGCATGTCCGATTCGTGGATCGACTGGAAACCGCGCACCGAGGAGCCGTCGAACGCGAGTCCCTCTTCGTAGGCCTCTTCGGTGAAGGCCTTCGCCGGGACCGTGAAGTGCTGCATGACGCCCGGAAGGTCGCAGAACCTGACGTCGACGACCTCGACGTTTTCGTCGGCGATGAGGCGCTGAATGTCGTCTGGAGTAGTGGGCACCCTCGGTGACTCCTTCTCGTTCGAGCTCGTGCGGCAGTGCTCTCTTCGGCTCACGCTAAAAGCGCGGTGTTGCCCGACCGTCACCCGTATGTTTCGCCGGTGTTAACGGAGGGTCGATATCGGGTATCCGACCAGGTCGGATGTGCTCTGCGCCACCGGCATACCCTGGACGGGTGGCGAGATGGACCGGCGAATGGCTGCCCGGCACCGGCGACGGTGCACAGAGTACCGATCAGGGTGGATCACGCTGGCCGGGTGACCGGCTCGGCCTGCCCGAGTCCGGCGTCGGCTCGGCGGCGAGCGGCGGGGCGCGGCTGCTCGGGCTGCTCGTCGACCTCGTGATCGCGGCGCTGGTCACGGCCATCTTCGTGCACCCGAACCTGCAGGACCCGGTCGCCATGCAGAACTTCAACCTGTGGTCCGGCGGCGTCTGGGCGGTCATCTCCGTCGTGTCCGCCGGCTTCTTCGGCTTCACGCCCGGGATGGGCGTGGTCGGCGTCCGCGTCGCGCGGCTCGACGGCGGCACCCTGGTCGGCCCACTGCGGGCCCTGGTGCGAGCGGTGCTGACGTTCGTGCTCATCCCGGCCGCGGTCCGCAACGCCGACGGCCGCAGCTGGCTCGACCGGCTGACCGGCACCGTCGTCATCCGGCTGCGCTGAGCACCCGCGTACGAGAAAGGCCCCGTCCACCGGACGGGGCCTTCGTCGTCTGCGCGGGTCAGCGGCGGCGGATCGTGCGCTGGACGTTGCGCATCTTCGCACCGGCGGGCATCGGGCCCTTCGGCATCGCGGCGCCGCGGTTGCCGAGCGCGGCCAGCTTCGCCTCGAGGGCGTCGACCTGGGCCGGCTTGAGGTTGCGGGGCAGCTTCATGAGGAAGCCCTGCAGCTTCTTCAACGGGATCTGGCCCTCGTCGTGGCCGATCGTCACGTCGTAGATCGGGGTGTCGCCGATCAGCCGGGAGACGCGCTTCTTCTCCTGGGCGAGCAGGGTCTTCACGCGGTGCTGCGCGCCCTCGGCGACGAGCACCACGCCCGGGCCGCCGAGCACGCGGTGCACGGCGTCGAGCTGGGTCGTCGCGGCGACGGTCGGCGTCACCTTCCACTTGCCGCGGAGGTTCTCCAGGGCCCACGCCGCGGCGCCGGGCTGGCCGTCGGCCTTCGAGTAGACCGTCTTCTGGACGCGCCGGCCGAAGATGATCATGGCGAGGAGCGCGCCGAGGATGATGCCCAAGGGGAGCAGCACCCACTGGGAGTCGAAGAAGAAGCCGATCCCGAAGGCCACACCCGCGACGACGACGATCGAGCCGACCATCCAGGGGATGAGCCAAGGGTCTTCCTTGCGCTGCATCTTGAAGGCCTCGAAGAGCTGGCCACGCCGGGCCTTGCTCGCCGCGCGCTTCTCCTTCTTGGCCTGCTTGGCCGCTTCCTTGTCCTGCTGTCCCGCCATATGACCAGGATACGGCCGCGTGCCCCTGCCCGGATTCCCCGTCCCCCTCTGCGAGGATGCGGGGCGTGACTGGCGTACTTTCCCCGAAGAGCCGCACCCGTCTGCTCGATGGTCTCGACCCCGAGCAGCGCGCCGCCGCCAGTGCCCCCAGGGGGCCGGTCTGCGTCCTCGCCGGCGCCGGCACGGGCAAGACCCGCACGATCACCCACCGCATCGCCCACCTGGTCATGTCCGGGCACGTTTCCGCTGGTCAGGTGCTCGCCGTCACGTTCACGACGCGGGCCGCGGGGGAGATGCGCGCCCGGCTGCGCGGCCTCGGCGTCGACGCCGCGCAGGCCCTGACGTTCCACGCCGCGGCCCGCCGCCAGCTGCGGTACTTCTGGCCGCGCGTGGTCGGCGACCGGCCGTGGGACCTGCTCGAGAACAAGTTCCGCTACGTCGGCCAGGCCGCGACCCGGGCCAAGCTCGGCACCGAGATCGAGGTCCTGCGCGACCTGGCGAGCGAGATCGAGTGGGCGAAGGCGTCGTTGATCACCCCCGACGACTACCCGGCCGTCACCGCGCGCCTCCAGCGGGACATCCCGGCCCCCGCCCCGCAGGTCGCCGAGGTCTACCGCAACTACGAGCAGCTGAAGACCGCCGCGCAGGTGCTCGACTTCGACGACCTGCTGCTGCACACGACGGCGGTGCTCGAGGAGCACGGCGTCGTGGCCGAGGAGTTCCGCGACCGCTACCGCTGCTTCGTCGTCGACGAGTACCAGGACGTCACGCCGCTGCAGCAGCGCCTGCTCGACGCGTGGCTCGGCGGCCGTGACGACCTGACGGTGGTCGGCGACGCCAACCAGACCATCTACTCCTTCGGCGGCGCGTCGCCGAAGTCGCTGCTGGAGTTCACGCGGCGCTTCCCGGAGGCGACCGTCGTCCGGCTCGAACGCGACTACCGGTCGACGCCCGAGGTCGTCTCGCTGGCGAACCAGGTGATCGGCGCCGCGCGCGGCCGTCCCGCCGGTTCACGGCTGAAGCTGATCGGCCAGCGCCCGCCGGGCCCGCAGCCGCGGTTCGCCGAGTTCGACGACGAGGCCGTCGAGGCCGGCGCCGTCGCGCGGCGCGTGCGCGAGCTGCTCGACGGCGGCGTCGCGGCGAGCGAGATAGCGGTGCTCTACCGCGTCAACGCCCAGTCCGAGGCCTACGAGTCGGCGCTGGCCGAGGCCGGCATCCCGTACCTGGTCCGCGGCGGCGAGCGGTTCTTCAACCGGACCGAGGTCCGGCAGGCGATGTCCGCGCTGCGCGCCGCGAGCGGCGACGGCAGCTCCGACCTGGTCACGACGGTGCGTTCGGTGCTTTCCCGCGTCGGCCTCACCGAGTCGCCGCCCGCCGGTGGCGCGGCCAAGGAGCGGTGGGACGCGCTCCTGGCGATCGTCGAACTGGCCGAGGAGCTCGCTTCGACGGTGGCCGACGCGGACCTGCCGCGCTTCAACACCGAGCTGGACCAGCGCGCGGCGGCGCAGCACCCGCCGACCGTCGAGGGCGTGACGCTCGCGTCGCTGCACGCGGCGAAGGGCCTCGAGTGGGACGCGGTGTTCCTCGTCGGCCTGGCCGAGGGCACGATGCCGATCATCCACGCCGACGGCGACGAGGCCTCGATCGAGGAAGAGCGGCGGCTGTTCTACGTCGGCGTCACCCGGGCGCGTGAGCACCTGTGGCTGTCGTGGGCGCTGGCCCGCACGCCGGGAGCGCGCCGCAACCGGCGGCGCAGCCGGTTCCTCTACGGCCTGATCCCGGAGGACCACCCGGCGGCCCGGGCCGCGCGGTCGCAGCAGAAGCCCGTGGCGCCGGTGAAGACGCGCTGCCGGGTGTGCGGCGGCCCGCTGCTGGAGACCCTCGACATCAAGCTCGGCCGCTGTGGCCGCTGCCCGTCGTCGGTGGACGAGAACCTGTTGGAGCGGTTGAAGTCCTGGCGCGCCGAGCGCGCCCGGGAGCTCAAGGTGCCGCCGTTCGTCGTGTTCACGGACGCGACGCTGATGGCCGTCGCCGAGCAGCGCCCGCTCGACGAGGCGGCGCTGGTGTCGATCTCCGGGATCGGCGCGACCAAGCTCGAACGCTTCGGCAGCGGGATCCTCGGCGTCGTCCGCGCGTCGGCGGAGTCCTGAAGGTCCGGAAGGCCCTGCCGATCTTGATGTGGTCTTGACCGCGTCGAGACCATGATCCACGCGGCGAACCCGCTGCTCAGGGGCGATCTTCGTAACTTCGAGGATTTTCCCGTAATTAAGTTGCCCCGGTGTGGTGAGGGGCAATAACCTGCCAGTACCGAGCCGGAACGGCTCGGCTGGGGATCCACGTGAGTGCCGCTCCGCGGCCACGTGTGCAGAGTACAGACGAAGGAGGTGCCGGTGAAATGACCATCAATCTGACGCTCACGAACCCGGGCACCCGTCTGTCCTGCGCCGCGGAAGTTGCGGCCGCTTCGCGCCCGGGCACCGGTGTGCCCGTGAGCGCGCACGGGATCCGTGGCACGCGCCGCGTTATGCGGCAGTGGGCCACCGGCGATGTCGTCGTCTTCGGGAACGAGGGCGTTCTCGCCGCGTACCCGCAGGCCGATCTGCCGACCATCAAGCAGTTCCGTGTTCCGTTGTCGATACGGGAGCGAAGTTCCTGACCCAGTCAGGACACTGAGGCTCACGAAGGCCGCGGAACCGGAAAACCCGGATCCGCGGCCTTCGTGTTTTTGGCTGCACAACCCAAGAGGAACAGCTTTGCCCAGCCCCATGTCTCAAACCGAAACCCGTACGACACAAGGAGGAACTCACATGTCTTCGGCCATCGCCTACACCGCGGGTGAGGCAATATTCGCCGACCTGCTCGACCCCGTCACCGTCCCGGACGTGGCTCTGCCCTGCCGCTCGGGCGACGCGGACCTCTGGTTCGCCGAGTCCCCGGCCGAGCTCGAGCGCGCCAAGGCGTCCTGCGCCGACTGCCCGGTTCGCGAGGCCTGCCTGGCCGGCGCGCTGGCCCGGCGTGAGCCGTGGGGCGTCTGGGGTGGCGAGATCTTCGAGCGCGGTGTCGTGATCGCGCGCAAGCGGCCCCGTGGCCGCCCCCGCAAGAACGCCACCGTCGAGCCCGCCGCCGCCAAGAGCGGCGACCACCGGAGCGCCGCCGCATGAGCGTCGAACCGGTCACCACGAGGGATCACGAAGCACGCACGCGCGTGCACCTGCAGCTGACGAAGACCGAGATCGAGGAGATCAGCGAGATGTTGCTTTACGAAGAACTGTCCAGGGCCCGAATACGGGATCTGGAGGAAGGGGTCCGTGCCCAGCGGGCCCGAGGTAGCGCCCGTGCCGTCCGCCGGTGGAGCCGAGTAGCCCGATGGGCGGCTCAGCGAGCGGAGCGGTACCAGAACCAGAGCTGAGCGCAGGCCCCTGCCGCCTTCGGGTGGCAGGGGCTTTCGTGCTGGGTTTCCGCTGGTCGGGTGGCGGTGTTGAATGGGGTGATGTCCGTACACACCCACGACGACATCGACTGGGCGGATCGGCTCGCCCAGCTGCGCATGGCCGATGCCCTCGACGCCGATGCGCTCGCGCCCGTCGCGCGGCGGCTCCTTTCCGGGACGGCCGGGCGGCCGACCGTGGTCGACGTCGGGTGCGGTGCCGGTGGGATGAGCGTGCACTTCGCGCGCGAACTCGCCCGTGGCGACGGAGGCACCGTCGTGCTGCTCGACGCCACACCCGCGTTGCTCGCCGAAGCCCGGCGGGCCGTGGGCGCGGTCGCCGGCGAGCGCGTCGAGGTCGTCGGCGTGCACGGGGACCTCGCCGATCCCCGGCTGGCCGACCGGGTGCCCGCCGCCGACCTCGTGTGGGCGTCCGGCGTGCTGCACCACGTCGGCGATCAGCAGGCCGCGCTGCGGACCCTGGCCGGGCTGCTGAGGCCGGGTGCGGTGCTCGCCATTTCCGAAGGCGGGCTCGAAATGCGTTGCCTCCCTTGGGATCTCGGGATCGGACGGCCCGGTCTCGAGCAACGGCTGCTCGCCGCGCGGGCCGAGTGGTTCGCCGAGATGCGTGCCGGGATCACCGGCAGCGTCGCCATGCCTTACGGCTGGCCGCGCGCGCTTCGCGAGGCCGGGCTCGAGGACGTCGAGTCGTTCGGCGCGCTCATCGACCACCCGATGCCCGGTTCGGACCTGCTGCGCGAGTACGTGGTGCACCGCGTCGGCTGGCTCGCCGAGTCGGTGGGGGACCGGCTCGACGCCGAGGATCGCGCGACCATCGCCGCACTCGTCGATCCGAGCGGCCCGGACTTCCTCGGCCACCGTGCCGACCTGTACCTGTTCGGCGCCAAGGCGATCCACAGTGGACGCTCGCGGTGAGTGCGCCCGAACCCGTCGGGTGCACGCGCTGCGGGCGCACCCGGAGCCCGGAAGACGACCCGGCTACGGCGCTCGCCTGGGTGTCCACCCGCGAGCGCGGCACCGTGCAGTGGCTGTGCCCCGACTGCGCGCGGCAGCACGTGCGCGACATCGAGGGCAAGCTGCCGGACGAGTACTGGTGAGCCCACCGGCCGGTTCGTGCCGAGCGTCTGGTTCCGGAACTGCGGCTCGCCGTTTGCCGACACCGGGCATGTCGCGCCGCTGATGGAGGGCGGGGCCAAGGCCCGGGCGCCGGGTCATCCCAGCGGGCATGGCTCGCCGGCTGATCGCACGGGTCATGCCGGGCCGCCGATGGAGGGCAGGGTTAGCGTGCGGGCGGGGGGGGCGAGAGGGGATCTCGGTGGGGCACGGTCGCCGCTTGCCGACACCGGGCGTGTCGCTCCGCTGATCGTGGGCAGAGAGTCGGCGCCCGGAACCGGAGCCTGGCGGGATTCCAGTGCGCATGGCTCGCCGCCCGCCGACATGGGGTCATGCCGGGCCCCGACGGAGGGCGTGGTCAGCGCCCGGGCGCGGGGACGAGGGGCGATCCCGGTGGGGCACGGCTCGCTGTCTGCTGGCATGAGTCATGCCGCCTCGTCGGTGGAGTGCAGGTCCAGCGCCCGGGCGCGGAGCCAAGGGGATGATCCCGGTAGGCGTGGCTCCCCGGCTGCTGGCACGGGTGATGCCGGGCCGTCGATGGAGGGCGTTGTCAGCGTCCGGGCTCGGAGGCGAGGGGTGATCCCGGTGGGCATGGCTCGCCGGCTGCTGCCACGGGTCATGCCGGGCCGCCGATGGAGGGCAGGGTCAGCGCCCGGGCGCGGAGGCGCGGAGTGGTCCCGGTGGGGCATGGCCAGCGCCCGGACGTGAGGCGCGGGGTGAGCTCGGTGCGGCACGGCTTGCCGCTTGCCGGCATCGGGCATGTCGCGCCGCTGATCGTGGGCAGAGTCGGCGCCCGGACCCGGAGCCAGGGGGTGATTCCGGTGGGCGTGGCTCGGCGCCTGCCGATGGGGAGTCATGCTGCGCCGCCGATGGAGGGCGTGGTCAACGCGCGGACTCGGGGGCGTGGGGTCCGGGCCGCGTCGCCGTATGCCTGGACCAGCTCCTTCGCCACGTCGCGGGGGACCTTGCGCAGCTGGTGAACCGTGCAGCGGACCAGGACGATGCCGGTCGCCGCCAGTGCCAGGTGTGAGAAGCCGCCGCCGACGCCCGGGCCGCAGCGGTACTGCCAGGCCAGGCCGATCTCGTCCCACCACGCGTCCGCCTCGCCGATGCGGCGGCCGCGGCGGTCGCAGATCGTGACGTCCCAGACCGGCGGCGGGAGCAGCGCCGCGTCGAGGACTCGCGTTGCCAGGCCGTGCGCCCGGATCGGGCCGTCGTCGAGGCGGCGCAGCACCTTCCGCACCGCCGAGGAGCCTCGCTGGGGACCCGCCTCGAGCTCGGCCAGCAGCTGCTGCCGGTCGCACAGACCCCAGTAGAGCGGCAGCGTCAGCAGCTGCCGGATCCGCGCCGGATCGGACTCCGCCCTCGCCAGGTCGAGCGCCGCCCGGGCCGGCGGGGCGAACGGCAGGCCGTCCACCAGCACCGGGTCCGGCAACCGGGACGTCCGGGTCGCGCGGATCCCCGACCGGGCCGTGACGCGGCAGAAGTCGGGCACCAGCAGCTCGATCTCGCCGGTCGCGGGACACTTCACGCCGTGGGCCCGGAGCGCGTCGGCGCCGGTGATCACCACCTTCGACCCGTACCGCACGATCGCGGCGTGCAGCAGGTGCTGCCGGGTCGGGGTGGTGTTGCGCAGCAGGACGACACCGGGGTGCAGGCGGCGCCACGGCCCACCGGGGCCGCAGAGCCGCCGGGTTCTTCGATCGGACACCCCGGCCCTGCGTAGCTGTTCGAGGTTCATCACCTCGCACGTGTCGGGGTTACCGAGGGCGAGTGGATCGGTGCGATGAGTAGCGGTCATGAACCGAGCATGACCGCTCCGCCAACCGGGTGGAACCCCGTTTCCCGCAGCTGTGGACAACTCGCCCGGAATCCACCGTTGGTGGCCCGGCCTGTGGACAACTCAGGCAGCGAAACCGGGCTGCCAGCGCTCCACGATGCCTCGCGCCGGGATCTCCGCGTCGAGCTGGCAGAGGATGCCGGTCGAGCCCGCCGTGACCCGGTGGATCATCAGGTACTCGGGCGGCAGGTTGAGCGAGCGCCCGACGCGGAAGTCGTTGCCGCGGCTGTCACCGACTCGCCAGGCCTGCCGCTGCATCCACTTGCGCGTGAAGTGGAACGTCGGCTCGGCCAGCGGCTCGGTGAACGGCGCCAGATACGCGAGCACCTCGTCCGCGGACAGGTCGCTGTCCGGCCGGATGAACCGGTTCTCCCGCAGCAGGCGCATCAGGTCGGCGGATTCGCCGTCGAGGGCCAGCCGGGTCATCTCGCCCAGGTGGCGGGGGATGCCCTCGGGCAGGCGCGCCACGCCGCCGAAGTCGATGACGCACAGCCGCTCGTCCGGGGTGATCATGAAGTTGCCCGGGTGCGGGTCCGAGTGCAGCAGGTGGACGCGCTCGGGGGAGGAGTAGTGGAACTCCGCCAGCAGCCGGCCGGCCAGGTTGCGCGTCTCGCGGTCGCCGTCGGAGATCACCTTCGACAGCGGCGTGCCGCTGACCCACTCCGTCACGACGACCTTCGGCGCGCTGGCGACGACACGCGGCACCAGGATGCCGGGGTCGCCCTCGAACGCCTTCGCGAAGGCCCGCTGGTGCTGGGCCTCGGACTGGTAGTCGAGCTCCTCGTTCATCCGCGCGGCCAGCTCGGCCAGCAGCGGCTTGACCTCGGTGCCGGGCACGAACGCCTGGAACAGCCTGCTGAACCGCTGCAGCTGCCGCAGGTCGCTGCGCAGCGCCTCGTCGGCCCCCGGGTACTGGACCTTGACCGCGACCTCGCGGCCGTCGTGCCAGACCGCGCGGTGCACCTGCCCGATGCTCGCGGCCGCCGCCGGCTGGTCGTCGAACGAGGCGAACCGGCCGGCCCAGCCGCGGCCGAGCTGCTCGGCGAGCACCCGGTGGGTCTGCCGGGCCGCCATCGGCGGCGCCGCGGCCTGCAGCTTCGTCAGCGCTTCGCGGTAGGGCTTCGCCATGTCGTCCGGCACCGCCGCCTCGAACACGCTCAGCGCCTGGCCGAACTTCATCGCCCCGCCCTTGAGCGTGCCGAGCACCTCGAACAGCTGCTCGGCGGCCTTCGCCGAGAGCGTGGCGTTCACCTGCTCGGCGCTCTGGCCCGCGAGCCGCTTGCCCCAGCCGCCCACCGCCCGGCCGGCGATCCCGAGCGGGAGGCTGGCGAGCTTGGCGGTGCGGGCCGCACCCTTGCTCGGCATCGCGGTGTCACGATCGGCGGCGTCGCGGAAGTCAGTCACCTCGTCGATTCTGCCTTGCGCGCACGGCCACGCGCAGCCTGCTCGTGGCGTCTTAGTGGCCTACGTCTCCTGAGGTGGGGGCGGCGGGCCACATCCGCACCTCGGGTGCGGCGGCCAGCCGCGGTGGCGGATGCGGCCGTCGAAGGCGTCGATCTCGAGTGTCGCGTTCCACGACGGCGGCGCCAGCTCGTGCGGTGAGAGCAGCCGCATGGCCTGCGCGACGGCCAGCGACGCGCACGCCTGGACCGCGCCGAGGTCGGGCCGCTGGTGCCGCCCGGCGAGCTGGCCGGCGACGCGCGGCCAGCACGGGTCGAGGTCGGTCCGGTGCAGGTCGGCGCAGCGCAGGCACGAACTGCGGCCCGGCACCACCAGCGGCCCGACGATGCCGGTCCCGTCGCGTACCCGGACCGCCAGGTGCGGGACGCCGTCCTCCATCAGCTCGGCGACGACCTCCGGCGCGGGCACGATCGCGTCGGTGAGCAGCACCAGGTCGGGGTACCGGTCGTGGAGCCGGGTGACGCGGACCCGCGGATCGACCCGGCGGAGCAGCTCGCCGACGGCCTGGCCACGGGGACGGCCCAGATCCGCGTCGGTGAAGCCGGTGCCGAGGTCGTGTTCGGTCACCACACCGGGCAGCCGCGGCTCGACGTGCCCGATGCCGGCGTTGGCCAGCAGCACGGCGACGGCGACCGCCAGGCGGCCGTCACCGTGTACCGAGATCGCCGTCGCGCGCCGCCGGTCGGTCAGCGCGGTCTGGTGGTGGCGGGCCCGCAGCGACCACATGCCGGTTTCGCCGCGGGGACCGGCGGCGCCCGGTGGGCCGGCTTCGGTGACCAGGCCGAGGGCGGTCAGCTGGAGCAGGAGCGTGCGCAGCTGATCACCGTGTTCGCTCTCGGCGAGCAGAACGCGCTCGACGGGGTGCTTGCCGTCGAGCAGGCGCAACCGCGTGACGAGGCTCGCGGGCAGGCCTTCGATGGCCACGCCGTGGCGCGGGTCGAGGCCGATCTGGATCTCGTCCGGGCCGCGTTCGAGCACCGTCAGGCCCGGGAGCAGGGCGGGAAAGGCGGGCAGCAGCACCGGCGGCATGTCCTTGGTCGAGAGGAGCATGTCCGCAGGATCGCACCCACCGCCGACCCGGAGGCCCCGGAAAGATCCGGAACGGCCGAGTTGTCCACAGGTGGGAGTAGTTGTGGACAACTCGGGGCTGTGACCTTAAGGCGCTCGGGATTGTCGGTGGGTGGCCTTACCGTTGTCGAGTGGTCGAAGCACGGATGCCCTCGCTGAGGGGCCGGGGGGAAACGAACCCCCCGTCGGACACACCTGAACACAAGGTCGAAGTGCGGCGCAGCCAGCGCCGGCACCGGACGGTCACCGCGTACTGGAACGACGACACGCTCGTCGTGCTGATCCCGGCGCGGATGACGAGGGCGGAGGAGAAACACTGGGTCGCCGAGATGGAGCGCAAGCTGCAGCGCTCGGAACCACGTCGGCCGGCGTCCCCCAAGGCGTCGGACGAAGCCCTGCTGGCGCGGTGCGCGCAGCTGTCGGGCAAGTACCTGGGCGGCACCGCGGTGCCGGCGAGCGTCCGCTGGGTGCCGCCGATGCGCACGAGGTGGGCGTCCTGCACCCCGGTCGACGCGACCATCCGGGTCAGCGACTTCCTGCGGAAGGTCCCGCCCTGGGTGCTGGACTACGTCCTGGTGCACGAGCTGGCGCACCTGCGCGAGCCCGGGCACGACGCGGCGTTCTGGGCGCTGGTGCAGCGGTACCCGAAAGCGGAACGCGCGATCGGGTACCTGGAAGGGCTGTCGGCGGCAGCCGGGTGGGGGATCTCCACCGAGGACTGACCGGCTGATGGTTCCGGACGGAACCGGGGTGATCCGCTGGTGCGGGTCACCCCGGTTGCGTCGGGGCGGGGTGGCGGCTTGTTGGCTCGGGTGCTTGGCATGGCGAGGCCGGGGCGGCTGGTTCGCGCGCCTGGATGGTTGGGGTTCGCGGGGCCAAGGCGGTCGTTCGCGTACCTGGGCGGACGACTCGCGTACCTAGCTGGACGACTCGCGTACCTGGTTGGACGACACGCTTACTCGGTTCGGACGACTCGCGTACCTGGTTGGACGACACGCGTACCTGGTTGGACGACACGCTTACTCGGTTAGGACGATCTGCGTACCTGGACGATCGGCCTCCGCGCCGGGGAGTCGGTTCGCGTACTTGGCTGGACGACTCGCCTGGCCAGGGGGGCTTGCGTACCTGGGCGGACGACTCGTGTGCCTGGCTGGACGACTCGCGTAGCCAGAGGGACGACTCGCGTACCTGGATGGACGACACGTGTGCCCGGAGGGTCGGCTTGTGTGATTGGGAGGTCGACTCGTGTGATTGGGGGGTCGACACGGCGGGTGGGCGGGGATGCAGAACCGGGGGGGGCGCCCCCCGCGGCCCCCCGGGGGTGGGAAAGGTTGGGGGTTGGGTGGGAGGGGGGCGGGGGGGGGGGGGGGGCGCGCGGCCCCCCCCCCGCCCGCCCCCCCCCCCCCCCCCCCCGGTTCTGCTTACGGTTTGGGGTTGTCGTCGTCGGTGGACGGCGGGTCTGCCTTTTCTCGCTCTTCGCGTTCGGTGCGCTCCAGCTCGGCGATCGGGTCCAGGTCGTCCAGGGAACCGGCCTCGCCGACTCGCGCCGAGAAGTCCAAGGGCTCGTCCAGGTCCTCGGCCGTCGGCATCAGGTCCGGGTGGGACCACAGGGCGTCGCGCTTCTCGATGCCGTGCTGTTCGCCCACCATGTTCCAGAGCGTCGACGCCGCGCGCATGCGGCGGGGGCGCAGCTCCAGGCCCACCAGGGTGGCGAACGTCTGCTCGGCCGGACCACCGGTCGCGCGGCGGCGGCGGAGGGTCTCGCGCAGGGCGTCCGCACCCGGGAGGCGATCACCGACCGCCTCGGCGACCACCACGTCGACCCAGCCCTCGACCAGGGCCAGCAGGGTCTCCAGGCGGTTCAGCGCGCCCTTCTGCTCCTCGGTCGTCTGCGGCTCCAGGAGCCCGGACGACATGGCCTCTTCGATGCTCGCCGGGTTCGCCGGGTCGATCTGGCCGGCCAGGGACTCCAGCGCCGACGTGTCGACCGAGATCCCGTGGGCGAACTCCTCGACCGTCGCCAGCAGCCGCTGGCGCAGCCACGGCACGTGCGTGAAGAGCCGCTGATGGGCCGCTTCGCGGGCGGCCAGGAACACGAGGATCTCGCTGTTCGGCAGCTCCAGGCCCTCGGCGAACTTCTCGATGTTCGCCGGCAGCAGCGCCGACGTCCCCGCCGGGGCCAGCGGCAGGCCGATCTCGCTGGAGGTCAGCATCTCCGACGCGAGCTGGGCCAGCGCGCTGCCGAGCTGGGAGCCGAAGGCCATCCCGCCCATCTGCCCCATCATCTGCATCAGGGGGCCGGCGGCCTGCTTGGCCTCCTCCGGCAGCGCCTGCATCCATGCGCCCGAGATCTGCTGGGCGACCGGGTCGCAGAGCCGCTGCCACGTCGGCAGGGTCTTCTCCACCCAGGTGCGCGGCGACCAGGCGACCGTCGACGTCGCGCCCGCGGGCAGGAACGTCGCGGGGTCGAGCCACATCTCCGCGAGGTGGGCGGCGTCGCGCACGGCGGCGTTCGAGTCGTCTCCGCCCGAGAACCCGAGCTTGCTCTCGCCGGTGTTGCCGGCGCTGCCCAGGTTCTGCAGGGCGATCTGCTTGGCGAGGTCGTAGTTCACCGGCCCGCTGGAAGTACCGGCCTGACTGAGCATCTGGCCCAGTTGGCTCAGCATCTGACCGAGCTGGTTGAAGGCCTCGGCGCCGGACTGCTGCCCGCCCTCCGAGGGATCGTTCTCACCTCGTTTGTCGGGATCGGAAGGTCCGAAGCCGAACGGGGGTTTGCTCATGGGTCCACCGTACGCGGGTCGGGCGCCCCGGAGCGCGTCAACCGGACCCATGTGCGTGGCCTTCACCGAGAAGCGAACACGGTCACCGTACGCTGTCGGGCGTGACCAAGTCCTCCGAGGAGCGCACCGAGACCGCCCCCGCCGCAAGCCTGCCGGAACCGCCGCCGGAGCAGGCCGGGGAGGCCCGGCGGATGACCCGCCGCGGCTGGACGCTCGTGGTCAGCGGCTCGCTGTTCCTGGTGTTCGTCGTGCTCGGCTCGGTCGTGCCGGTGCCGTTCGTGGCGATCAGCCCGGGCCCGACCTACGACACGCTCGGTCGCGACGCGGCCGGCAACCCGGTCATCCAGGTCGCCGGTCACCAGACCTTCCAGACCACCGGCGAGCTGCGGATGACGACCGTCTCCCTGCACGACGGCGTCACCCTGTTCCAGGGCCTCGGCTTCTGGGCGAGCGGCCGGTACGCGCTGGCGCCGCGCGAGGAGTACTTCAAGCCGGGCGAGACCAACGAACAGGTCAAGCAGGAGAACATCCAGCAGCTGCAGGACTCGCAGACCAACGCCCAGGTCGCCGCGCTGCGCAAGCTCGGCTACCCGGTGAAGGTGGTGGCGAAGGAGATCGTGTCCGGCAGCCCCGCCGACCACGTGCTCGCGCCGGGCGACAAGCTGATCACGGTCAACAACAAGAAGGTCGCCGAGGCCGGGGACGTCCGGGCCGCGCTGGCCGGCACCCTGCCCGGGCAGACCGTCCAGATCACCTTCCAGTCCGACGGCCAGCCGGAGCGGACCGTGCCGCTCACCCTCGCCTCGCGCCCGGACCGCAAGGAGGGCTTCATCGGCCTCACCGCGGTCGACCGCGCCGACGCGCCGTTCAACGTGACGATCTCGCTGCAGGACGTCGGCGGCCCGTCGGCCGGGCTCATGTTCACCCTCGCGATCATCGACCGGCTCCAGACCGGCGACCTGGCCGGCGGGCGGCACATCGCCGGCACCGGAGAGATCACCGAGACGGGTGAGGTCGACCCGATCGGCGGGATCTCGTTCAAGGTCGTCGGCGCCCGGGAAGCCGGCGCGACCGACTTCCTCGTGCCCGAGCACAACTGCGCCGAGGCCAAGACCACCGCGCCGGCCGGGCTGAACCTCATCAAGGTGTCCACACTGGACGACGCGCTCGCCCAGCTGGCCAACCTCAAGGCGGGACGGCCGACCGCGTCGTGCTGAGCGGCCGGGCATCCCGTGGCCGTCAGGGCAGCAGTGTCGCCTTCAGCGCTTCGATCAGGTTCGGGGCCAGGTCGGGACTTTCCACGATCTCGTCGACGCTCTCGTCGCCGTCCTCGGCTGTGCCGATCCCGCGCAGGCGCATGACGCACGCGCGCTCACCGTCACGCAGCACCGCGGCCACCAGCCGGGCTTCGGTCCGCTGCGGGTGGTCGGCGGCGGCGCGCCGCAGGCTGTCCGCGTCCGCCTCGGCGACGTCCGGCAGCTCCGACTCCGAGCCCGGCGGCAGCACGATGATCTCCTGCGCCAGCGCGCACCCGATCACCAGATCGGGCCAGGCGATCCGGCCCAGGGCCTCGGCCAAGTCGCCGTCGGGCAGCGCCTCCTGGGCGACCGGCGTCAGCGGGTTGGCCCGGTCCAGCTGCCCGGCCAGCTCCGGCTGCTCGTCCAGCAGCGCCGCCGTCGGCACCAGAGCGAACAGCTGCGGCGGCTGGTCCCAGCCGGCCGCGGCCATGAAGTCCTCGATCTCACGGGCGAGGGCGGCGACACCGGGGACGGCCGGGTGCGGTTCGTTCATGCGCACATGGTGGCAGGCGCCCCTCGCGACGCCGTCGCGAGTCCGGTTTGGGCGGGTCCCGGGAACTTCACCCGGCATCCGTAGAGTTAGGGAATCAGGGGGCGCTCGCGCCTCCGCAAGCATTGACGAAGACAGGAGCGTGTCGTGGCGACTCGGCCCCCGGTGAGCCTGCCGAAGCTGTCCCGGCGCAGCCGGATCCTCCTCATCATCGCCGCGGTGATCGTGCTCGCGCTGTTGCTGGGGGCCCGCCTGCTGGACACGTACGTCGACTGGCTGTGGTTCGGCGAGGTCGGCGCGCGGTCGGTGTTCACCACCCAGGTGATCACGCGCGTCATCTTGTTCTTCGCCGTCGGGTTGCTCGTCGGCGGCGCCCTCGCGATCAGCCTGATGATCGCCTACCGCACCCGCCCGGTCTTCGTGCCGATCTCCGGCGCCGACGACCCGCTGGCGCGCTACCGCTCGGCGATCGTCGCCCGGATCCGGCTCTTCGGCATCGGCATCCCGGTGCTGACCGGCCTGATCGCCGGCCTGTCCGCCCAGGGTGACTGGCAGGTCGTGCAGCTGTTCCTCAACGGCACCTCCTTCGGCCAGACCGATCCCGAGTTCGGCAACGACGTCGGCTTCTACGCCTTCAGCCTGCCCTTCTGGAACTGGCTGCTCGGCTGGCTGTTCATCACCGTCGTCATCTCCTTCTTCGGCGCGCTGATCTCGCACTACGTCTTCGGCGGCATCCGGCTCGCCGGCAAGGGCGGCCAGCTCGCCGGCCCGACCCGCGCGCAGCTCGCCATCACGGTCGGCCTCTTCGTGCTCCTGAAGGCCGCCGAGTACTTCTTGGACCGGTACAACCTGCTGTTGTCCGACCGGGGCGCGCCGCTGTTCATCGGCGCCACCTACACGGACCTGAACGCGGTCCTGCCCGCCAAGCTGATCCTGCTGTGCATCTCGGTGATCTGCGCGATCGCGTTCTTCGCCGGCGCGTTCCTGCGCAACCTGCAGCTGCCGGCCATCGCCCTGGTGCTGCTGATCCTGTCGAGCATCCTGGTCGGCGTCGCCTGGCCCGCCATCCTCGACCAGTTCTCGGTGAAGCCGAACGCGAACGAGAAGGAAGCGACGTCCATCCAGCGCAACATGGACGCCACCCGCAAGGCGTTCGGCCTGACCGACGTCCAGTACCAGCAGTACTCGGGCAAGTCCGACGCGACCGCGAGCGAGGTCAAGTCCGACACCGGGACGATGTCGAACATCCGGCTGCTCGACCCGAACGTCCTTTCCGACACGTTCACCCAGCGCGTCGGCCGGGAGAACTTCTACGGCTTCCCGGCCAAGCTGGACATCGACCGCTACACCGTCGGCGGCACCACGCAGGACTACATCGTCGCGGCCAAGGAGATCAAGACCGAGGGCCTGACCGGCAACCAGACCAGCTGGATCAACAAGCACCTCGTCTACACCCACGGCAACGGCTTCGTCGCCGCCCCGGCCAACACGATCGACCGCGCGGTCAAGGACGCCAACTCCGACGGCGGCTACCCGATCGCCACCACCAGCGACACCCAGAACCCGACCGGCGCCGGCGCCAACGGCAGCGCCCCCGGCATCGAGGTCAAGCAACCCCGCATCTACTACGGCGAGCTGTCCGCCGCGGACTCCGACTACGCCATCGTCGGCGGCACGTCGGGCAACGCGCCCGGCGAGTACGACACCGCCACCGACCGCTACACCTACAAGGGCACCGGCGGCGTCCCGATCGACAACTGGTTCAACCGCCTTGCCTTCGCCGCCGAATACGGGGAACGCAACATCCTGTTCTCCGACGCCATCGGCGACAACTCCAAGATCATGTACAACCGCGACCCGCGCGAGCGCGTCAGCAAGGTCGCGCCGTGGCTGACCCTCGACGGCGACCCGTACCCGGCGGTCGTCGACGGCAAGATCCAGTGGATCATCGACGGCTACACCACCATCAACAACTTCCCGTACTCGCAGCAGACGCAGCTCGGCGCGGCCACCAACGACTCCCTCAACGGCGTCGCCCGCCAGGGCAACAGCTCCATCAACTACATCCGGAACTCGGTCAAGGCCACGGTCGACGCCTTCAACGGCACCGTGAACCTGTATTCGATCGACGACAACGAACCGGTCCTCAACGCCTGGGAGAAGGTCTTCCCCGGACTCGTGAAACCCAGCTCCGAGATCTCCCCGGACCTGCGGTCCCACTTCCGGTACCCCGAAGACCTCTTCAAGATCCAGCGTGAGCTCCTGTCCCGCTACCACGTGAGCAACCCGCAGGAGTTCTACTCCCAGCAGGCCTTCTGGAGCGTCCCGCAGGACCCGACGGCCGAAGGCGGCGCCAACCCGGCCGCGGCCGGCGCCGCCAACCAGCCCGGTTACTACGTCCTCGCCGACACCCCGGGCCAGACGAAACCGACGTTCCAGCTGACCAGCTCCCTCACCGGCCTCCAACGCCAGTACCTCGCGTCCTGGATGACGGTGTCCTCCGATCCGCAGGACTACGGCAAGATCCGCGTCCTCCAGCTACCCAGCGCGGCCACCGGAGCCACCCAGGTCGACGGCCCGGTCCAGGTCCAGAACCGGTTCCAGAGCGATCCACGCGTCGCACAGGACCGCACGCTGTTCAACAACCCCAACGTCATCCCCATCTACGGCAACCTGATCACGCTGCCGGTCGCCGAAGGGTTCCTCTACGTCGAACCCGTCTACATCCGGCAGCGCAACCAGAACAGCTACCCACAGCTGGCCCGCGTTCTCGTGTCGTACGGACCCAAGGTCGGCTACGGCGCGACCCTCCAGGAAGCCCTCGACCAGGTCTTCGGCGCCGGCACCGGCGCGGCCACCACCACACCGCCCCAGGCCGGCCAGCCGACGACCACCCCGACGACGACGCCGACCACCACCCCGCCCAACACCGGCGGCGGCAACGCGGCCCTCGACAAGGCCGCCGCCGACATCGAATCGGCCATCACCAAACTCCAGGCCGCCCAGAAATCCGGCAACTTCGCCGACCAGGGCGCGGCCCTGGCCGCCCTCGACGCCGCCGCGAAGGCCTACCAGGCAGCCAAGGCGCAACCGGCCACGACACCCACGACGACACCCACCAGCCAGCCCGGCGGGTGACGTCCATTACCCAACGGCCCCCTGCTTTGCGCCTCCCGGAAACCAAGGCGTAAAGTAGGGGACACGACGCGGGGTGGAGCAGCTCGGTAGCTCGCTGGGCTCATAACCCAGAGGTCGCAGGTTCAAATCCTGTCCCCGCTACGGATGCAGGAGGCGTGTGCGGACATTCTGTCCGCCGCGCCTCCTTCGCATTTGTCCTGGGGGTCGAACCCCCAGACCCCCGCCAGGGGGGCTTCGCCGCCCCTGGACCCCCCGGTGTCTGGCTGGGTTCTCAGGTGAGCCAGCCTTTCGTTTCTCCTGTTGTGTTTGCTAGGTAGCCGTCTGGGCGGACCAAGATTCTTGTCAGGTCTGGCCAGGGGAGGGTTGGAGTTACTGCCACTTTCACTTCTGGGTGGGGTTTTTCTGTGGGGGTTGTTGTCAGTAGGACGAAGGTTCCTTTGTGGAACCAGGTGCTTGCGCGGCCTTCTTTAGTTTTGAAGTCTGGTAGGCGGGTTCCTGTGGCTGGGTGGGCGTCTTCCTTCCTTGCGTAGTTGATGCTTAGGCCTGAGACCAGGCCTGACAAGTAGTGTTGGGTCTCGGGGAGTTCGGACATTGCTCTGAAGATTGTTCGTAGGGCCAGTAGTTCTGGGGTTGCGGGGATCAGGGCTGATTGGGCTGCTACGTTTTGGACTACTGCTTCTGCTACTGGGCGGCGTTCTCGTTCGTATGTGTCCAGTAGGGCTTCTGGGGCTCTTTTCCTTAGTTCTGCTGCCAGTTTCCAGCCCAGGTTCATGGCGTCTTGTACTCCCAGGTTCAGGCCTTGGCCTCCTGCTGGGAAGTGGGTGTGGGCCGCGTCGCCTGCCAAGAGGACTCGGCCCACCTTGTAGCTTGCGGCCAGTCTTGAGTCGTCTCCGAAGCGGGAGGCCCAGCGGATCTCCTTGATCTTTGCCTCTTTGCCGTAGGCCTTGGTGATCGCTGTTTCCACTTCTTCGTCTGTCACCTCTGCTCGGAGGTTCCTGGGGCGGTTCAGGCGGTCTCCGTAGGCCAGGCGGTACAGGTTTGGTTCGGACAGGGGGATCAGGCCCGTGTACCTGCCTATGCCGTCCGTGGTGACGATGTTGCGCATCGAACGCCACTTGTCCTGGGCTCCTCGTGGGGAGGTCTCGAACAGGACGTCTGCTACCACGCCGTGGCCTCGGCCGTCGATTCCTTCGAACGGCAGTCCCAGTGCTTTGCGGACCGTGCTTCTGCCGCCGTCGCAGCCCGCCAAGTAGGACGCCCGGATTCGGGTGTCTGCCGTGGTGACTGTGACGCCGTCGGCGTCCTGGGTGAACGCCGTCAGCTCTTGGCCTCTGAGGACCTTTGTGCCCTGCTCGGTCAGGCGCTCCTCCAGGGCTGCTTCCACCTGGGCCTGGGGGATGGCCAGCTGGTAGGGGTGGCGCGTGTCCCAGCTCGCGTAGCTCACCGGGATCATCGCGAAGTGGCCCTCGGGCACCGTGGCGAACGATCGCTCTTCAGCTCTGCCCAGCAGGCCTCGCAGGTCCAGGACCTCGGCTGTGCGTGGTTGGAGGTTCAGGGCCTTCGACAGGCCCGTGCGCTTCGGCAGGCGCTCCAGTACCACGACGTCCACGCCGGCGAGGGCCAGCTCGTTCGCCAGCATCAAGCCCGTTGGGCCTGCTCCGGCGATCACCACCTCGGTCTGCAGCTTGTTCACGGGATCCCCTTAACAACGTTAAATTGACGTGTCCCGAGGGTGCCCTTAACATCGTTAAGCTGTCAAGCGTGGAAGCTGAGGAGACCCTCATCATGGCCCTGACCAGGCGGGACATCGCCCGTGCCGGGCTGAAGCTGCTCAACGAGGTCGGCCTGAACGGGCTCACCTTGCGGCTCATCGCCGCCGAGCTCGGCGTCAAGGCGCCGGCGCTCTACTGGCACATGAAGAACAAGCAGGAACTGCTCGACGAGATGGCGACGCAGATGTACGCCGACGCCGACCGGGAGCCGCCGGAGCCACTGGGGGAGTGGGAGACGGTCGCCTACCGGGCCCGGGCGGCGCGCCGGATGATGCTGGCCTACCGCGACGGCGGGAAGGTCTTCGCCGGGACCTACCTCGGCGACCTGAGCCTGGTCGGGGCGCACCCGTTCCGCCGGAGCATCGACGCCGGGCTGGACGAGCGGCGGGCGGACCAGGTGCTCTTCACCGTCTACAGCTTCGTCGTCGGGTTCACCATCGAAGAGCAGGCCGTCTACCCCGTGCCCGGGCAGTTGGACGAGCGTTACCGCGGGGCGCTGGGCGGCTCGGTGCTGAGAGATGTCGACGCGCGCTTCGAGGACGGCCTGGCGATCGTCCTCGGTGGCGCCCGCCAGTGGCTCGGGCAGGCATAACGCCTGGTCAGCGGCTTTCGGCACCCCCCTGTGAACGTCTTGAACGCACCGTGTAATCTTTCTCAAGTACCACAACGGCGCGGGGTGGAGCAGCTCGGTAGCTCGCTGGGCTCATAACCCAGAGGTCGCAGGTTCAAATCCTGTCCCCGCTACCACCAGGAGGCGCGTTCTCGGGAAACCGGGAACGCGCCTCTTTTGTCATGCCCGGACGACTTTCGCTGCCGACTCTTCCGCGAAACTGTCGAATCGCGACGGATTCCGTCAGATGAACTCCGGTTGCCGGTGGTTGCGGTGCGTGTCCACAGTGGGCCAGCCGGGGAGGGTCGCTGCGGGAACTCACCTGCCTGGTGGTTGCGAGGGCCGTCCGGATGCGGCTGGTCGGACCAATGTGGCGCCACGGTGGTAGCGCTGCGTGTCCGAGGTCCACTGTGGACCAGAGCGGATTGGGCCGAACGAGGGGATCTCACTAGCCACAATGGACAGATCCGCTGACCACTGTGGACACAGACGCCGATAAGTGGGAATGTAGAGGGCGTGTCCGAATTGAATGCAACAGCCGCCGCCCTGCTCGGTCTGCTCCACGACGGTCCTGCCACCGGCGGGCAGCTCGTCGCGGGCGCCGGTGAGCGCTTCGGTGCCTTCTTCAGCGTCACCCGCAGTCAGGTGTACCGGGAGCTCCCGGCGCTGTCCAAGGAAGGCCTCGTCCGGCTCGGCAAGCAGGGCCCGCGCTCCAGCCAGCAGTACCTGATCACCGCGGCCGGCAAGAAGGCCTTCAAGGCCTGGCTGACGTCCGAGGCCGGTCCCGACCACCTCCGCAGCCCGCTGATCCTGCGGCTCGTGCACGCCGGGTCGTTGACGGCGAAGCAGCGCGGGGCGCTCCTCGAGTCGGCTCGCACCAGCTACGGCCAGCAGCTCGACGACGCGAAGACGGCCACGAAGTCGGCCGAAGGTCCCTACGAAAAGGCCGTCGCCGAGTTCGCCCAGGCTCAGGCCAAGGCCGCGCTGAAGCTGCTCGACGCCATCCCGTCGGCCTGAGGTTCACCCCGCCCACGACCGGTGCTCGCGACCGGTCGTGGGTTTTGCCGTAACCTCGACAAACGTGAGTGATGAGTTCGACGCGGCATTGAAGGACCTGACCGGCAAGCTGACGCAGATCGAGTCGGTGATGGACCTCGACTCGTTGCGCGCGCAGGTGGCCGACCTGGAGCAGCAGGCTTCGAGCCCCAACCTCTGGGACGACCCGGAGGCGGCGCAGAAGGTGACGAGTCAGCTGTCCCACCGCCAGGGCGAGCTGCGCCGGGTCAGCGAGCTGCGCCAGCGGCTCGACGACCTGGGCGTGCTCTACGAGCTCTCCGAGGCCGAGGGTGACGTCGGCAGCATGGCCGAGGCCGAGGGCGAGCTGACCGATCTCGGCAAGGCCATCGACGGCCTCGAGGTCCGTACCCTGCTCTCCGGCGAGTACGACGACCGCAACGCCGTCGTCACCATCCGCTCCGAGGCCGGCGGCGTCGACGCCGCGGACTTCGCCGAGATGCTGCTCCGCATGTACCTGCGCTGGGCGGAGCGCCACGGCTACCCGACCGACGTCTACGACATCTCCTACGCCGAAGAAGCGGGGATCAAGTCGGCGACCTTCAAGGTCACCGCCCCCTACGTCTACGGCACCCTCTCGGTCGAGCAGGGCACCCACCGGCTCGTCCGGATCTCGCCGTTCGACAACCAGAGCCGCCGCCAGACCTCCTTCGCGCACGTCGAGGTGCTGCCCGAGGTCGAAGAGGTCGACCACGTCGACATCGCGGAGAAGGACATCCGCGTCGACGTCTACCGGTCGTCCGGCCCGGGTGGGCAGAGCGTCAACACGACCGACTCCGCGGTGCGCATCACGCACCTGCCGACCGGCATCGTCGTCTCCTGCCAGAACGAGAAGTCGCAGCTGCAGAACAAGGCCGCCGCGCTGAAGGTCCTCCAGGCCCGGCTGATGCTGCGCAAGAAGGAAGAGGAGCGCGCCGAGATGGACGCGCTCAAGGACGGCGGCTCCAGCTGGGGCAACCAGATGCGCTCCTACGTGCTGCACCCGTACCAGATGGTCAAGGACCTGCGGACCGACTTCGAGGTCGGCAACCCGTCGGCGGTGCTCGACGGTGAGATCGACGGCTTCCTCGACGCCGGCATCCGCTGGCGGAAGCAGTCGGCGGCCGTTTAACGGCGCAAGGGGTGTTCGCGTGACCGCTCACCGTGCGCAAACGCCCCTTGCTCCACCCGGGTGGCACAGGCAACCGGGGCTTCACGAGACCGGTGGGTAGTATGCCGAATCGTGATCCGGCTCGAAGAGGTTTCCAAGGTCTACAAGACCTCGACGCGGCCCGCGCTCGAGCGGGTGTCCGTCGACATCGAAAAGGGTGAGTTCGTCTTCCTCATCGGTCCCTCGGGATCGGGGAAGTCGACCTTCCTCCGGCTGCTGCTGCGCGAAGAGACGCCGAGCAAGGGCCGCGTGATGGTGTCCAACTTCGACGTCGCCAAGCTGGCCCGCCGCCGGGTCCCCCGCCTGCGGCAGACCATCGGCTGCGTCTTCCAGGACTTCCGCCTGCTGGCCAACAAGACCGTCGCCGAGAACGTCGCGTTCGCCCTCGAGGTCATCGGCAAGCCCGGCCCGACCATCAAGAAGGTCGTCCCCGAGGTGCTCGAGCTCGTCGGCCTCGACGGCAAGGCGGACCGGCTGCCCAACGAGCTCTCCGGTGGTGAGCAGCAGCGCGTCGCGATCGCGCGCGCGTTCGTGAACCGGCCGCTGGTGCTGCTCGCCGACGAGCCGACCGGGAACCTGGACCCCGACACCAGCCAGGACATCATGCTGTTGCTGGAGCGGATCAACCGCACCGGCACGACCGTCCTGATGGCGACCCACGACCACGGCATCGTGGACTCCATGCGGCGCCGTGTCGTCGAGCTGCAGCTCGGCCGGGTGGTCCGCGACGACGCCCGCGGCGTCTACGGCATCGGCCGCTGACCGCCCACCCCCGCACGCCCCCGACCCCAAGGATCTGCACCCGACATGCGCGCCAGTTTCGTCTTCAGTGAGGTAATCACCGGCCTGCGCCGGAACATCACGATGACCATCGCGATGATGCTGACCACGGCCGTGTCGCTCGCCATGCTCGGCGGCGGCCTGCTGGCCGTGCGGACGATCGACAAGATGAAGTCCAACTTCCTCGCCGACGTCGAGGTTTCGGTCTACCTCACCGACGACATCAGCGCGAACGACAAGAACTGCACCCAGTCGCTCTGCCAGTCGCTGCGTTCGGACCTGCAGGGCAACGACGGTGTCGAGTCGGTCGTGTTCGAGAACCGCGACCAGGCCTTCGATCGGTTCAAGAAGATCTTCGAGAGCCAGCCCGAGCTGGTGGCCCTCACCGGTCCCGAGTCCCTGCCCGCTTCGCTGCACGTGAAGCTGAAGGACCCGGACCGCAGCGAGTCGATCGTGCAGGCCTACAGCACCAAGCCGGGCGTGCGGAAGGTCGACGACCAGAAGAAGTTCCTCGACCGCGTGTTCAACGCCTTCAACGGTGTCCGGAACATGGCCTTCGGTGCCGCGCTCATCATGGCCATCGCCGCGCTGCTGCTGATCGCGAACACGATCCAGGTGTCCGCGTTCACCCGGCGCACCGAGGTCGGGATCATGCGGCTGGTCGGCGCGACGCGCTGGTACACGCAGCTGCCGTTCCTCCTGGAGGCGGTGGTCGCCGGCGTGGTCGGCGCGGTCCTCGGGATCATCATGCTGGTGCTCACCAAGGCGAGCTTCCTCGACTCGGTGTTCACCGGTGACGTGTTCCCGAAGATCACCATGCTGGAACTGCTGTTCCCGGTCGCGCCGATCCTGCTCGGGGTGTCCGTGGTGATCTCCGCCCTCACCGGTTACGTCACGCTCCGCCTGTACGTCCGGCACTAGTTTTAACCAGCTGCTCGTCGTTTCGAGAATCACGTAGAGTGGTCGTATGCCCAAGGAACGTGGCCAGAAGGTGATCGTGTCGAACCGCAAGGCGCGGCACGATTACTCCATTCTCGACACCTACGAGGCCGGTCTCGTGCTCGTCGGCACCGAGGTGAAGAGCCTGCGCGAGGGCAAGGCGTCCCTGGCGGACGCGTTCGCGACCGTCGACGACGGCGAAGTCTGGCTGCGCAACGTGCACATCCCGGAGTACACGCAGGGTACGTGGACCAACCACACCCCGCGGCGCACCCGGAAGCTGCTGCTGCACCGGCGGGAGATCGAGAAGCTCATCGGCAAGACCAAGGAGAGCGGGCTCTCGCTGGTGCCGCTGTCGATGTACTTCAAGGACGGCAAGGTCAAGGTCGAAATCGCGCTGGCGAAGGGCAAGAAGGCCTACGACAAGCGGCAGACGCTGGCCAAGCGCGACGCCGAGCGGGACATCAGCAAGGCGATGGGACGCGCGCTGAAGGGCCGGTTCACGGAGTGACGGCGGGGCCTGCCGGCGACGCCGACGTCGCGCGCTGGACGTCTGCGCTCGGCCTGCCGGGCCTGGTGGACCTGCACGTCCACTTCCTGCCGAAACCGGTGATGGACAAGGTCTGGGCGTACTTCGACCGGGCCACCACGCACTACGGCACCGAGTGGCCGGTGCACTACCGCACCGACGAGCAGGACCGGATCGCCACGCTGAAGACCCTCGGCGTGACCCGGTTCGCGCCGCTCGTCTACCCGCACAAGCCGGGAATGGCGCAGTGGCTGACCGAGTGGGCGCTGGAGTTCGCGTCGCGGGTGCCGGACGCCGTGCCGACCGGGACGTTCTACCCGGAGCCGGGCGCGGGGTCCGCTGTGGACAGTGCGCTGCGGGCCGGTGCGAAGGTGTTCAAGGCGCACGTGCAGGTCGGCGCGTACGACCCGCGTGACGAGCAGCTGACGCCGGTGTGGGGCGCGCTGGCCGACGCGGGCGTGCCCGTGGTCGTCCACTGTGGACACGGTCCGTTGCGGGGCGACTTCACCGGGTTGCGGGTGTTCGAAGAAGTCCTGGCCCGGCACCCGAACCTGACGGCGGTGCTGGCGCACTCGGCGATGCCGGAGTTCGGCGCCGCGTTCGACCTGCTCGCCAGGTACCCGCGGGTGCACCTCGACACGACGATGGTCGGGGTGCCGTTCGCCGAGGCGATGTCGCCGTTGCCGCCGGACTGGACGTCGCGGCTGGCGGACGTCGCCGATCGCGTCGTGCTGGGCACCGACTTCCCGAACATCCCGTACTCCTACGCGACACAGCTGCAGGCGATCGCCGGCTGGGCCGCCGACGATCGCCTGGGGGAGCCGTTCCTGCGGGCCGTCCTGCACGACACCCCGCTGCGGTTGCTCAACGCCTGACGGTGGCCCGTTCCGAGACGGCGACCGCGCGGCCCAGCAGCCGGGTGCCCAGGTCCGTCACCGGGAGGTGCTTGCCCGCCAACAGGAACCCCGCCGTGGCGAGCACCACCCACGGCACCGGGCCGTGCGCTATCCCGTCCGACAGCGGCGCGAAGCCGTGGGCGGCGAGGCCGAGCAGGCCACCCGACACCATCAGCCCGGCCACGATCAGCTGCGGCAGCTTCGCGGTGACGGCGAACGCGTCACGCTGCGTCTCGAAGTGGGCGAACAGCCGCAGCAGGCCCAGCAGGACCATGCCGCACACGGCGAACCACGCGGGCGCCATGACCAGCCAGAGCAGCGATCCCGGCGCCGGGGTTTCGTAGCCGAGGCCGTAGACCGTCACGCCCGCCACCACGATCAGCGCCGGCATGTGCCACAGGTAGACGCTCATGAACCGCGCGCCCAGCCAGCTGAGCGCGTTCCCGATCCCCGGCCGCTCGGCCAGGGCGTTGAGCTGCGGGCGGAAGGCGAGCAGCAGGCCGATCTGGCCGACGGCGAGGAAGGCGAGCAGCACGGTCGGCGGGCTCATGTTCGACACCGGCGCCCCCGGCATGCCGATCATGCTGGCCGGGTAGGGGCCGAACGCGACCATCAGCGCGGTGACGCCGAAGCCGGCGGCCGAGAGCGTCAGCGCGCCGCGACGGGTCAGCGAGCCGAGCCGGCCTTCGACGTAGTGGAAGCCGAGCTGGTGCACCGCGACCCAGACGAAGATCGCGTTGGCGTAACCGATGTAGCCGAGGTCGTTGAAGCGCGCGACGTCGACGAGCACGCCCGCCACGGCCATCACCAGCGGAACCTTGAGGCCCCAGCGGCGGTGTGCGGCGACCATCACCGGCGTGAGCAGCACGACCAGGACGTACACCGCGAGGAACCACAGCAGCTGCGCGGCGATCGCGCTGCCGACCTGCAACGGCTGCGGCGGAACCCCCAGGCCGCGCAGGAAGTCCGGCACGACCAGCCAAACGGCCATCAGCGGCAGCACCGGCACCATCAGGCGCCGGATTCGCGCGGCGAGCCACTTGCGCGGCGACTCGGCCCGGCGCAGCGAGATGAGGTTGGCGGCGCCCCCGGCGAAGAAAACGAGGGGCATCACCTGCGACAGCCAGGTGACGACCCACCAGCCCGGCGTCGCCAGCGCGTTGCCGGTGCTGAGGTTGCCGTCGGAGTAGGAGAGCACCGGCATGACCCAGTGCTGGGTGATGACGGCGAGGATGGCCCCCGCCCGGACGACGTCGAGAAACCTGTCCCGGCCGCCTCGTGCGACCCCCTGGCTTGTCTGCATGCAGTAGAGCTTGGCCGCATCGACCTGCGGGAACAGCGGTGCTGACCGCCCTCTTCGGGGTCCTGTTCACCCCCGCGCCCTGCGGGGGTTCTCCCTACCCCCGGACGGCCTCAGGACTCCCGGATGCCGTCGGGTTCGGCTTCACTGCGCGAAGGCGCGGCGACCCGGTACTCCCAGCCGTCTTCGGTGAGGCCGAGCTCGTAGCGCGTCTCGATCTTCGGGCCGGCGTGCAGGTGGATGTGCCGGATGACGGTGCCGGGCACCGGCTCGGCGTCCCCGAGCTCCTGGACCCGGCCGTCGAGCGGACCGCCGAAGAAGCGGACGCAGCGGGTTTCGTCGGACATCCGCGCGCTCCTCTCTCCCGCGGGTCCGCTCATGGTAGGTGAGGGGACTCGCAGGCGCCGCCGTCAGAACGGGTGACCCAGCGTCCACCTTACGGGACTTTTGGTCACCGAACGTCCGCTCAGCGGCCGAGATAGGTGAGGACAGCACGGACGCGACGGTGTTCCTCCGCGCTCGCCTCCAGGCCGAGTTTCGAGAAGATGTTGCCGATGTGCTTCTCCACCGCGCCGTGGGAGACCACCAGGGAGTTCGCGATCGCCGTGTTCGACAGGCCCTGGGCCATCAGGCCGAGGACCTCGGATTCGCGGGCGGTCAGGGCGTCCAGCGGGTTGCGGCGGCCGCGGGCCATCAGCTGGGCGATGACGTCCGGGTCGATCGCCGTGCCGCCGTTCGCCACCCGGCGGACCGCGTCCAGGAAGTCCGCGACGTCCGCCACCCGCTCCTTCAGCAGGTAGCCCACGCCGCCGGCGCCGCCCGAGAGCAGCTCGACCGCGTACGACTCCTCGACGTACTGCGACAGCACCAGCACCGGCAGGCCCGGCAGCTCCTTGCGGGCCGCGAGGGCGGCGCGCAGGCCCTCGTCGGTGAACGTCGGGGGCATCCGCACGTCGACGATCGCCAGGTCAGGACGGTGTTCCTGGACCGCGCCGAGCAGGTCGTCCCCGTTGTCGACGGCCGCGACCGTCTCGATGCCCTCGTCGGCGAGCAGACGGGTCACCCCGGCCCGCAGCAGCACGGCGTCTTCGGCGATGACTACCCGCATCCGGCCCCCAGGTTCGTGGATGAACGGGGCCCAGCCTATTCACCATTCACAGGGGAGGTCAGCCCGGATTACGGTCGGGCCGCCGACCGGGCTGACGACGGTGATCACGCCGTCGATCGTTGCGGCGCGGTCGGCCAGCCCGGCCAGCCCGCCGCCGGGACGCACCTCGGCGCCACCGTGGCCGTTGTCGGTGATCTCGACGACGACGTGGTTGTCGGTCCGCCACACCTTCACGCCCGCTTCGGTCGCGCCGGAGTGCTTCGCGATGTTCGTCAGGGTCTCGCCGACGATGAAGTACGCCGTGGTCTCCACCGCCGCCGGCGGCCGCGGGTTCACGTCCACCGTGACGTCCACCGGGATCGGCGACTTCGCCGCCTGCGCCGACAGGGCCGCGTCCAGGCCCCGGTCGCCCAGCACCGCCGGGTAGATCCCGCGCGCCAGGTCCCGCAGCTCCGACACCGCGAGCTTCGCGTCCGCGTGCGCCTCGTCGATCAGCGCCCGCACACCCTCGGGATCGTGGTCGAACTTCGACTTCGCCCGTCCCAGGCTCATCGCGACGGCCACCAGCCGCTGCTGCGCGCCGTCGTGCAGATCACGCTCGATGCGGCGACGCTCCGCCTCGGCCGCGTCCACCCCTCGAGCCCGCGACGCCTGCAGCCGCTCGGCCTTCTGCTCCAGCCGCTTCGTGCGGTTCGGGCCCAGCAACGCGATCGCCAGCTCCCCGTGCAACCAGCCCAGCCACGGCGTCACCCAGACCGCCATCGGCAGCAGCACGACCGACGCCAGCGCGATCCCGAGCTCCACGCACGCCAGCGGGAACGCCGCCATCAGGTAAGCCAGGTCCCGCCACGTCGTCGGATCACTCAGCCGCACCATCCACCGCCGCAACAGCGGCTGGCCCTCTTCGTACGGCCGCCGCTCCACCGGCGGCAGCGGCACCCGCAGCATCGTCCCGGCCCAGCTCCGCTCCCGATCCGCCGACCAGCGGACGAAGCTCGTCGTCGCCAGCAGGATCGGGAACCCGATCCACACCACCGCCGTGCCGACACCCACCGAAATCCCGGTCACGATCAGCACGAACTGCAGGATCCGGAAGAAGAAGCTCAGGATCATGTACCCGATCGTGCGGGCCGGGTGCGGCCGCGGGTGCTCCAGCTGCTGTTGCTCGGGACTCATCCCGCCACCAGGTTCTTCTCTTCCGCGTCTTCCCACCAGCACTCCATCCGACGGCGCTGCGCCACCGTCGGGCCCAGCAACGCGTTCGCGAGCCGGGCGTGCGTCCCCGCCAGCGCCCTCGTCAGCGCCACCGACAACGCGATGAACAACACCCCCAGCGCCGCCCACGGTAGCGCTTCGACCGTGGAGTCCACGGTCAGCCAGCGCAGCTCGTCCGACGGGAAGTGGTACGCCCCACCCGGCAGCCACCGGAAGTAGACCGGCAGCCCCGCCAGCGCCAGGCTCGTCGACCAGAACGCCGTCACCAGCGTGAACTCGATCAGCCCCAGCGGGAACAACACGAAGAAGTACAGCAGGTCCCGCCACGTCGACGTGTCCTTCAACCGCGCCTTCCACCGCAGCGACTGCTTACCGGCGGGCAACGGCAGGTACGGCAGATCGATGTACCGGTCCAGCAACGCGTAGACCCGCGCCCGCTCCATCCGCGCGGCACCCCGCACCGCCAGCACCAGCACCGCCAGCAAGCCGACACCCACCCACACCACGGCCGTCCCCAGACCGGCCGCCGTGAACGACGTCAGCAACGCGAACGCCGCCACCCCCAACGGCAGGTTCATCAGCAGGAACACCACCGAACCGCCGAACGGCGGATCCCGCCTCTCGCTGGCCATGACCTGGCTCCCTTCATCCCACGATGCCACCAAGCCTCGCGTTTCCGGAGCTCGTCCGACATGGTGCGCGCGGGCATCCCGCCGGTAGGGCTGGCCCTACCCCGGCTGGGAGTAACCGGGTGGCGCCACGCGTTATGATGTACAGGTTGTGTCCCACCAAGGGGGTGAACGGTTTCGACTTTGGACGTTGAGGCAGGAGAAGCGTGCCGGTGCAGGCGAGAGACCACCGTAAGCGTCATCGCAATCGAATAAGCGCCGATTCCAATCAGCGCGAGTACGCCCTCGCCGCCTGAGCGAGTGCGTCTCTGTCGGCCCGGGTGTGCCTCCGACCCGGGTACCGGCATCAGCTAGGAGGCTCAGCGGCAGTCCCGGCCACGGGGACCTGCCGTGAAGCAAACAGTGGCTGGGCTCGTCACTTCAGCTTGTTCGCGTGACTGAAGGAGCCAAGTAGAGACGCAGCGGACTGCGCACGGAGAAGTCCTGTCGATACGCCAGAGGACCCGGGTTCAATTCCCGGCACCTCCACTTCGAGAAGGCCCTCGCCCCTTCGGGGCTTGGGCCTTCTCTTCGTTTCGTTCATCGCATCTGGGGGTCGAACCCCCAGACCCCCGCCAGGGGGCTCCGCCCCCTGGACCCCCGCCGGGGGCTTCGCCCCCTGGCCCCGGTCGGGGCTTTGCCCCTGGTTCTCGGGCTTGGGGGCTCATGGGCTTCGCCCTTTCGCCCTGGGCTTCGCCCCTCATGCTTGGGGCTTCGCCCCTTGCCCCCTCGCTTCGCTCCTCGGGCCTGGGCTTCGGGGCTTCGCCCCTTCGCCTTTGGCTTCGCCCCTCTGACTTGGGGCTTCGCCCCTTGCCCCCGCTCCGCTTCTCCCGGCTGGGCGCTGCTCTGGCTTCGCTCCGCTCCGCATGTTTGGGCTCCGCCAGGCTTCGCTCCGCGTGTTTGGGCTCCGCCAGGGTTCGTTCCGCTCCGCGTGTTTGGGCTCCGCCGGGGGTTCGTTTTGCTCCTCATGTCTGGGGCTCGGCCTTGCTTCGGTCTGTGGTCCTGGCCTCGGCGCTTGCCTCGCTTGCCACCTTGTTCCGGGGGCTCTGTCCTTGCCGCTTTCCTTCGTGCCGGGCTTCACTCCGTGCCTTCTGGTGGTTGCGGCCGGGCCGCTTCGGTCGTGTTCTGGTCCGTCCTTGCTGCTCTTGCCACCTCGCCTCTGGGCTCGGCTCTGGCTCCGGTCTGTCTGTCGTGCCTGGGCTTCGCTTGGTCCAGTTCGTCTCCTTGTGCCCGGGTCTCGCCCTGCGATCCGGGGGCTCTGCTCTTTGCCTCTTTTCCACTCGTGCCTGGACCTCGGCCCCCGGCTCGCTTCGCTCCGCGTTTCTGGGCTCTGCTCCCACTGCGTCGCTTCACCCTCGTGCTCGGGGGCGGCGTTCTGCTCGCTTTGCCGCGGGTGCCTCGGCCTTGTCTCCGGCTCGCTTCGCTCCGCGTTTTCCGGGCTCTGTGTCCCGTCTGCTTTCCGGCTTGTGCCTGGGGCTTCGCCCCTTGGCTCTTCGGCTCAGCGGCGGCCCGTCAGGGGGTCTCCTTGGTGGCCGTTGTCGATCTTTCCTTGTGGTTTTTCGGGGCTGGATGGGGTGTGGCCGGGTGATTACTGGGGGTGTTGTAGGGGGCCTCCTTGTGGGTGATTTCACTCGGGGTGTCATGCTGTGGGTCGACGAATGGTTGTGGGTTTCCGGTCGGTCTCGGCCGGGGATGCCCGTGCCGGAAGTAGGTGCCAGATGACCTGGGCCCGATCCAATGGCAGCTCCACCGCCAACGACGAAGACAGCCGGATGGGTGTTATCCGGGCTGAAGAGGCTGAGCGGCTTGCCGAGCAGAACGACAAGGCCGTCATCACTGTTGCCGGGCACTCCTCGGATGTCACCGAGTGTGCTGAGCTGCTCGCTATGTTGGGGCTTGATGCCTCTTCCGGGCGGCGCCGGTTCGTTCGGGCCTCATAACCTTCCGCTAGACCAGGTCCGCTACGTGGACCACCTTGTTCCTTCCCGTGGCTTTTGCGTGGTAAAGGGCTGTGTCCGCGGCGTCGAGCAGTCTTTGCAGGGCTGTTCCCGCCGTGGGGTACGCGGCTATGCCTATCGATACCGACAGGCCCGTCACCTGCAGCTGACCCACCGGGACGGTCAGGGTGCTGATCGCCCTGCGGATTCGCTCGGCCACCGGGGCGATGTCCTGGTGGGCGATACCTGGTAGCAGGACCACGAACTCCTCGCCGCCGAAGCGGCCGACCGCGTCGCCGCCGAAGCGGCCGACCGCGTCGCCACGGCCGCGGACGGCCGCGATGATCGCTTCGGCCACCGCGCGGAGGACCGCGTCGCCGGCCAGGTGGCCGTATGTGTCGTTCACCTGCTTGAAGTGGTCCAGGTCCAGCATCAGGATGCCGAACGTGCCGCCTTGGCGGGCCGCGCCCGCCAAGGTGCGTTCGGCCAGGGCGTGCCAGCCGCTCGTGTTGTACAGGCCCGTCTTGTCGTCGCGGTGAGCCGCCACCTCCAGCTGCTTGACCAGCACCGTCCGGTGCAGCAACAGCAGCGGGGGCAGGACCAGGACGACCAGGCCCGGCAGCGTCGCCACCGCCAGCGCGTTCAACGCGCCCAGACAGAGCGTCGCCACCTCCAGGCCGTTGTCCGGCCACGTGCCGAACAACGCCTCCGGAGTCCGGCCGATCTCGCGGCGGGCCGGCAGCACCAGCAGGGCGTTGACCACGAAGAACGTCACGCCGGCCGCGGCCACCGCGAACGTGCCCGCCCAGCCGTGCGTCATCGCCGAGCGGATGTCGTCGAGACCCGCCAGGCGCAGCACCCCCTGAGCCGCGTAGCAGGAGAGCAGGATGATCGCCGCGTTGCTGACCGTCCGCGACGCCGGGACGCGCTGCAGCCGGTACCAGCTGCGCATCGCCAGGTGCAGGTACAAGCCCGTGACCAGCACCGCGAGCAGCGGCGGCGGGAGCAGCAGGACGCCGGCGAACGTCCACACCGACGTCATGTTGATGTGCGGTGTGCCCGACACGCGGCGGCGGATCCGCTCCACCCGGCGGCCCGTCTCCGACTGCAGCACTCCGAGCGTCAGCAGCACCCCGAGGATCGCGACGGTCCGGCGGTCGACCTCGATCGGTGACGGCCGCAGCGTCAGCACCACCGCCAGTGTCTCGCTGACCAGGTAGTACGTGATCACCCGTGGGCCCTGCCGCCACAGCGCCCACCGCGGCGGCGGGACGAGGACGTCACGAAAGCGCGGTGCTCCGCCACCGCGCATACTCATGGTGTCCGCCCGGTGACGGAGCCGGTTCGGACCGAGGTGGCGAAAGGAGGCGCGCCATGTGCGGTCGCGACAACTGATGTCATCGCTCTTCCTCCGAGCCGAGCAGCCGGACCCGGCGCCACGCCCTCGCGATCGGCACGGCCACGGCGGCCCCCGCCGCCCCGGCCACCGCGATGGTGTGCGCCGGGCTCAGCACGTCGGCCAGAACACCCGCGGCCGCCGCGCCGACACCCTGCACGGTGATCAGCCCGGCCGAGTTCACGCCGGCGCACTGCGCGCGGTGCTCGTCCGGTACCCGCCGCATGAACGAGACCGTGCCCTGGATGTTGTAGCCGGTCGCCAGTAGCCCCGACGCGGCCAGCAGCACCACCGCCGGGACCAGCCCCGGCCGCACGACGAACACGACCAGCGGCAGCCCGGCGGCGATCCCGAGCCAGCCGAGCAGCCGGACCTGCGCCGCTTCCGGGATCCACTTGCCGAAGACGAACCCGCCGAGCACGCTGCCCGCCGGGTCCGCGGCCATGATCAGGCCGACCAGCGTCGCGCCCGCGCCGATGCCCGCCGCGTACGGCGCGGCCAGCGCTTCCGGGACGATGTAGAACCCGGCCAGCCAGTTCAGCGCCACCAGCGTCCGCAGCGCCGGATCGCGCCAGATCAGCCGCGCGCCGGCCGTGGTCGACGCCAGCCAGGCGCGGCCGCCGGTCGTCGCCGCGGCGGCCACAGCCGGACGTCGTCGCACCCCGGACGCCAGCAGCGCGGCCGACAGCAGGAAGGTCACGGCGTCCAGGGCCAAGGCCGCCGTCGGGGCGAGGGCCGCGATCAGCAGCCCGCCACCGGCGAACCCGGCCAGCTGCGCGCCCTGGATGGTCACGTTCCGCAGGGCCATCCCGACCAGGTAGCGCTCACCCTCGAGGACCGACGGCAGCAGCGCCTGCTGCGCCGCCTTGAACGGCCCGCCCAGCATCGTCATCACCGCGACCAGCACGCACAGCACCCACAGCGGGACGCCGGGGATCGCGATGATCGCGACCAGCGCGGCCCGGGCCAGGTCGGACCCGATCATCACGTCGCGCCGCGGCCACCGGTCGCCCGCGCCGGCCAGCAGGACCCCTCCGAGCAGCGACGGGACGTAGGTGAGGGCGTAGGTCAGGCCGGTCAGCGCGGCCGAGTCGGTTCGCTGGAACACCAGGACGGCGAGCGCGACGCGGGCGAGCTGGTCACCGCAGATCGACAGCAGCTCGGCGGTCCACATGGCGCGGAACTCGGCGACGGCCAGCACCGCGCCGAAACCCACCCGGGTCACCATCGGTGCCCCGGCTGCCGGGATGCCGCAACGTCGTCCATCCGCCGGTTCCCCTCGCGCCCCCGAAACCGTTGTCGAATCAAGGTAATCACCCAGCGCAGTGGAATCGAGGCGTTCGGTGACAGTTGCCCCGATCGCACCAGCCGGGCGCCGCCGGGTGGCGGTCAGCCGGGATGGCCGCCGATGCGGGTGGTCAGTTCCGACGCCGTCGCCGCGACCTCGGCCGCCAGCTCCGGCCACGTCTCTTCGCACGGTTCCGACGTGCAGTGGTGGCGCAAGGTCACGCTGATCGCGGCCAGCGGGCGGGCGCCGTGGTCGAAGACCGGGCAGGCCACCGACGCGAAACCGTCCGTGACGTGGCCGTCTTCGATCGACCAGCCGAGATGGCGTTCCGCGGTGAGCGTGCGACGGAGTTCGGCCAGGGTGCTCGGGCCGCGGCCGGTGCGGAGGACGAACGTCGAGGCCGACGGGAACAGTGCGCGGACGTGCGGGGCGGGCAGGTGCCGGAGGATCGCGCGGCCGGACGCCGTCAGCTGGGCCGGCAGCCGGACGCCGACCTCCGTCACCAGCGTCTCCGGGCGGGCCGGGCGTTCCTTGATCAGGTACAGCGACTCGTTGCCGTGCAGCACGCCGAGGTGCGCGGTGTGCCCGGCGCGGTCGACGAGCTTGCGCAGCAACGGCCCGGCCAGCCGCTCCAGCGGGTCGTGGCGCAGGTACGCCGAGCCCAGCTCGAAGGCCGCGATGCCCAGGCCGTACCGGCGTTCCGCGGGCAGGTGCACGACAAAACCGGCGGCTTCCAGCTCGTTGAGCAGGTGGTACGTCGTGGAGCGGGGGAGGCCGGCTTCGCGCGCGATGGCCGACGCGGTCACCGGGCCCGGGCGCGTCGCCAGCAGCCGCAGCACCGCCAGCCCGCGGCGCAGCGCCGGGACCTCGCTGCTGTCGCCCATGCCCCGAGCCTAATGTCTAGGATCCCAGACGAAACCACTCCGTGGGGCATCCCACCAGCGGTAAGCGCCGTGTCCAATGGGCCCATGCCGGAAAAAGTGCTCCTGGGCCCGGAACCCATGACCGCCGCCCAGGTCGTCGACGTCGTCCGCGGCCACGCGCCCGTCGGGCTCACGGACGCGGCCGAGAAGAACCTCGCCGCGACCCGCCAGCACATCGAGGACCTCGCCCACGCCGTTTCGCCGACGTACGGCGTCTCGACCGGGTTCGGCGCGCTGGCCACCCGCCACATCCCGGTGGAGAGCCGGACCGCGCTGCAGCGCAGCCTGATCCGCTCGCACGCCGCGGGCGCCGGGCCGGCCGTCGAGACGGAGGTCGTCCGCGGGCTGATGCTGCTGCGGCTGCGGACCCTCGCCAGCGGCTACACCGGCGTCCGCCCGGGCACCGCGCAAACGCTTGCGGCCCTGCTCAACGCCGGCATCACGCCGATCGTCCACGAGTACGGTTCCCTCGGCTGCTCCGGCGACCTCGCACCCCTGGCCGCCGTCGCGCTGGCGCTGATGGGGGAGGGCGACGTCGAATACCGCAGGGAGGTCATGAGCGCGGGAGAAGCGCTCAAGCACGCCGGGATCGAGCCGGTCGTGCTCGCCGAGAAGGAGGGCCTCGCCCTCACCAACGGCACCGACGGCATGCTCGGCATGCTCCTGCTCGCCGCCGCCGACCTGCACCGGCTGTTCGACATCGCCGACCTCACCGCCGCGATGAGCGTCGAGGCGCTGCTGGGCACCGACCGCGCGTTCGCCGCCGAACTGCAGTCGCTGCGGCCGCACCCCGGGCAAGCGCTGAGCGCGGCGCGGATGTGGGGAGCGCTGCAGGGCTCCAAGATCGTCGAGAGCCACCGCGGCCCGGACTGCAACCGCGTCCAGGACGCCTACTCGCTGCGCTGCGCCCCGCAGGTGCACGGCGCGGCGCGCGACAGCCTCACGCACGCCGAGCTCGTCGCCGAGCGCGAGCTGGCGTCCGCTGTGGACAATCCCGTCGTACTGGCCGACGGCCGGGTCGAGTCCAACGGCAACTTCCACGGCGCGCCCGTCGCATACGTGCTGGACTTCCTGGCCATCCCGATCGCCGACCTGGCCAGCATCGCCGAGCGCCGCACCGACCGGATGCTCGACAAGGCGCGCTCGCACGGCCTGCCGCCGTTCCTCGCGCACGACCCCGGCGTCGACTCCGGGCACATGATCGCCCAGTACACGCAGGCCGCGATCGTCAGCGAGCTCAAGCGGCTCGCGGTCCCCGCGTCCGTCGACTCGATCCCGAGCAGCGCGATGCAGGAGGACCACGTCTCCATGGGCTGGTCGGCCGCGCGGAAGCTGCGCAAGGCCGTCGACGGCCTGACGACCGTGCTCGCCATCGAGCTGCTGACGGCGGCCCGGGCGCTCGACTTCCGGGCCCCGCTCGAGCCGTCACCGGTCACCGGCCGGGTCCGGGACCTGCTCCGCACCAAGGTCGAGGGCCCCGGCCCCGACCGGCACCTGGCGCCCGAGATCGCGGCCGCCGAAGAACTCGTCCGCTCCGGCGCCGTCCTCGACGCCGCCCGTCTGGAGGTCTGAGCATGTCCCGTGTCGTCCGTGCCGCCCGCGGCACCCAGCTCACCGCGAAGTCGTGGCAGACCGAAGCCGCGCTGCGGATGTTCCACAACAACCTCGACCCCGACGTCGCCGAGCGGCCCGAGGACCTGGTCGTCTACGGCGGCACCGGCAAGGCCGCCCGCAACTGGGCCAGCTTCGACGCGATCACCCGCGAACTGACCACTTTGGACGTCGACGAGACGCTGCTCGTCCAGTCCGGCAAGCCGGTCGGGGTGTTCCGCACGCACGAGTGGGCGCCGCGCGTGCTCATCGCGAACTCGAACCTGGTCGGCGACTGGGCCACCTGGCCCGAGTTCCGCCGCCTCGAGCAGCAGGGCCTCACGATGTACGGCCAGATGACGGCCGGCTCGTGGATCTACATCGGCACCCAGGGCATTCTCCAGGGCACCTACGAGACGTTCGCCGCCGTCGCCAAGAAGAAGTTCGGCGGCTCGCTGCGCGGGACCTTGACGGTGACCGCCGGCCTCGGCGGCATGGGCGGCGCGCAGCCGCTCGCCGTCACCATGAACGACGGCGTCGCGCTGGTCATCGAGTGCGACCCGCAGCGCGCGCACCGCCGCGTCGAAACGCGCTACCTGGACGAGGTCGCCGATGACCTCGACGACGCGATTTCCCGCGTCACCAAGGCGAAGCAGGAGAAGCGGGCGCTATCCGTGGGTGTCGTCGGCAACGCGGCCGAGGTGCTGCCGGAGCTGCTGCGCCGCGGTGTCGAGGTCGACATCGTCACCGACCAGACGTCCGCGCACGACCCGCTGTCGTACCTGCCCAAGGGTGTCGACGTCGCGGATTGGCACGACTACGCGGCCAAGAAGCCCGACGAGTTCACCGACCGCTCGCGCGAGTCGATGGCCGAGCACGTCGAGGCCATGCTCGGCTTCCTCGACAAGGGCGCGGAGGTCTTCGACTACGGCAACTCCCTGCGCGGCGAGGCGAAACTCGGCGGCTGCGAGCGCGCGTTCGACTTCCCCGGGTTCGTGCCCGCCTACATCCGCCCGCTGTTCTGCGAGGGCAACGGCCCGTTCCGCTGGGCGGCCCTGTCCGGTGACCCCGAGGACATCGCGGCGACCGACCGCGCGATGCTGGAACTGTTCCCGGAGAACGAATCCCTCGCGCGCTGGATCAAGCTGGCCGGCGAGCGCGTCGCGTTCCAGGGCCTGCCGGCGCGGATCTGCTGGCTCGGGTACGGCGAGCGGCACCTGGCCGGCCTGCGGTTCAACGAGATGGTCGCCAGCGGCGAGCTGAAGGCCCCGGTCGTCATCGGCCGCGACCACCTCGACTCCGGCAGCGTCGCCTCGCCGTACCGCGAGACCGAGGGCATGGCCGACGGCTCCGACGCGATCGCCGACTGGCCGCTGCTGAACGCGCTGGTCAACACGTCGTCCGGCGCCAGCTGGGTGTCGATCCACCACGGCGGCGGCGTCGGCATGGGCCGCTCGATCCACGCCGGTCAGGTCAGCGTCGCCGACGGGACGGCCCTGGCCGCGCAGAAGCTCGAGCGCGTGCTCACCAACGACCCGGGCATGGGCGTCATCCGGCACGTCGACGCCGGTTACGATCGCGCGGCCGACGTCGCCGACGAGCGGGGCGTGCGGGTGCCGATGCAGGGGGATGCGTGACCGCTTCTGGATTTCTGGAAGAGATCGCCGACGTCGGACGCGATCCGCAGCGCGGCGGCTATTCCCGCCACGCCTTCGACGCGCCCGAGCACGACCTGCGCGAGTGGTTCGTCGACCGCGCGCTGGGGCTCGGGCTGGACGTCGAGACCGACCGCAACGGCAACATCTGGGCCTGGTGGGGGCCGCCGGGGCGCCACGCGGTGGTCACCGGCAGCCACCTCGACTCGGTGCCCGGTGGCGGCGCGTTCGACGGTCCGCTCGGTGTCGCGAGCGCGCTGGCCGCCGTGGAAGCCTTGCAGGAAAAGGGGTTCCGGGCCCGCAAGCCGATCGCCGTTGTCGTGTTCGCCGAGGAGGAGGGCGGCCGGTTCGGCGTCCCGTGCCTCGGCTCACGGCTGCTCACCGGCACCATCGACCCCGACAAGGCGCGCGGGCTGCGCGACGCCGACGGCGTGACGTTCGCCGAGGCGGCCGGGAAGGCCGGCGTCGACCCGGCGCGGATGGGGCCGGACGCCGAACGGCTCGACAAGATCGGGCAGTTCCTCGAACTGCACGTCGAACAGGGCCGCGGGCTGATCGACCTCGGCGCGCCGGTGGCCGTAGGTAGCACCGTGATCGCGCACGGCCGGTGGCGCTTCTCGTTCTCCGGTCAGGGAAACCACGCCGGCGCGACGCTCCTGGCCGACCGGGCCGACCCGATGCTGCCCGCCGCGGCGACCGTCACCGCGGTCCGGCGGCTGGCTGCGGGTGTGCCGGACGCGCGGGCGACCGTCGGCCGGCTCGTGCCGACCCCCGGCGGCACCAACGTCATCGCGTCCACAGTGGACCTGTGGCTCGACGCGCGGGTCCCCGGCGAGGGAACTCCGGGGCTGGTCGCCGAGATCAGCCAGGCGGCCTCGGCCGCGGCGCGGGAAGAAGGCTGCCAGGTCCAGGTGACCCGCGAGTCGTACTCCGGGGACGTCGTGTTCGGCGACGCGCTGCGCCGGGACCTCGGCGGCTGGCTCGGCGGGGTGCCGGAACTGCCGACCGGCGCCGGGCACGACGCGGCGATTCTCGCCGGGTTCGTCCCGGCCGGGATGCTGTACGTGCGCAACCCGACCGGCATCAGCCACTCGCCGGAGGAGTTCGCCGAGGCCGCCGACGTCGAGGCGGGGGCGCAGGCGCTGGCCACCGCGCTGGAGCAGCTGGCGCGATGACCTACTGGTGCGAACAGGCCTGGCTGCCCGGCGGGATCGCACGCGGAGTGCGGATCGACGTTGCCAACGGGCGCATCACCGGCGTCGTGCCGGGGTCGACGCGCGCCGGAGCCGTCCTGAGTGGACTGACGTTGCCCGGCTTCGCCAACGGCCATTCGCACGCGTTCCACCGGGCGTTGCGCGGGCGGACGCACCACGAGCGCGGCACGTTCTGGACGTGGCGTGCGCGGATGTACGCACTCGCGTCCCGGCTCGATCCCGACGCGTATTACCGGCTGGCCCGCGGTGTCTACGCCGAGATGGTCCTGGGTGGGTACACGAGCGTCGGCGAGTTCCACTACCTGCACCACGCGCCCGGCGGCAAGCCGTACGCCGACCCGAACGCCATGGGGGTGGCGCTGCGCCAGGCCGCGGCCGACGCCGGGATCCGGCTGACCCTGCTCGACACCTGTTACCTGGCGGGCGGCATCGGCGTCGAGCCCGACGAGGTCCAGCGGCGGTTCTCCGACGGCTCGGCTTCGGCGTGGGCGGCACGGGTCGCCGCGCTGAAAGAGGACGAGCTGTTCCGTGTCGGCGCCGCGATCCATTCGGTGCGCGCGGTTCCGGCCGACCAGTTGTCGCTTGTGGACAGTGCCCGCGTCGTCCACGTCCATCTTTCCGAGCAGCGGGCCGAGAACGAGCAGTGCCTGGCCGCTTACGGCCGCACCCCGACGGAGCTCCTGGACGACCACGGTGTGCTGACCGGCCGCCTGGTCGCCGTGCACGCCACGCACCTGACGGCGTCGGACATCCACCGCCTCGGCGCCGCAAGGGCCGGGGCGTGCTTCTGCCCGACCACCGAACGCGACCTCGGCGACGGCATCGGCCCGGCCCGCGCGCTGCGGGACGCGGGTGTGCGGCTCAGCGTCGGCAGTGACAGCAACGCCGTCGTCGACGCCTTCGAGGAGACCCGCGCGCTCGAACTCGACGACCGGCTGGCCAGCGAGGAGCGCGGCCGGTTCACCGCCGAGGAACTCCTGGCCGCGGGCACCGACCACGCCACCGTCGGGTGGCCGGAGGCCGGGCGTCTCGAAGCGGGCGCGGGCGCGGACTTCGTGACGGTCGCGCTGGACTCCGTGCGGACGGCCGGGATCGAGCCGTCCGGCGTGGTGTTCGCCGCGTCCGGGGCCGACGTCCGGCACGTCGTCGTCGCGGGCCGGGACGTCGTCCGCGACGGGGCGCACCAGCTGATCGAACGACCGGAAACCGTTCTGGCGAAGGAGATCGAGGCACTGTGGCTGTCGTGATCACGGGGATCGGCGAGCTGACGACCAACGACCCCGAGCTGGGCCGCCTCACCGACGCGGCTCTGGTGCTGGACGGTACCGAGGTGGCCTGGGTGGGTCCGGCGTCCCGGGCGCCGGACGCCGACGAGCACGTCGACGTCGAAGGTCGTGCAGTGCTGCCCGGCTGGGTCGACAGTCACACCCACCTCGTCTTCGCCGGTGACCGCACCGCCGAGTTCGAAGCCCGGATGGCCGGGAAGCCTTACACCGCGGGCGGAATCGCGATCACCGTCGGAGCGACGCGGGAGGCGTCCGACGAGCAGCTGGCCGCGAACCTGCGCCGGCACGTCGACGAAGCGGCTCGGCAGGGGACGACCTGCTTGGAGACCAAGACGGGCTACGGCCTGACGGTCGCGGACGAAGCGCGCAGTGCCCGGATCGCCGGGGAGGTCGCCGACGAGGTGACGTTCCTCGGCGCGCACCTGGTGCCGCCGGGCGCCGACGCGGAGTCCTATGTGGACCTCGTGTGCGGCGAGATGCTCGACGCGGTCGCGAAAAGCGTGCGCTGGGCCGACGTCTTCTGCGAGACGGGTGCCTTCGACGAGGCCCAGTCGGCGCGGGTCCTGAAGGCCGCGGCCGAGCGCGGGCTGGGCCTGCGCGTGCACGGCAACCAGCTCGGGGAAGGCCCCGGCGTCCGGCTGGCGGTCGAGCTGGGCGCGGCGAGCGTCGACCACTGCACCTACCTGAGCGACGCCGACGTCGAGGCGCTGGCCGCGTCCGAAACCGTGGCGACGCTGCTGCCCGCGTGCGACCTGTCGACCCGGCAACCCCTGGCCCCGGCGCGGCGGCTGCTCGACGCGGGCGCGACGGTCGCGCTGGCCAGCAACGCTAACCCCGGCAGCTCGTACACGACGTCGATGGCCTTCTGCGTCGCGACGGCCGTGCTGCAGATGCGCATGACGATCGAGGAGGCCGTCTGGTCGGCGACGGCCGGCGGCGCGCAGGCGTTGCGCCGCAACGACGTCGGCGTCCTGCGGCCCGGCGCGCGGGCGGACGTCCACGTGCTCGACGCGCCGTCGGTCACACATCTGGCCTACCGCCCCGGCGTCCCGCTCACCAAAGCCGTGTGGCGCGCCGGAGTGCCGGTGCGCTAACGTCGGGAGCGAGGACGCGCGAAGACACAGTCCGGTATGGGTTAGTCCGGGCGGCGCAGCACCGGCTTACCTGTGCGTCCCTTCATCGGAAGCGACGAAGGGACAAGTGTGTCTGTTGTCATCATCGGGGCCGGCCTGGGTGGCCTGAGCCTCGCCCAAGGGCTGAGCCGCGCCGGAATCCCGTGCCAGGTCTACGAACGCGACGCGGCACCGGACGCCCGGCTGCAGGGCTACCGGCTGCACATCAACGGCGCCGGGGACACCGCGTTGCACGAGGTGCTGCGCCCCGAACTGCACGAACTCTTCCGCGCCACGGCGGGCCGGGCGCTGCCGCGCACGAACGTCTACGACGAGCGGCTGAGCCTGGTCACGACACTCGTCGACGAGGGCACCCACCTCAACGTCAACCGCTTCACACTGCGGCAGATCCTGCTGCACGGCCAGGAAATCCGTTACGGCAAGCGGTTCACGGGTTACGAACTCGACGAAGACGGCGTGACCGCGCACTTCGCCGACGGGACCTCCGCGCGGGGAACGGTGCTGGTGGGAGCGGACGGCGTCCATTCCCCGGTGCGGCAGCAGTACCTGCCGCACGCCGAGGTCGTCGACGCCGGGCTGGTGCACCTCTACGGCCGGATCCCGCTCACCGGCCGCACGCGCGCCCTGTTCGACCCCGAGATGTTCGCGGTGTTCTCCATGGCGATCGGGCCGGACCGGACGATGGTCGGGTTCGCGCCGGTCGACTACCCGGAGCCGGTCGCCGAGGCGTGTGCGCGCCTGGTGCCGCAGCTGCGGCTGCGCGACCACGAGCCGTACATGACGTGCGCGGTCGGCGCGCGCCGGGTCGTGCTCGGCCGGTCGGACGCGGAGCTGGCCGCGATGTCGCCGGCCGACCTGCGGGAACTCGCGCTCGGCCTGGTCGAGGGCTGGCACCCGCGGGTCCGGGCGATGGTCGAAAGCTGGGACGCCGGGGCGACGTTCCCCCAGCCGATCCGCACGAGCGTGCCGATCGAGCCTTGGACGCCTTCGCGGGTGACTCTGGTCGGCGACGCGATCCACGCGATGAGCCCGGCCGCCGGCGCGGGCGCCAACACCGCGTTGCGTGACGGTGCGGCGCTGGCGTCCGCGCTGGCCGGGTTCCCGCTGCTCGACGCCGTGGCGAAGTACGAGTCCGCGATGGTGGGCTACGGCTTCGCGGCGGTCCGGGAGTCCGCCGAAAACGGGCGCCGGTACCTGGGCCAGCACCCGTTGCCCGTCACAGCGGCAGGATGAACGGCGCGTAGTTCGGCCACGTGCACCGGGCCGGTCTTCGTGACGGGTGCCGTCCCGCCACGAAGACCGCCCGTGGCTAGGCGGTGATCACGACCCGGCGGCACTGGGTCACCGAGCCGGCCTGCTCGTTGATCTTCACCCCGGCGCTGGTGCCGGTCAGCGCCGAGTTCTCGGCCGCCGTCAGGTCGTAGTGGATCAGGGTCTCGCCGTTGACCGCGGCGATCACCGTGCCGGCCCGGACGGTCGCGGTCAGCGTGTGGAACCCGCCGGCGTTGACCGGCTTCCCGGTCGCCAGGACCAGCTGGGTGATCGTGCCGCCGATGTTCTTGTACAGCCGGATGTTCACCCCGCCCGTCTCCGGGGTGAACAGCAGGTAGTTCGACGCGTCGGTGTACCGCAGGAAGATCCCGAACCCGGCCTGGCCGGTCCACAGGAAGTCGGCCTCGGCCCGGTGGTCCGGGCTGCCCGTTTCGACCACGCCGTGGTCCGCGACGTTGTCGGCGCTGGCCGATCGCAGCAGCCCGTCCGTCACGGTCAGGGCACCCGCGGCGACCCACCAGGGGATGGGCAGGGCGCCGTTCGGCTGCTGGAACGACGTCGCCAGCACGAGCTGGTCGTAGCCGGCCGGCACGGCCGCCTGCTCGCCGGGCACGAACCCGAGCGGCGTCTGCTGCGCGCCGACACCCAGGTAGGTGAACGCGAGCCGCGACTCCGTGCTCGGGGCGTCTTCGGTGGCCATCACCGTGAAGACCTGGCCCGGCGTGGTTTCCAGCATCGACGCGTAGGTCGTCATGCCGCCCTTCGCCGGGATCTGGACGACGTACGGCGGCAGCCAGCTCGCACCGCGGTCGCGGGTCGCGCGGATCGCGAACCGGCCCGCGCTGTCGCGCAGGTACACGACGACGGTGTCGTCCGCGAGCCACACCGACGACGGCCGCCCGGTGCCGGTGAACGCGGCGGCCGGCGTGGACCACGTGGCGCCGTTGTCGGTGGACAGGGCCGCGCCGATGGACGCGTTGTTGCCCCAGCGGAACGTCAGGAACAGGGCGCTGCCCCGGTTCACCAGGTACGGCTCCTGGTAGTCACGGCCCGCGCTCTGGCCGTTGACCACCCGGGTCGAGGTCCAGGTGGCGCCGTTGTCGGTGGAGCGGGCGATCCACGCCGAGTCGAAGGTTTCGCCGCTGCTCTTCGAGTAGTGCGGCGCGAGCAGCGAGTTGTCGGCGAGCTGGACGACCGGCGCGGAGATCGCCGACGACGGCAGGCTCGCGTCGATCCGGACCTCGCTGCCCCACGTCGCGCCACCGTCGCTGGAAGAGCGGAAGAAGGAGCCGGCCGCGCCGACGGACGTGGTGGCCTTGAAGTACGTCAGGTAGAGCTTGGTGCCGTCGCGGCTGAGCGAGATGGACGGGTCGCGGAAGTCGGTCCCGGCGGAGGCCGCGATCACCGTGGCGGGCGCGCTCCACGTCCGGCCGTCGTCGTGGCTCGCGGTGCTCCGGACGAAGCCGTCACGGTTGGTGTAGTGGTTGCTGCCCTGGCGGTACACGACCAGGAGGGTGTTGTCGGGCAACCGGGTGACGCTCGGGAACGCCGAGTGCTGGGTGTCCTGCCCATACGCGATGGTGGGCTTGGCGGGCCGGATGGTCCGGAGGGCGCCGGCGGGGCTGTCGGGTGGACGCAGGGTCATGCTCCGACCGTAGCGTCCCCGGCCGGTGCGGCAGCGGAGGTTTTCGCGGTTCGCCGGACGGCCGTGACGATCCCGCAGACGGCGAGCAGACCGCACAGCCACGCGAACCAGTCGCCGAGGCGGGCGTACGGCGTGGCGCCGCTGCCGAGCGGGACTTCCGCGGTCACCACCGAGAACGGCGGTGCTCCCGGGTGGGTGTCGGCGAGGACGCGGCCGTGGGCGTCGGACAGCATCGGGGTGCCGCGGGCCGCGCTCCACGCCACCGAGAACCCGTTCTCGACGCCGCGGATCAGCGCGGTGCGGCTGTGCTCCCAGCCGTCGGCGTCCTCGTCGGACGCCGGGATCAGCACCAGGCCGGTGCCCGCCTCGCCGTAGCCGCCGCTGGGGTTCGCGAAGTTGACGTCCATGCAGACCATCAGGCCGATCTTCGCCGGTCCTGCGAGGTACGCGAGGTCGGTCCCGGACGCGATGTGCTTCGAATCCCCGTTGTGCCACTTGCGGAATTCGACCGTCGGCCCGGACGGCGGGACGTCGAGCGCCGCGTTGAACCGGCCCTGCGGTGTGGTGTCGTAGACGCCGGTGACCACCTCGACGCCGGTGCGGCGCAGCTGCTCGACGAGCCCGGGGCGGGAAGCGTCGTCCACCGCGAAGGCCGCTTCCGGGAGCACGGCGACGCGGACGCCGTCGGGCAGCGCGCGGATCTGGTCCACATAGGACTGCAGGAGGGCGGCCCCCTGCGGCGTCGTGACGTCCGTGGCCCAGCCCGCCTTCGCCGGGACGACCAGCGCGACCTTCGTCGTCGTTCCCGCGGGACTGCTCAGCCGAGCGGTGCTCCAGAAGAACAGGCCGGTCAGCACGGCGGCGACCGCCACCACCGAGACCAGCCGGGAACCGCCCTTGATGCCGGGCGCGCAGATCGCGGCGGCCGCGGCCGGGACGGCCAGCACGAGGAACTCGACACCCCAGCCACCGGTGACGGACGCGAGCTGCAGCACGACCGGCCGGTCGGCCTGGGTCGTCATGAACGTCCCCATCAGGCCGGTCGGGTTCAGCAGGGAGACCGCGTAGAGCGCGACCGTCCACAGCCCGGCCGCGGCGAGCACGGCCGGCACCGCGTGCCGGCGTCGCACGAGCAGCCGGAACAGCGCGGCGGCCAGGGCGAACAGCAGCGCGCTGCCGGCGAGGATGGCGATCCCGGCCGGTCGCGGGACCGAAAGCGTGTGCCAGAAGTAACTCCAGCTCGGGATGCTGCCCGCGGCGTAGGCGATGAACGCGCAGAGCAGCGCCGTCACCCCGGACACCCGCGGCGCGAGCAGCAGGATCGGCAGTGGTGCGCACCACGCCAGCTCGGGGACCGGGTGCAAGCCGGTGCCGAAGAAGAACAACAGTCCCGACGCCGCTGTCGCGGTGATCGGCCAGCCCGGCCCTACCTGCCGGAAATGCGTGGTTCGTCCCGAGAAGCGCAGGCCGGTTCATGGAGAGTTCAGGGAGCCGTCACACCGCAGGGATCGGGTTCCGCGGAGTCGATCAGTAGCGTTTTCCCCGAACAGCCTCCGGCGACGGAAATGAGCCCCGCATGGACTTCTCGCTGATCGTGCTGGTGGTGATCGTCGCGGCGCTGGCCTTCGACTTCACCAACGGCTTCCACGACACGGCCAACGCGATGGCCACGTCCATCGCCACCGGCGCACTCAAGCCGCGGGTCGCGGTGGGGGTGTCCGCGGTGCTGAACCTCGTCGGCGCGTTCCTCTCGGTGGAGGTCGCGAAGACGATCTCCGGCGGGATCGTCGACGACACCAAGGTGACTCCGGTCATCATCTTCGCCGGACTCGTCGGGGCCATCGTGTGGAACCTGGTGACCTGGCTGATCGGGCTGCCGTCGAGCTCCTCGCACGCGCTGTTCGGCGGGCTGATCGGCGCCACCTGGATCGCCTCCGGCTCCGACGCCGTCCACTTCGGCAAGGTCGTCGAAAAGGTCCTCATCCCGGCGCTCGCCTCGCCGATCGTCGCCGGGATCGTCGCGACGCTGGGCACCTTCCTCGTCTACCGGATCACCAACCGGGCGAAGCAGGACACCGTGGGCCGCACCTTCAAGGCCGGCCAGATCGCGTCGGCCTCGCTGGTTTCGCTGGCGCACGGCACGAACGACGCGCAGAAGACGATGGGTGTCATCACGCTGACGCTGATCGCGTCCGGCTCGCTCGCGCCGGGCTCGAACCCGCCGATCTGGGTCATCCTGACCGCGGGCACCGCGATCGCGCTCGGCACCTACCTCGGTGGCTGGCGGATCATCCAGACGATGGGCAAGAAGCTCACCGAAATCCAGACGCCGCAGGGCTTCGCGGCCGAGACGTCCGCCGCGGCCGTCATCCTCACCTCGGCGCACCTCGGCTTCGCGCTCTCCACCACGCACGTCTGCTCGGGCGGCATCATCGGCTCCGGCCTCGGCCGGCGGCTCGCCGAGGTCCGCTGGGGCGTCGCGGGCAAGATGGTCGTCGCCTGGGCGCTGACGCTGCCGGCCGCCGCGATCGTCGGTGCGGTCGCCGCCGAGGTGTCGACGCTCGGCACCTGGGGCACGGTCCTGATCGGCCTCGCCGGGGTCGTCGTCGCGGTGGGCATCTACCTCGCGTCGCGGCGGAACCCGATCAGCGCCAACACCATCAACGAGCCGGAGCCGGCCCCGCAGCCGGCCAACGTCTGAGGAGCGCCGTGCACATCGATTGGGGTTCCCTCGGTCTCGTCTTCGTCGTCGCGCTCGCCTCGGTGGTCGTGCTGACGAGCCTCTTCTCCTTCGGGGTGGTGGGGCTCTCCCAGCGCGAGTCGGCCCGTGAAGCGGGCGGCTCGGGCACCGGCCCGCTGGCCGGCGCGATCCTCTGCTTCGTCGTCTGCCTGGCGATCGTCGGCTACGGGATCTACTTGATCGTCGCCTGAGCCCGCTCCCGGAGGCCGTCCGGGAGGGCGCCGAGCATCGGGGCCAGCGTGCCCCGGCGCTCGGCGCTCAGGTGGTTCAGCAGGTCCAGCGCCGGGACCCAGAGGTCCTCGTCGGCGCCGGCCGCGGTGATCACGCGGCCCAGGCGGTGGGCCGGGAGCAGGCCGACGACGTGGTCGACGCGGCTCTTGTCGTCGAGCACGAACGCGATCCGCAGCAGGCCGGGGTCGTCGATCTCCTCGAGGCAGCGCCGGACCGTCGGGTCCGGGAGGTGCCCGACGAACCGGCCCAGCGTGATCCAGTCCGCGCGCCCGGCCAGCTCGCCCGCGACCGCCAGCACGGTGTCGAGCGGGATGCGCGAGATGATCGCGCTGGCCCGCCGCGGGTCGAGGTCCGCGGCGACCTCGGACAGGAACCGCGGGGTCAGCCGCTTGGCGACGTCGACCCCGCGGGCGACGTCGACCACCCCGGCGATCCGCGCGCACAGCAGCGGCCCGAACACCTTCTCGGCGATCTTCGCCAGCACCCCGCCCGGCAGCAGCCGCGCGGCGAGCGCCATCCGCTGCAGCACGGCGATGTTCGCGTCGAACAGCGTGTCGGTGACCTGCTCGCGGAACGCCTTCAGGTCGTCGGCGTCGACGCGGGCGAGGTACTCGAGCCGCTCGGGCTCGACGCCGAGGACGCGGGCCAGCTTGAGGATCTCGGCTTCGGCTTCGTAGTTCGCGTTCACAGCCCGACCGCCTTCCGGACGGCGCCGCGCAGCAGCGCGGGCACGTACCGGAGGCCCTCTTCACCGGCCTCGGCCAAGGCCTTCGCCTGACGACGGCGCGCGTCGCGCAGCGCGTCGGCGAGGTCCTGCCGCTCGTGCTCTTCGAGGGCCTCGATGCCCGCGGGGAGGTAGCCGCCCAACTGCTCGGCGAGAGTGCGCTCGGCCATGGTGGATCATGATGCATCACCCGGGGCGCTACCGTGCGGATATGAGCATCGAGACGTCCACCACCCGTGTCGGCGACCTCTCCGCGTACCTGGCCCGCCCGGCCGGCGGCTCCGGGTTCGGCATGCTGCTGCTGCCGATGATCACCGGCATCGGCGAGCAGGTCCGGGCCTGGGCCGACGAGCTCGCCGGCCGTGGCATCACGACGTTGACCTGGGACGTCTTCCACGGCGCGAGCACCGACAACACCTCTCGCGACAACCTCGGCGAGAAGCTCGGCGAACTGCGTGACGACGTCGCGCTCGCCGAGCAGACGGCGCTGCTCGACCACCTGCTCGGCGAGCTCGGCTGCACGTCGGCCGGCGTCATGGGCTGGTGCCTGGGCGGCCGGTTCGCGCTCCTGTTCGCCGCCCGTGACCAGCGGGTTTCCGGGGTCGTCGCCTACCACCCGACGATCCGCGTCCCGGCGCCGCCGAACCATGACCTCGACACGGTCGCTTTGTCGACAGAGATCACCGCGCCAGTGCTCGTTTCCTACCCGGAGGCCGACGTCGTCGTCTCGCACGAGACGTTCGGCCGGCTTCAGGCCGCCCTGCAGTCCCGGCCGCGCGGCGCGACGTTCAGCCAGCACTTCCCGGGCGCCGAACACGGTTTCACCGACTCGTCGCGGCACGGGACGGCGGTCAACGCCGAGGCGTTCGCGCTGTCGTGGCCGCAGACCCTGGCGTTCCTGGACACGCTGAAAGGTTGACTTTCGGCAGTGGTCGCCGCCGATCACGGCTTGTAGCTTCGATCCTGTGCAAGAGGTGACGAAGCGCAGGTGGCGGGTGGTGCTCGACGTCGCCCTCGCCCTGTTCCTGGCGTTCATCGTCGTCTCGGACACCATCCAGGCCGGCGCGTACGGGGAGATGGCCGGGGGCTTCGCGGTCGTCCTGGTCTCGGTGGCCACCGCCCGGCGCTATCCCGCCGCCTCGCTCGCCGTCGCGCTGGCGGGAACGCTGGCCGTGCCGTTCCCGTACGGCAACCGCGTGCCGGTCTGGATGATCTTCGTGCTGGTCGCGATGAGTTACCAGGCCGGCCTGCGGATGCCGCGGGCCCGGCCGGGTCTGCTGGTCGGCGGCGCCGTCGCGGTGCTCGCCCTGCCGGTTTCGCTGATCTTCGGCGACGACGCGCTCGGCGACTGGGCGGAGGTCGTCGCGGTCCTGGTGTTCGCCGGGCTTTCGCCGTGGCTGCTGGGGCGCTACATCCGCCTGCGTGGGGAGCTCGCTCGCACCGGCTGGCGCCGCGCCGAGGAGATGGAGAGCCGCCAGCGGCTGATCGCCGACCAGGCCCGGCTGCGCGAGCGCGCGCGGATCGCCAGCGACATGCACGACTCGCTGGGCCACGAGCTGAGCCTCATCGCCGTCCGCGCGGCGGCCCTGGAGGTCGCCGGCGGGCTCGACGACGACCAGCGCGGCGCCGCGGCCCAGCTGCGGGCCGGCGCCGCGGCCGCGACCGAGCGGCTGCGCGAGATCATCGGCGTGCTGCGCGAGGACGCCGCGCCCGTCGAGCCGGTGCAGGGTGACCTCGGCGAGCTGATCGCGCGGGCGAGGGCGTCCGGCCTGCTCATCGAATCCACAGTGGACAGTGCGCAGGCGCCCCCGATGGTCGCGCTCGCGGCCCACCGGGTGGTCCAGGAAGCCCTGACGAACGTGGCCAAGCACGCGCCGGGCGCCGCCGTGACGGTCCGGGTGACCAGCTCCGGCTCGCAGACCGAAGTGAGTGTCGTCAACGCGCCGCCGCCCGCCGGGCCGCTGCCGGGGGCCGCGTCCGGGCACCGCGGGCTGATCGGGCTGCGCGAGCGCGTCCGGCTGGTCGGCGGCACGCTGCGGACCGGGCCGCACGAGGGCGGGTTCGCCGTCACCGCGACGCTGCCGCACGACGCGGCGCCGGTCGAGGAGACCGCCGAACTGCGGGAGGCCGCCGACGACGCTGTGGGGCAGTCGACGTCGGCCCGTGCGCTGGAGCTGGCGCGCCGCGACGTCCGGCGCAGCCTGGTGCAGGCGGTCGCCGTCCCGCTGGGCCTGTTCGCCGTGGTCGTCGGCGTCGCCGGGATCGTGTTCCTCTACCAGTGGACGTCGTCGGAGCTGCCGCCGCAGGTGTACGACGGGCTGCGGGTCGGGCAGCCGCGCGCCGAGATCGCGCCGCGGCTGCCGGGCAACCAGCGCGGCGCGCGCCCGGTGCGCGGTGAGCCGCCGCTCCCGCCGGTGCCCGGGGCCGCGTGCGAGTACTACGGCACCGGAAGATCGTTGCTGGACAACGACTACGCGGCGTTCCGGCTGTGTTTCGCCGAAGGGAAACTGGTTTCGAAGGACAGGTTCGCCGAGGGGGTTTCGTGATCAGGGTGCTGCTGGCCGACGACGAGGCGCTGATGCGGGCGGGGGTGGCGGCGATCCTGGGCGCGGACGGCGGCATCGAGGTCGTCGCCGAGGCCGCCGACGGCCGGGCGGCGGTCGACCAGGCGCTGGCCACGCACCCGGACGTCGTGCTGCTCGACATCCGGATGCCGGTCCTGGACGGGCTGGGCGCGGCGGCCGAGATCCGGCGGCTGCTGCCCGCGACCGGCGTCATCATGCTGACGACGTTCGGCGAGGACGACTACATCGAACGCGCGCTCGGCCTCGGCGCGGGCGGGTTCTTGCTCAAGTCGGGCGACCCGCGCGAGCTGCTGGCGGGCATCCACGCCGTCGCCGACGGAGCCGCGTTCCTCTCGCCGAAGGTGGCGCAGCGGGTCATCGCGCGGCTCTCCGGCGGCCGGCTCGCGCGTGCGTCGGCGGCCCGCTCGCGCATCGCCTTGCTGACCAACCGCGAGCGGGAAGTGCTGACACTGCTGGGTTCCGGATTGTCCAATGCGGACATCGCGGCGAAGATCTTCGTTGTCGAGGGCACGGTGAAGGCGCACGTGAGCACGATCCTGACCCGGCTCGGCGTGAAGAACCGGGTGCAGGCGGCGATCACGGCGTACGAGGCGGGACTGGTCGGCGGAGATCCGGCGGACGCCAGCCACTGACCCCGGCGCCGATCCTGGCCGTCGCCTTGGCCGGGGTCAGTCTCAGGAGCGCGTTTCTTATCGCTATGGCAACCGGGTTGGTGAGCTGTGGGCCGACCTTCCCGGCTTGGACGGAGTCTCTGGCGACTTTCTGACTGCGCTCTCGTCTCTCTTGGTCGTATTTCTCGAGTGCTTTCTCGGTGGTGTCCTCTGTGGACACGGAGTGGGCGAGCACGACGGCGTCTTCGAGGGCCTGGCAGCCGCCCTGACCGAGGAATGGCGGCATCGCGTGGGCGGCGTCGCCGAGCAGCGCGATCTTTCCCCGGACGTAGGTGGTGAGCGGAGTGCCCAGGTAGTAGAGGTCGTGGTGGAGGATGTGCTCGGCGGGTGTCGCGTCGATGAGCGCCGGGATCGGGTCGTGCCAGTCGCCGAAGTGCTGCTTCAGGTAGGCCTTGACGTCGGCCGGTCTTTCGCCGGCCCGGACGACGTAGGAGATCCACCAGTAGACGTCGTCACCGGCCAGGGGCAGCACGCCGATCTCGGTGCCGCGGTCCCAGCTGGTGCTCAGCGGCGTCCCGGGTCGATGGGCGACGCCGCGGAAGGCGGTGCTGCCGCTGTAGACCGGCGGTTCTCCGCCTCTGATCCGGCTGTTGATCCCGTCGGCGGCTACGACGAGGTCGGCTTGGAGTTCTCCGCCGGTGTAGCGCACGAAGCCGTCTTCGCGGACTTCGGTGACTTCGGCGCCGGTCTTTCTGGTCTCTTCGGGGAGTGCCCGCACGAGTGCGTCGACGAGGTCGCGGCGGTGGATCGCGGCGAGGGGCAGGCCGTGGTGGCGTGCGAAGGCGGCCGCGTCCCAGCCGGTGATCCGGCGGCCTTTCTTGTCTCTGAGTCCGCCGTCGGGCTGCTTTTCGAGGGGTGCTTGGACGCCGAGGACGTCCAGGCAGCGCTGGGCGTTCGGCCAGAGGGAGATCCCGGCGCCGACGCCGGTGATCTCGGGTGCTCTCTCCAGGACGGTCACGTCCCAGCCGATCCGGTGCAGCCCGACCGCCGCCGCGAGCCCGCCGATCCCGCCGCCGACCACCACCGCGTCCATTCGACTCCTCCTCTACATCTGTAGAGGACTCTACGCCTGTAGAGTCCTCTTTTGTGGAGCGTCTTGAGGCCATCGGCGACGCGGCGATCGAGGTGATCGCGGCGGAGGGCATGCGCGGCCTGACCCACCGCGCGGTGGACCGGGCGGCGGGGCTGTCGCCTGGCTCGACGTCGTACTACGCGCGGACCCGGGCGGCGCTGCTGGAGCTGACGATCACGCGGATGGTCGCGCTGGACAACGTCGACGTGGAGCCACCGGCGGGCCGGCTACCGGAGTTCCTGGCGGGTTTCGTCCACGCGGCGATCACTTCCGGTCGGACGCGGATGCTGGCGCGGTACGAGTTCGCGTTGGAGGCGACCCGGCGTCCGGAGCTGCGGGAGGCGTACGACAAGGGCGGCTTGCTGATCCGCCGCCGCTGCGCGTCGGTCCTCGCGGCGGCGGGCTCTCCGGAACCGGTCCGGCACGCGTCGGTGCTGGTGGCCTGGCTGGACGGCGCGATCTTCGACGCCATCGCCGGCACGGGCTCTCTTGCCCCACCCTCCCTGGCCGCACTGACCCTCGGTGCCCGGGAAGTGCTCGCCGGCCTGGGCGTGAACTGGTCGTCCACACCCCGGCCGTGATGTGGACAACCAGGCCCTGACCTCGGTCTTTTCCGGCTTCTGTCGGACCTCCCCGATACGCTGGAAGCGGGGCCGGTCCCCCAGTGAGGGCGGCGGCTGCTTTGTGTGTGTCAGGCGTCTCGGCGGCGCAGTACTGCGGTGCCCGCCAGCAGCGCCGCCGCTGTCCACGCCGCGCAGACCAGCAGCCCCACCCAGGGCGCGTAAGGGGCGGGCTCCATGGTGATCGGGTTCGGGTGGCCTGCCTCGACCATCGCGTTCACCCCGGCGATGCCCGGGAAGTACGGCACCAGCCCCGGCAGCCCCAGTGATGCCACGATCAGCGGCAACGGCACCAGCAGCACGATCACCGTCACCAGCGTCCCCGCCGCGCTCCGTAGCGCCCAGCCCACGCCTGTGCACAGCAGCCCCAACAGCGCGAAATAGCCGCCCATGCCCGTCGCCGTCGTGAAGGCGCCTGCGAACGACGTCGGCAAGCCGTGGTCGTCTTTCAGCGACCCCGCCAACGCCATTCCCACGCACGACAGCGCCACGCCGTAGGCGAACAGCACCGGCAGCAGCACTGCCGCCTTCGCGAGCACCACCCGTGAGCGCACCGGGGTCCACAGCAGCGTCGAACGGATGCCGCCGCCGGCGTACTCGCTTGTCACGAACAGCGTTGCCAGCGCGATCACCGCGAACTGTGTCAGGTAGAAGCCGCCGCCGAGGGCGATGGTGTTCGCGCCCAGGGGGTCGTCGCTGTCGAAGCGCTGGGAGATCGCCGACACGACGCTGTAGAACGCCATCAGCGCGGATCCGACGATCAGCGTCCACCAGGTCGCGCGGACCGACCAGAACTTCGTCCACTCCGAAGACACCACGGACACCACGGACACCACAGCCACCGCGGCCGTCATGCCGAGACCCCGTACTCCACCGAAGAAGCGGTCAGTTCCAGGTACGCCTGCTCCAGCGACGCCGTCCGCTCGGTGAGGCCGTGCACGCGGATCCCGAGTTCGTGCGCCAGGTCGCCGACGCGGGTGACGTCGACGCCGTCGACCACCAGCTCGCCCGGCTCGCCGGGGTGCGTGCGCCCGCCTTCGGACCGCAGCCGCCGGTCCAGCGTGTCGCGGTCGGCGTCGTCCGGGACGCGCACCGAGACCCTGCTCCGGGAGTTGCCCGCGATGAACTCCGCGACCGGCGCGTCCGCGAGGAGCTTTCCCTTGCCGATCACCACGAGGTGGTCGGCGGTCAGCTGCATCTCGCTCATCAGGTGGCTGGAGACGAACACCGTCCGCCCCTCGGCGGCCAGCGAGCGCATCAGCTGCCGCACCCAGCGGACGCCGTCCGGGTCGAGACCGTTGACCGGCTCGTCGAACAGCAGCACACCGGGGTCACCGAGCAACGCGCCCGCGATGCCCAGCCGCTGCCCCATGCCGAGCGAGAACTGCCCGGCCCGCTTGCCCGCGACGTCCGAAAGCCCGACGGTCGCGAGCACCTCCTCGACCCGCGATGCCGCGATGCCGTTGCTGCGCGCCATCGCGAGGAGGTGTTTCCCCGCGCTGCGGCCGGGGTGCAATGCCTCGGCGTCGAGCAGCGCGCCGACCTCACGCAGCGGGTGCTCCAGCTCGGCGTAGCGCCGCCCGCCGACCAGCACTTCGCCTTCCTGCGGGTGGTCCAGCCCGACGGTCATCCGCATGGTCGTCGACTTCCCGGCGCCGTTGGGGCCGAGGAACCCGGTGACCTGCCCGGCCGCGACGTAGCAGGTGAGCGCGTCGACGACGGTCTTCTCCCCGTACCGTTTCGTGAGTCCTCTGAGCGTGATCATGGACCCAGTCTGGGTTTTGCGGGGTGCCGGAACATCGGCCGACGGTCGCGGCCCGACCCCGACTTTCGTCAGGCCCGGCGGCGGGTGTGCCGGGTCGGGACGGCGGTGGCCGGGTCCTCCGGCCACGGGTGCTTCGGGTAGCGGCCGCGCAGGTCGGCGCGCACGGCCGGGTACCCGGCGGTCCAGAACGACGCCAGGTCCGCCGTGATCGCGGCCGGGCGGCCGGCGGGGGAGAGCAGGTGCAGCACGACCGGGACACCGGACAGCGACGGCGTTTCCGTCCAGCCGAAGGTCTCCTGCAGCTTCACGGCCAGCACGGGCTGGTCGCCGCTGTAGTCGACGCGGATGTGCGACCCGGAGGGCACTTCGAGCCGGTCCGGGGCGAGTTCGTCCATTTTGGACGCCGCGGGCCAGGGGAGCAGGGCCTTCAGTGCGGTGCCCGCGTTGAGGTTCGCGAGGTCCGCGCGGCGGCGGATTCCGGAGAGGTCGAGCCAGGTGTCCACATCGGACAGCAGGCTCTTGTCGTCCACCGCGGGCCAGGGCGCGCCGAGGGTGCGGTGCAGGAACGCCATCCGCTCGCGCAACCGGGTGCCGTCGGCGGTCCACTTCAGCAGGCCGAGACCCTCGGCTTTCAGGCCCGCCACCAGAGCGTCGTGGACGTTCGGATGCTTGAGCGGGCGCGAGGAAAGGGTGATGGCGCCGAGCTTTTTGACGTGCCGGGCGACGACATCGCCGTCGGCCCAGGTGATTTCGTCGGTTTCGGTCGTGGGGGCGGCCCGGGTGGCGAGCTGCTCGTCGGCGGCCGCGGCGAGCCGGATGGTGCCGTGCACCCGCCCGGGATCGCGAGTCGCCTCGGCGACGGCCAGCCACTCGGAGTCGAGACCGCTGCCCGGCGGCAACTCGGCGGCGGTGCCCCCGGCCATGAGGTAGACGGGCTCCCCGCCGGGACGCCGCCGCGCGAGCCGCTCGGGATGCGCGAGGGCGACGATGAGGGCGGGATCGGGCTTGGGTTCAGCGGCTGCGCTGCTTTGGGCCTTGCCACCTTCGCTGGTCTGCCCGGCTGGGCCGTTCGCCCGGCCGGTGGTGGTTTGGGTCCTGCTGGTTCCGCGGGGTTGCCCGGCTCCGTGGTTCGGGTGGTCGGTGTTGACCTGGGTTCCGCGGGGTTGCCCGGTTATGTGGTTCGGGTGGTCGGTGTTGACCTGGGTTCCGCGGGGTTGCCCGGCTCCGTGGTTCGGGTGGTCGGTGTTGACCTGGGTTCCGCGGGGTTGCCCGGCTCCGTGGTTCGGGTGGTCGGTGTTGACCTGGGTTCCGCGGGGTTGCCCGGCTCCGTGGTTCGGGTGGTCGGTGTTGACCTGGGTTCCGCCGGGCTGCTCGGCTCCGTGGTTGTGGTGGTCGGCCTGGGTTCGGCCGGTTTCGCCGGGTTGCCCGGCTGCCGGGTTCGCGCGCTCGGCACCGGCCTGGCCCTTACCACTTCCGCGGGGTTGGCCGGCGCCGCCGGATCGCCGATCCCCGGACCCTGGCACCAGCGCCGCCAGGCGGCGAGATTCCTGCTTCCACCTTCGCGCGGCGTCGTCGTTCGCCGCGCGCAGGCGGCGCAGCTCGGCATCGACGTCGGTCAGCTTGCCGCCCGTGTCCAGGAGCGCCACCACCTCGGCCGCGTTGCGCGCACCCACCGCCTCCGCGCCGTCCAGCAACGCGCGCGCCAGCCGTGGGTGCAGCCCGAGGTCGGCCATCCTGCGGCCGCGCGCGGTCACCGTGCCGTCCGAAGCCGTCGCGCCCAACGTCGCCAGCAGCGCCCGGCCCGCTGCCAACGCTCCTTCGCCCGGCGGGTCCCACCAGGCCAGGCCACTGCCGTCCGGGGTCGACCAGCAGGCCAGCTCCAGGGCCAGCCGGGCCAGCTCGGCCGTCCTGATCTCCGGCTCGGGGTACGCCGGCAGTGTGCCCTGCTCGTGCTCCGCCCAGCAGCGGTACACCCGGCCCGGCGCCTCGCGGCCCGCTCGACCCGCGCGCTGCGCCGCCACCGCCGCCGACACCCGGACCGTCGCCAGGCCCGGCAGGCCGCGCCGGTGGTCGACGCGCGGCACCCGCGCCAGGCCCGAGTCGACGACCGCGCGCACGCCCGGGACCGTCAAGCTCGACTCGGCCACCGCCGTCGCCAGCACCACCCGGCGCCGGGCGCGCGGCCGTAGCGCGTCGTCCTGCTGTGCCGCCGTGAGGCGGCCGTGCAGGGGGAGAACGTCCACATCGGACAACCGAAGCAGGCCGGAGGTGCGGGCGATCTCGCCCGCGCCGGGGAGGAACGCCAGCACGTCACCGTCCCCTTCGGACAGTGCCATCAGCACCGCCCGGGCCACCGCGGCCTCGGCGCGCTCGCCCCGCGCGGGCGGCAGGTACGCCGTCGAAACCGGGTACGTCCGTGCGGACGCCTCGATCACCGGCGCATCGCCCAGCAAGGACGCGAGCCGCCCGGAGGCCACCGTCGCCGACGTCGCCAGCAGCCGGAGGTCGTCACGCAGCCCGGCGCGGACGTCCAGGAGCAGCGCCAGCAGCAGGTCCGCGTCCAGGTGCCGCTCGTGGCACTCGTCCAGCAGGATCGTCGACACCCCGGGCAGCTCCGGGTCGCCCTGCACCCGCCGGACCAGCAGGCCCGACGTCACGACCTCGACGCGCGTGCGCGAGGACACCTTCCGGTCGCCGCGCACGGCGTACCCGACGGTCTCGCCCACCGGCTCGCCCAGGATCGCCGCCATCCGTCCGGCCGCGGCTCGCGCGGCCAGACGCCGCGGCTCGGCGACGACGACCCGGCCGCTGCCGGACATCAGCGCCAGCGGCACCAGCGTCGTCTTGCCGGTGCCGGGCGGCGCCACCAGCACCGCGGTGCCGTGGGCGTCCAGCGCCGCGAGCACGTCGGGCAGCACGGACCGGACCGGCAGGTCGGGCAGTTTCACTTCTCGGTGACCTCGGGTGGCGGGGGCAGCTGGTAACCGGACGGGCCGATGTTCGCGTTGAGCGAGCGCAGCCACTCACCCGAGGAGATCATCTTGCGGATGGCGTCGTCGACCGCGGTCACCCCCTGGGTGTCGCCCTTGCGCAGGCCGACACCGTAGTTCTCCTTCGAGAACGGCTTCCCGACGACCTTCAGCAGCTCCGGGTCGCGCGCGACGTACCCGGCCAGGATGACGCCGTCGGTCGTCACGGCGTCGATCTGCCCGGCGAGCAGCGCCGTCACGCAGTCCGGGTACCGCGGGTACTCGACCAGCTCGACGGCTTGGGCGAACTTGTCCTTGACCTGCTGGGCCGGCGTCGAACCGGTGACCGAGCAGAGCTTGCGCGAGTTGAGCGCCTCCGGCCCGGTGATGTCGGCCGACGTGCGCCGGACCAGCAGGTCCTGGCCGGTGGTGAAGTACGGCCCGGCGAACGACACGACCTGCTTGCGCTTGTCGGTGATCGAATAGGTCGCGACGACCAGGTCGACCGCGCCCGACGTGAGGTCCGTCTCGCGGGTCGACGGCGTCGTCTCGCGCCACGTGATGTCCTTCGGGGCGACGCCGAGCTCGCCGGCGACAAAGGTCGCGACGTCGACGTCGAAACCGACGAATCGCCCGTCCACGGTGTGCTCGGAAAGGCCGGGGGCGTCGAACCGGATGCCGATGGTCAGGTGATCCGCCGCACGGGCCCTGGCCACCACCGAGTCGGTCGGCGAGACCTGGCCCGGCCCGCACGCGGTGGCCGTGACCAGCAGCAACGCGGCAGCGAAGAGCGTGCGCCAGCGCATCCGGCCGCTCCCTCCACCGCCGTCGAGCCCTCACGAAGTTCTCAGGTCCTCCCGTTAGCCTAAGTGCGTGGTGCGACTGTCCCAACCCGTGCTGGACGCCGTCGGCACGCTCGCCCGGCTCGGGCTGGCCGCCGTCTGGCTCGTTTCGGGTGCCGTGAAGCTGGCGGATCCGGGGCAGACGTTGATCGCCGTCCAGGCGTACGACGTGCTGCCCGGCGCCCTCGTGAACGTGGTGGCCGTCGCGCTGCCGCTCGTCGAACTGGTGCTCGGGCTGTTCCTGCTCGCGGGCCTGCTGACCCGCTGGGTCGCCGGCGCCGCGCTGGTGCTGCTGCTCGTGCTCATCGCCGGCATCGCCCAGTCGTGGGCGCGCGGGCTGAGCATCGACTGCGGGTGCTTCGGCGGTGGCGGCCAGGTGGCGGCGGGGCAGACCGCGTACCCGCAGGAAATCCTCCGCGACTCCGGTTTCGCGCTGCTGGCCGTGTGGCTGCTGGCGCGGCCGCGCACCTGGCTGTCGGTCGACGGCTGGCTCGCCCGAGGTCGCGGGAACTCTGTCGAGCCCGAGCCCGACTACTCGGGTATCGCGGAAGGGAACTGATACACAGTGGGTGGAGCTGAGCGGACGGCTCGGAAGCGTCGTCAGGCCGCGCAGAGCGGGGGCGCGAGGGCGGTGGCCCAGGCCCGGGGCGCGTCCGGGGACAAACGGAAGTGGATCATCGGGATCGCCGCCGTGGTCGTCGTGGCCGCGCTCGTGATCGGCGGCGTGATCTGGACGATCTCCGACAAGAACAAGACCGAGGGCAAGGTCATCGACCCCGGCCAGGCCACCAGCTCGCTGGCCGCCGACGTCACGCAGAAGCGCGACGGCGTCGTCGTCACCGTCGGCAAGGCCGGCGCGAAGTCCACGATCGACGTCTACGCCGACTTCCTCTGCCCGATCTGCGGCACGTTCGAGAAGACGTACAAGACGCAGATCGAGCAGGCGGTCAACGACGGCAAGCTGGCGGTCCGCTACCACATGGTGCCGCTGCTCAACGAGCGCTCGAGCCCGCCCGGGTACTCGCTCGACTCGGCGAACGCGGCGCTCGCCGCGGCCGACGCCGGCAAGTTCCTCCAGTTCCACGACGCGCTGTACGCGAACCAGCCCGAAGAGGGCAAGCGCGGGTACGACAAGGCGCAGCTGATCGACCTCGGCAAGAACGTCGGCATCACCGACCCGAAGTTCGCCCAGACGGTGAACGCCGGCACCTACGACCAGCAGATCAACGCGGCGTTCCAGCAGATCGAGAACGACCCGAAGCTGGCGCAGGACTTCGGCGGCGGCCAGAGCGGATTCGGCACGCCGACGGTCGTTTCGAACGGCGCGATCGTCAACTGGCAGGACCAGGGCTGGCTCACCGGGGTGCTCGGCTGAGTCCGGGCAATTCGCCCACTCGGGTACGGAACGTGGTCTAGGCTTTACTTCCGCAGGGTGGGGAACCGGGGGTGGCGCGAGCACGTCGCATCCCTGGTGACAGGGAGGGCCAGTGGACGGTTCGCATTCGGGGTTTCACGTCGACGACGGCGCGTACTCGCGGTACGCGCGTGAGGTCGACCCGCTCGGTGAAGACGTCAAGGGCGCGGCCGACAAGCACGTCGGCCCGCACGTCGGTGTCGGCTTCTCCGCCATGGGCGAGGAGTCCGGCCTGACCGGCGCCTACACCGGCCGGATGCGGGCGCTGCAGGAGAAGCTGCACCGCGTCGGCGGCGGCTGGAGCCAGATGGGTGATGCCGCCCGCCAGACCGACCGGAACTACGCCGGCGTCGAGGCCGAGCACGGCGACCTCGTCCGGCGGCTGGGCACGGACCTCACGTGACCGAGCACGCCGATCTGCTCGTCCGGCACGGCCTGGACACCACGAACCAGTTCGCCGACAAGCTGCGCCACGACCCGGCTGCGATCAGCGGCGCGCGCGACGGCCACGTCGCGCTGCAGACGTCGATGGGCAGGACCCACGACACGGCTTCGGCGCAGCGCGTCAACCTGACTTCGGCCACCTCCGGCTCGACGACCGACCGCGCGACAGCGACGTCGAAGAGCCTGGAGCAGGAGGTCCAGGACCTGCTCGACGAGAGCGCCGAGATCGAGAAGGCCGTCGCCGAGGCCGCCGAGACGCTCAACCTGGGCCAGATCAAGAACGACCAGGTCCGCGACCAGATCATCAAGGAGATCTCGGCGTCGATGAAGGCGCTGGCGGCGGTCAAGAACATCCAGCCGCCGGAGAGCCGCGGGGCCGCGTCCCGCGACATCCTGATGAAGCTGCAGACCAAGATCAGCCGGCTGACCGGCCAGGCCGCGACGTTCAGCGAGCAGACGATCAACCAGCTCACCGACATCGGCACCAAGCTCGGCGGCGGCGAGCAGACGACGTCCGCGAGCAGCGCTTCGCCGACGAAGGTGGCTTCGTCCTTCAACAGCAACAGCGGCTACTCCGGCGGCGGGGACTCCGGCGGGGGCGGCGGTGGCGGTGGGGGAGGCGGCGGCGGTGGTGGCGGTGCCGTGCACAAGCCGCGGCTGCCGGTCGCGGTCCCGCCGCAGCCCGGCACCGGCGTCGGCATCAACCTGCCCGGCGGCAAGCAGGTCATGGCGCCGAACGAGACGGCGGCGAAGGCCGTGCGCGCGGCGCTGTCGCAGCTCGGCGTGCCGTACGTCTGGGGCGGCACCGCGCGCGGCCAGGGCCTCGACTGCAGCGGGCTGACCATGACGTCGTACCAGGACGCCGGCCTGCAGCTGCCGCGGACGGCGAAGATGCAGACGGTCGGGGCCGAGGTGCCCTCGATCGACCAGCTGCTGCCGGGTGACCTGGTCGTCTGGTCCGGGCACGTCGCCATGGTGATCGGCGACGGCCAGATGATCGAGGCCGGCGACCCGGTCCAGATCAGCAAGATCCGCACCACGAACGCGGGACAGTCGTTCATCGGGTTCTACCGGCCGACGGGGTAACTTCGCATCGTGGCTGAATTCGACATGGACCTGGCCGCCGCCCGCATTGCCGAGCAGGCGGACCGGGCGGGCGCGGAGGCGTCCGCGCGCTTCGAGCGCACGGGTCCGGTGGTGGGCAAGGCGTCGTCCGGAGACGGCGCCATCGAGGTCCAGGTCGCGCCGGGCGGGCTGCTCACCGGACTGACGATCCACCGGTCCGCGCTGCGGCACGGATCGTCGGTCATCGCCGACCAGATCGTCGAGCTGGCCCAGCGCGCGACCCGCCGCGCGGGCGACCGGATGTACCACGCGCTCGCGCCGGTCGTCGACGCTTCGCAGCTGGAGACGCTGGGCTACGAGCCGATCCCGGACGACGACCCGGACGCCGAGTCCGTCTCCTACGGAAGGTGAACGCGATGCCCACGACGCGTGAGCTGATTTCCCAGGCCCGGGCCCGCGAAGAGGCGATGGCTCGCGTGGAGGAACTGCTCGCCTCGGCTTCCGGCACGGCCCACGACCTCGACGGCCAGGTGGAAGCCACGGTCGACGCCCGCGGCAAGCTGCTGCGGCTGTGGCTGGCGCCGTCGGCGGTCAACCTGGGCGAGAGCCTGGGCCCGCTGGTGGTGGAGATCGTCCAGGCAGCCATGCGCGAGGCGACGCAGGACGGCTACAACAAGGTCGCGCTGCTGCTCGGCGAGGACATGACGTTCATGATCGAGCAGATGACGGGGGTGCCCGCGCCGGCCCGCGCGGAGGACGACGACCCGGGCATGACGGTCGAGGAATTCCAGCGGCTGCGGGAAGAACGCCTGGGTTCCGCGCCTCCTCCGCCTGCGAGTGTCGAGGACGACGACGAGTACTGGGACACGTTCGACCCGGCGTCGCTGCGTTCGGACCGGTAGCTCAGGCGACCTCGGCGACCAGGTCCACGACGTCGTCGAGGCGCGTGGTCAGGTGGCCCATGCCGGGGAAGACCCGGACGTCGAGACCCATGGTCCGGCGCGCGGCCGGCCCCAGCCGGCGCGGGGGCAGGAACCGGTCGTGCTCACCGACCCCGACGACACACGGCCGTCCGGTGCGCTGAGCCAGGAGCGCGGGCGGCAGCGGCGGCGGAGCGAGCGTCGTGTGGCAGCAGGCGGCCATCAGCGTCATCCACTCCACCTCCGTCGGCGGTGGCTCTTCGCCGGGCCCGACGAACAACCGGAGCATGGCGCGGGTGTGCGCCGGGGTCGGCCGCAGCAGCCAGCGCGTCGACGCCAGGGCCACGTGCGGATCGACGCTCAGCCGCATGATCCCGGCGGGGGAGACCAGCGCCCGGGCCGCGACGCGGGGTGAGCTCGCGGCCAAGGCGACGGCGGCGCCCAGGGAGTTGCCGACCAGCACGACGTCGTCGGCGTCCAGCTCGGCCAGGATTTCGTCCAGGACCCGGCCGTACCAGGCGAGCCGGGAACGCCACGGCCGCCGCGGATCGCTGAGGCCGGGCTGACCCGGCAGGTCGACCACGGTCGTCGGCCAGCGGGTCGACAGTGCCCGCAGCCACGGCAGGGCGACGGCCGCGTTGAACCCCGTCCCGGGCACCAGGACGACCCGTGTCGGCCCGGTCCCTGCCGAGGTCAGTTCGACCCGCCCGGCGCTGGTGGCCAGCGTCCGGCCGGTGATCGAAAAGTCCGCGCGCGCCAACGTTTCCGTGCACCACTGCCGCACCGCGCGCTGTCCGCGCGGGTTCTTGTAGACGGCAGGCATCGGGCCAGTGTGGCTCAGTTCCGCCGGGCCGTCGAGTTCGCGCCGTCCAGGGATTCGCGGATGACGTCCGCGTGGCCGGCGTGCGGACCGGAACGACGAGACGTACGCGTCCGTCTCCGCCGCGGCGGCCGAGTAGGCCGAAAGCCAGCCGGAAAGCGTTCCACTCATCGAGTACTGCGCCGAGTCCAGCATGACCTCGGACAGCGACCTGCAGCCACATCCGTTCGGCCCGTCGCGAGGTGGCGGACCAAGCCGCCGAGGGGGCAGCCCGCTGATCGTCGTGCGCTTCGCCGAATTAGGCCAGAAGGCGACCGGAAAGCGCAATCCCGCTCAGTGGCAACCGAGTTCGCTCAGAGGTCTGGACCAACGTCGAAAGCCTGTGTCTTAATTCAAGGCGTGAATTTCGGTCTCTCGACGAGGAGGACCCGGATGGGTCTCGGACGTAGACTGGGTATCGGCGCGCTGGCCCTCGGGCTCCTGGTGACGTCGGAATCCCCGGCCCTCGCGGGGAACGGCCCGGCCTACAAGGATTCCTGGCGACCCGTCAAGGTTCGGGTGGCCGATCTGCTCGGCCGCATGTCGCTCGACGACAAGCTCGGCCAGATGATGCAGGCCGAACGTCTCGGGGTGAAGTCGCCGGCCGACGTCACCACCGGGCGGCTCGGCTCGCTGCTCTCCGGCGGCAGCTCGCAGCCGACGCCGAACACGCCCGTCACCTGGGCCGACATGTACGACGGCTTCCAGAAGGCCGCCCTCGCCACGCCGCTCGGCATCCCGCTGATCTACGGCGTCGACGCCGTCCACGGCCACAACGGCGTCTACGGCGCCACCGTCTTCCCGCACAACATCGGCCTCGGCGCGTCGCGCGACCCGAAGCTGGTGCAGAAGATCGGCCGCGCCACCGCGGAAGAGGTCTCCGGCACCGGCATCGACTGGGACTTCGCGCCCTGCCTGTGTGTCGCCCGCAACGACCGCTGGGGCCGCACCTACGAGTCGTTCGGCGAGGTCCCGCAGCTGGCCACCGAGATGTCGACGATCATCACCGGCCTGCAGGGGCGTTCGCTGGACCAGCCGGGTTCGATCATGGCCACCGCGAAGCACTACGTCGGCGACGGCGGCACGACCGGCGGTGTCAACGAGGGCAACACCGAGATCAGCGAGCAGGAGCTGCGCGCGATCCACCTGCCGCCGTTCAAGGCCGCCGTCGACCGCGGGGTCGGCTCGGTGATGATCTCCTACAGCAGCTGGAACGGCGTCAAGATGCACGCCGGCTCGTACCTGATCAACGACGTCCTCAAGAAGGAACTGGGGTTCAAGGGGATCGTCGTCTCGGACTACAACGGCGTCGACAAGATCGACGGCAAGGCCGGCTTCGCACCGGAAGAGGTCGAAGCCTCGATCAACGCCGGCATCGACATGGTGATGGTGCCCTACGACTGGCAGAAGTTCATTGACACGCTCCGCACGCTGGTGCAGCAGGGCCGTGTGCCGATGTCGCGCATCGACGACGCGAACCGCCGCATCCTGACCAAGAAGTTCGAGCTCGGCCTGTTCGAGCACCCGCTGACCGACCGGCGGTACCTGAAGACCATCGGCAGCAAGGACCACCGCGACCTGGCGCGCCAAGCCGTCCGGGAATCCCAGGTGCTGCTGAAGAACGACCACCACGTGCTGCCGCTCTCGAAGCACGAAAAGATCTTCGTGGCGGGCAAGAACGCGGACGACATGGGCAACCAGTCCGGCGGCTGGACGGTCGGCTGGCAGGGCACCAGTGGCCCGGTCATCCCCGGCACCACGATCCTGCAGGGCATCAGGAGCAGTTCCTCGAAGGTGACCTACGCCAAGGACGGCACGGGGATCGACCAGAGCTACGACGTCGCCGTCGCCGTGGTGGGCGAAACACCCTACGCCGAAACGAAGGGCGACCGTCCACAAGGGATGGGCCTGGACGACGCGGACCTGGCGACGCTGGCGAAGCTGAAGGACTCCGGTGTGCCGACGGTCGTCGTCCTGGTGTCCGGGCGGCCGCTCGACATCGCGGCGCAGGTGGGGGACTGGGCCGGGCTCGTCGAGTCGTGGCTGCCGGGCAGCGAGGGCCAGGGTGTCGCCGACGTCCTCTTCGGTGACTACAACCCGACCGGGAAGCTGCCGGTGACCTGGATGCGCAGCGCCGGCCAGCAGCCGATCAACGTCGGCGACGGCCAGCCCGCGCTGTTCCCGTTCGGCTACGGCCTCCACTACCCGCGTCATCGGTGACCCGCCCCCACCCGGAAGGAACACGCATGCCGTCCAGAACCCGCCGCCCGTTGATCCGGATATTGGCGTTCTTCGCCGCGCTGCTGGGGCTCAGCCTCGGCAGCCCGGCGGCCCCCGCCGCGCACGCCGCGACGCCGTTCAAGGTGCTCGCCTTCTACAGCGGCACCTACGACGCCGCGCACATCAGCTTCGAGAAGGAGGCCAACGTCTGGTTCCCGCAGCAGGCGGCGGCCAACGGCTTCACCTACACCTCGACGACCAACTGGAACCAGCTGACGTCCATCACCCCGGACCAGTACCAGGTCGTGATGTTCCTCGACGACCAGCCGCAGTCGCAGGCGCAGTTCCAGGGCTTCCAGCGGTACATGCAGGCCGGCGGCGGGTTCTACGGCTTCCACGTCACGGCCTACAACGACGACACCACGCCGTCGTACGCCAACTGGTTCCACAACGACTTCCTCGGCACCGGCCGGTTCACCTCGAACTCGTGGGGCCCGACGCCGGAGACGCTGAAGATCGAGAACCGCACCCACCCGTCGACGGTGAACCTGCCGGCGACGATCAAGTCCTCGACGTCCGAGTGGTACGCCTGGCAGAACGACCTGCGCCAGAACAGCAACATCACCATCCTCGCGTCGATGGACCAGTCCACGTTCCCGATCGGCACCGACCCGAACCAGACCTGGTACAGCGGCTACTACCCGATCTCGTGGACCAACAAGAACTACAAGATGATCTACTCGAACTTCGGCCACAACGCGATGAACTACGACACGAACACCGCGCTGTCGTCGACGTTCGAAAGCGCCGACCAGAACCGATTCCTGCTCGACGGCCTGAAGTGGCTCGGTGGCGGCGGCACGACCACCCCGCCGCCGGACGGCTCGATCGACCCGTCGGCCTGGTACGCCGTGTCGAATAAGGCGAACGGCAAGTGCGTCGACGCGCGGGCCGCGGCCAGCGCGAACGGCACCGTGATCCAGCAGTACGCCTGCAACGGCACCACGGCGCAGCAGTTCCAGTTCGCCCCGACCAGCGGCGGGTACGACCGGATCAACAACCGGACCAACCCGGCGCAGGTCATCGACGTCGCGAACGTGGCGACGACCGACAACGCCGGTCTGCAGCTGTGGGCCTACGGCGGTGGTGACAACCAGCAGTGGCAGCCGGTGTCGGAAGGCAGCGGGTACTACCACTTCGCCGTCCGTCACACGGGCAAGTGCCTGACCGTGCCGGCATCGTCCACAGCGGACAGTGTCCAGCTGGTCCAGTCGACGTGCAACGGCAGCGCCGCCCAGTCGTTCAAGGTCGGCTGAGGAAGGTCCGTGAATGGCACATTGAGGGACTCCAAGCCCCTCAATGTGCCATTCACGGCTTTCAGTGCCAGGTGGTCTGGAGGCGGATGACCAGGACGGCCAGGGTGAGCCCGCTGAGCGGGTGGTGTCGCGGGCGCCCCACGTCAGGGCTGCGGGGAGGACCGCCAGTGAGGTGACGAGGTAGGCGACGTGCGTGCCGGGTTCCGCCGGGTGGTGAGCGGAGGCCAGGCCCGCGATCGCCTGGGCGAGCAGGGCCGGTTTGATCAGGACGGCCAGCGGGCGCCAGGGTGGCCGGCGGTAGCGGCCGAGCGCCGCGGTGACCAGGGCGAAGAGGCCGGAGAGCAGGCAGAGCACCGTCGTCGCGAAGGCCAGTGGCTCGATCACGCCCGGCGCGCTTTGCGGCGACGGCGTTTCGTGCCGAGGCGGAAGAGCCACGTCGAGATACCCGTGAGCAGCAGCGCGAGCGGCGCCAGGCCGAGGACGACCCAGACGAGCCGCCACCAGCCGTCGACGAGCCAGCCGAAGTACGCGGCCTCGAAGACCTTGCTGTAGAAGCGGTTCGCCGTCGGCTCCGGTGCTGCGTCCACAGAGGACACATGGGTGACGTCGTGGCTGTCGACGTACACCGTGCGGTCGCCGCCGAAGAACGCGCGGGCGCCGTAGGGCTGGTAGCCGTCGTCCGCGATCGACACCGAGTAGTAGTCCGTGCCTTCGGCGGGCGGGACGAGGTAGCGGACCGTGCCGGGGGACGCGGCCAGGGCAGCCGACGACGCCTGGTCGATGCCGATCACCGGCGTGCCGGGCGCCGCCGGGTTCGCCGTGAAGCTGTACTTCGCCTCGTCCGGCGTGGTGCCGCCGGTGATGGCGAGCCACGCGTTCTCCACCGGCGGCAGGTAGAACGCGGCGCCGGTGACACCCCACATCGGCACGAACGGCACCGACACGAGGCCGATCACGTTGTGCAGGTCGTAGTCGCGCGCGAACCGGCCCTTGCCGAGCCGGACGCGGAAGCCGTGCGAGAACTTCTTGAATCCCGGCCACCAGACGACGATTTCGGTGATCGCCAGCAGGATCATCAGCAGCCCGAGCACGACGAGGACCAGCTCACCCCCGTTCATCTCCGAGACCGGTGTCGGCGCGGCCGGCCACGACACGTACCCCGGGTCGTCCTTGCAGGTGAACGCGCAGTCGTGCAGGTTCGTCAGCCAGCCCATGACGCCGTCGGTGTAGGCCGTGGTGTAGCCGGTGTCGCCGACGGCGATGATCCCGCCGTCGTTGCTCACCCAGGCCGCGGAGAACTCGGGGTGCGCCTGTCTGACGAGGTCGCGGGCCTGCTGCAGGCCGAGCGGGTGCGCGCTGTCGGTGTGCGCGTAGAAGTCGGCGTGCGTGGCCCGGAAGTACTCGGCGCGATAGAGCAGGATGACGCCGGCGGTGGTCTCGAGGACCAGCGGCAGCCCGAGCACCAGCGACGTCCACCGGTGCGTGACGACCAGCGCGCGTCGTACGGGCTTGCGCCGGTACCAGCGGCGGGTCGGCCGTCTGTCTTCCGTCCTTCGGTGGATGTGCGGCGAGTCACCGCGGCACTAACATGAAGTTCCTTCATGAATGGGGGAGCGATGCGGCGCAGTGCAGTCCTCGTGGTCGTGACGGTGCTCGCGGGTCTCCTCGCGGGGGTGTCGCCGGCGGTGGCCGTCACCCAGCCGTTCTTCTGGGGCGTCGCGACCTCGGGTTATCAGGCGGAAGGTTCGGCGCTCGACAGCAACTGGCGCCGCTACGAGCAGGCGAAGACGTCGTCGATCAAGGAGCCCTACCGCGAGTCCGTCGACTTCCGGCACAACTACGTGGCGGACATCGACCGCGCGAAGCAGCTCGGCGTGAACGTGTTCCGCTTCAGCGTCGAGTGGGCCCGGATCGAACCGCAGCCGGGCCAGATCGACCAAAGCGAGCTGGCGTACTACGACGACGTCGTCCGGCACGTCCTCGACGCCGGCATGCGGCCGATGATCACGCTCGACCACTGGGTCTACCCCGGCTGGGTCGCCGACCAGGGCGGCTGGGACAGCGACCGCACGGTCGACGCCTGGCTGGCCAACGCCCGCCGCGTCGTCGACCGTTACAAGGGCCTCGGCGCGCTGTGGATCACGATCAACGAGCCGACCGTCTACCTGCAGAACGAGACCGCCAACGGCGGGCTCGCCGGCTGGAAGCTGCCGTGGGCGCAGGCCCGGCTGGTGCGCGTCCACCGCGCCGCCTACGACCTCATCCACCAGCTGGATCCGGGCGCGCTCGTCTCCAGCAACACCGCGTACGTCCCGGCGGTGCAGGGGGTGCTGGACGCGTCGTTCCTCGACCAGGTGCGCGACAAGCTCGACTTCGCCGGCCTGGACTACTACTACGGCGCGAGCCTCGACAACCTCAGCGCGATCCACGCGGCGAGCGGCGAGTTCTGGAAGGTGACCCCGCAGCCGGACGGGATCTACTACGCGCTGCGGTACTACGCGCGGAAGTTCCCGGGGCTGCCGCTGTACGTCGTCGAGAACGGCATGCCGACCGACAACGGCAACGCGCGCCCGGACGGTTACACGCGCTCGGACCACCTGCGTGACCACATCTACTGGGTGCAGCGCGCGAAGGCCGACGGCATGAACGTGATCGGCTACAACTACTGGAGCCTCACGGACAACTACGAGTGGGGCAGCTACCAGCCCCGCTTCGGTCTGTACACGGTGGACGCTCGCTCGGATACCGCTCTGGTGCGCCATCCGACGGACGCGGTCACGACGTACCGGCAGCTGATCGACGGCCACGGGGTCCCGGCGGGCTACACGCCGGTGCGGCCGCCGGGCTTCTGCTCGGTCGTCGACGGCCTCGGCAGCTGCCTCGATCCGGTCCGTTACCCGGGTCCGCTGGCTCCGCTGGGCTGAATTTTGTCCCGTTGACCTGCGGGTTACGGTCTTGGTCTTGATAAATACATGCCGGTCTGTATGTTTGTTGCATGGCGAACAAGGTGTACGTCGTCGGTGTCGGGATGACGAAGTTCGAAAAGCCCGGGCGGCGCGAGAACTGGGACTACCCGCAGATGGCGAAGGAGTCCGGGACCCACGCCCTCGCGGACGCCGGGCTCGGGTACGACGCCGTCGAGCAGGCGTATGTCGGGTACGTCTACGGCGAGTCGACGTCCGGGCAGCGTGCCGTCTACGAGCTGGGCATGACCGGGATCCCGGTCGTGAACGTCAACAACAACTGCTCCACCGGGTCGACCGCGCTGTACCTGGCCGCGGAGGCGATCCGCGGCGGCCGCGCGGACTGCGTGCTGGCGCTGGGCTTCGAGAAGATGAAACCCGGTTCGCTCGGCTCGACGTTCGACGACCGCGAGCAGCCCATGGGTAACCACATGCAGGCGCTCGCCGAGATCTCCGAGGTGCTGTTCCCGCCCGCGCCGTGGATGTTCGGCGCCGCCGGCCGGGAGCACATGAAGGCGTACGGCACCACCGCCGAGCACTTCGCCAAGATCGGCGAGAAGAACCACCGGCACTCGGTGAACAACCCGTACGCGCAGTTCCAGGACGTCTACTCGCTCGACGACATCCTCGCGTCGCGGATGATCTACGACCCGCTGACCAAGCTCCAGTGCTCACCGACGTCGGACGGCTCCGGCGCGGCAATTTTGGCCGGCGAGGCCTTCGTCGAGACGAACGGCCTGGCTGAGCGTGCGATCGAGATCGTCGGGCAGGCCATGACCACCGACTTCCGCAGCACCTTCGACGGCAGCGCCAAGAACATCGTCGGCTACGACATGACGCGCCAGGCCGCGTTGAAGGTGTACGACCAGGCCGGCCTCGGACCGGCGGACTTCCAGGTCATCGAACTGCATGACTGCTTCTCCGCCAATGAACTCCTGACGTACGAAGCACTCGGCCTCTGTCTCGAAGGCGAAGGTGGGGCGCTCGTCGACAACAACGACACCACCTACGGCGGCAAGTGGGTGGTCAACCCGTCCGGCGGGCTGATCTCGAAGGGGCACCCGCTCGGCGCGACCGGTCTCGCCCAGTGCGCCGAACTGACCTGGCAGCTGCGCGGCGACGCGGACAAGCGGCAGGTCCCGGACGTGCGGGCCGCGCTGCAGCACAACATCGGACTCGGTGGCGCCGCCGTCGTCACCGCCTACCAGCGAGCTTAGGAGAACCATGGGCCAGATCAGCGCGTCCGTCGAACTGCCGGCCACGCCGGACAAGGTGTGGGCGGAGTTCTCGAACCCGAACAACTTCGAGAAGTGGCTGACGATCCACACCAAGTGGAAGGGTGACGTCCCCGCCGAGTTCGCGCAGGGCGCCCAGGTGTCCGAGGTCGTCACGATGCTCGGCATGGCGAACACGATCACCTGGACCGTCGACGCTTACGAGGCGCCGCACCGGCTGGTCATCTCCGGGACCGGGATGGCCGGGGTGAAGATCAAGTTCTCGCTGTCCGTCGCGGCGGCCGGTGCGGGCTCGGCGGCTTCGATCGACGCCGAGTTCACCGGCCAGATGATCGTCGGCGCGCTCGGCAAGGCCGTCGAGAAGGACGGCAAGAAGAACCTCGACGAGTCCCTCGACAAGTTCAAGGCCCTGGTCGCATGAAGTTCGACGCCACCGGCCTGGACAAGTGGACCGAGCCGGTGTCCTTCGACGTCACGCGTGAGCGGCTCGCCGAGTACGCGGCTGCGACCAACGATCCCATCCCGGCCCACCGCGCCGGCGACGTCGCGAGCCCGGTGTTCGCGATCGTGCCGGTGTTCCAGTCGCTGCTGGAACCGGCGCTCGAAGTGGTGCCGGCGTCGTTGTTCGGCAAGGTGCTGCACGGCGAGCAGGACTTCCGGTTCCACCGCCCGATCCGGCCCGGCGACGCGCTCGTGTCGCGCGCCAAGATGACCGGGTACGAGGGGCTGCCGAAGGGGACCCGCGCGACCGTCCACCTCGAGTGCCGTTCCGTTTCCGGCGAACTGGTGAACGAGCAGTACGTGACGTTCTTCGTGCGCGGCTTCGACACCGGCGAGAAGCAGGGGGTGCTCGGCCCTGGCCACCGCTTCGACGACGCCTTGCGCTCGCGGGCCCCGGTCGCGAAGGTCGGCCAGCACGTCGACGACGACCAGACGTTCCGCTACGGCCCGGCCGCCGGCGACCCGATGCCGATCCACCTCGACGAAGACGTCGCCCGGGCCGCCGGCTTGCCCGGGATCATCGCGCACGGGCTCTGCACGATGGCGTTCACGTCGTGGGCGGTGCTGACCGAGGTCGGCGAGTCCTCAGTGGACAGATTGCGGCGGCTGGCCGTGCGGTTCGCGTCGCCGGTGCTGCCGGGCCAGGACCTCTCGACGTCGATCTGGTCGGCGGGGCCCGGTCTCTACGCGTTCGAAACCACGGTGGGAGACCAGGTCGTCGTCAAGGACGGCCTCGCCGAGATCGGAGAGAGCTGATGGGTGCACTCGACGGGCGCGTCGCGCTCATCACCGGCGCCGGCCGCGGGATCGGGCGGGAGCACGCGCTGCTGTTCGCCCGCGAGGGCGCGCGGGTGGTCGTCAACGACCTCGGCGGTGACAACGACGGGAGCGGCTCGTCCTCCGGGCCCGCCTCCGACGTCGTCGCGGAGATCCGTGAGCTGGGCGGGGAGGCGGTGGCCAACACGTCGAGCGTGACGTCGTGGGCGGGCGCGTCGGAGCTGGTCGACCAGGCCGTCGCGGAGTTCGGGCGGCTCGACGTCGTGGTCAACAACGCGGGCATCCTGCGCGACGCGTTTGTCGCCGGGATCACCGAGCAGCAGTGGGACGACGTCATCGCGGTGCACCTCAAGGGCCACGCGGCGGTGCTGCACCACGCGGCGGCGTACTGGAAAGCGCAGTCGAAGGCGGGTACGCCGGCCGCGGCGTCGGTGGTCAACACGGCGTCGGCGTCCGGGGTGACGCTGCCGAACGCCGGCCAGGTCAACTACGGCGCGGCGAAGGCGGGCATCGCGGCGATGACCCTGGTGGCAGCCGCCGAACTGGAGCGCTACGGCGTGCGCGTCAACGCCATCGCCCCGATCGCCCGTACCCGTCTGACACTGGCGACGCCGGGGATGGGCGCGATCTTCGCGGCACCGGTCTCCGAAGGCGAGTTCGATGCTTTCTCGCCGGCGAACATCTCGCCGTTGGTGGCTTACCTGGCGTCCGAGAAGTGCACCTTGACGGGCAAGGTGTTCGCGGTCCAGGGCGGCGCGATCTCGGAACTGGCGGGCTGGCACGACGTCAAGGTGATCGAAACCGAAGGCCCGTGGGCGATCGACGACATCGCGGCGAGGCTGCCGTGATCGAGTGGTCCGAGACGGACCTGCTGGTCCGCGACTCGATCCGCGAGTTCATCGCGAAGGAGATCCGCCCGCAGCTGGATGCTCTCGAAAGTGGTCAGCTGCCGCCGTACGACATCATCCGGAAGCTCTTTGCCGCTTTCGGGCTGGATGTTCTCGCTGCGGAGGCGGTCTCTCGGGTCTTGTCACCGTCTTCTGGTTCGTCTTCCTCATCGTTGGGCGGTCAGGAGACGCTGGCGCTGATCGCGATCAGCGAGCTGGCGGGGGTGAGCCTGGGGATCGTGGCTTCTCTGGGTGTTTCGCTGGGGTTGACCGCGGCGACGATCCTGTCGAAGGGTTCTCAGGCGCAGAAGGAGCGTTGGCTGCCGGGCTTGGCGACGTTCGAGAAGATCGGCGCGTGGGCGATCACGGAACCGGACTCGGGTTCGGACGCGTTCGGCGGCATGCGCACTTCCGTGCGGCTCGACGGCGACGAGTACGTGTTGAACGGCCAGAAGACGTTCATCACGAACGGCCCGCACGCGGACGTCGTGGTGGTCTACGCGAAGCTGGACGACGGGTCGCCGCCGCGCGACCGGCCGGTGCTCGCCTTTGTGCTGGACCGCGGCATGCCGGGGTTCGTGCAGGGCAAGGCGTTCAAGAAGATGGGCATGATGTCGTCCCCGACGGGCGAGCTGTTCTTCAACGACGTCCGCCTGGGTGCGGACCGGCTCTTGTCGTCGTCGGGTTCGTCGGACGCGAGGGAGAGTTTCGCGGCGGAGCGGGTGGGCGTGGCGGCGCTGTCGCTGGGCATCATCAACGAGTGCCAGCGGCTGTGCGTCTCGTACGCTCGGTCGCGGACGCTGTGGGGCCAGGAGATCGGGCGGTTCCAGCTGATCCAGCTGAAGCTGGCGAAGATGGAGGTGGCCCGGCTGAACGTCCAGAACATGGTGTTCCAGACGGTGGCCAAGCTCCGGGCGGGAAAGCGCCCGTCGCTGGCCGAGGCGTCGGCGATGAAGCTGTATTCGTCGGAAGCCGCGACCGATGTGGCCATGGAGGCGGTGCAGCTGTTCGGCGGGAACGGGTACATGGCGGAGTACCGGGTGGAGCAGCTGGCCCGGGACGCCAAGTCGCTGATGATCTACGCCGGGAGCAACGAGATCCAGGTGACCCACATCGCGAAGGCGCTGTTGGCCTGAAAGAGCCCACCTGAACGCGGAAAGACAACTTACGCGCTCGTCCAAGTGGCGATCGCCATGATGGCCGACTCCGCCGCTCGACAGTGGGGATACAGCCTCAGCAAGGAATCCGGGGTGCGGTCGGGAGTCCTTCATCCGATCCTGCGCAGGATGCTCGAAGACGGCTGGGGCATTGACGGCTGGGAGGCCGCGGAAGAGGTGAGCGACCGTCCGCCGCGTCGTTACTACGAGCTCACGGAGAAGGGGCGAGACGAACTGGCCTTCGGGTTCCCCCGGATTCGTTTGCGAGTAACGGTTTTGCTGTACCCGAAAGGCGACGGGCGTCGTCGCGAGCTGCTCGCCGAGCTCTACGTGATGCCGAGGTTCGCACGACCGTTCTGGGTGGCCGAGCAGTTCGAGACAGCGCTCCTGGCAGCCGAGAGGGCCGAGGCAGCTCGCGAGGGGTTTCTCAAGCATGCTGCCGACGTGACTATGGGTGCTGCTGTGTTCGGCCCGGCAGAACAGGCCGACGTGAGCGAGCGGCCCGAAAACCCGGGTAGGACGGATGCCTTTGTATTCGGCGGAAAGAATCGCGTCGGCACTCGACGGTCCGGAGAGTCCGACCATGGCGCGGCCGAGGAACTGGCCAGAAAATTGGAGAAGTTCTGTGCCGAGTAATCGGGCGGCTACGACGTTGTCGGTGGTGGGCCGGGCAGGCACACCACCAACAACCGTCAGTCTCGCTCGATGAGGTGACCCACCACGTCCGGACCCGGGTGGGCGTGACCCGAGCCGTCGCGGCGGACGTCGACCTCCGGTAGCTCCACCGGGTCTCCGTTGCGGGCCGAACCTGCCGGGCGCGGGCCGATCCAGGCCACTCGGAGCGCTGTCTCGCCCTTCAGGAACCGCTGCGCTCGAACCCCGCCGGTGGCTCGGCCCTTGGCCGGGTACTCGCTGAACGGGGTCACCTTCACGCTCACGCCCGTTGCCGTGATCACCATCGGCTCGCCGTGCTCGTCGTCGTCCGTGCGGACCGCTCCGAAGAAGACCGCCGACCCCGCGCCGACGTTGATGCCCGCCATGCCGCCGCCCTTCAAGCCCTGCGGGCGGACCAGCGAGGCCGCGTACTTCAGCAGGGACGCCTCCGACGTCACGAACGCCAGCGTTTCCGAGCCATCGCGAAGCCACGTGGCGCCCACGACTTCGTCGCCGTCCTTCAACGAAATGACCTCGAACTCGTCCGAGCGGACCGGCCACTCCGGCGAACACACCTTCACGACGCCGGCTCGCGTGCCGAGCGCGAGGCCGGGAGAGCCTGCTGCCTGCTCACCCAACGGCGCGATGCCGACGACCGTCTCGCCCTTCTCCAACGGGATCAGCTCGCGCGCCGCCATGCCGCCGCGCAGCGACACCGTGCCCGCCTGCTCCGGGAGGACCGGCAACGGCAGGACGTCCGTCTTGAACGCCCGGCCGCGGCTCGTCACCAGCAGGATCTGGCCGCGGGCGGTGGTGTGGACCACCGCCGACACCGCGTCGTGCTTCACGCGGCCGTTGCGCCGGCGCGTCTCCGTCGACTCTTCGGACTCCGCCGCCGTGCGCGCGACCAGCCCGGTCGCCGACAGGATCACCTGGCACGGGTCGTCTTCGACCTCCAGGGGCCCGGACGGCTTCGACGCGGCCAGGACCTCCTTCAGGTCGCCGTCGATCAGGGCGGTGCGGCGCTCGGTCGGGAAGTCCTTCGCGATCTTCGCCAGCTCCGACGAGACGAGCTTCTTCAGCACCGACTCGTCGTCGAGGATCTTGCTCAGCTCCGCGATCTCCTCGCGCAGCCGCTCCTGCTCGGACTCCAGCTCCAGCCGGTCGTACTTGGTCAGCCGGCGCAGCGGGGTGTCGAGGATGTAGGTCGCCTGGATCTCCGACAGCTTGAACCGCGTCATCAAGCCGTCCTTCGCGGCCTGCGCGTTTTCGCTTTCGCGGATGAGCTTGATGACCTTGTCGATGTTCAGCAGGGCGATCAGCAGGCCGTCGACCAGGTGCAGCCGCTCTTCACGCTTGCGGCGCCGGTACTTCGTGCGCCGCGTGACGACCTCGTAGCGGTGCCGGAGGAAGACCTCCAGCAGCTCCTTGAGGCCCAGCGTCTGCGGCTGGCCGTCGACGAGGACGAGGTTGTTGATGCCGAACGACTGCTCCAGCGGCGTCAACCGGTAGAGGTCGGCCAGCAGGGCCTGCGGGTTGACGCCGACCTTGCACTCGATGACCAGCCGCGTGCCGTTCTCGCGGTCGGTGAGGTCCTTGACGTCGGCGATGCCGGTCAGCCGCTTGGACTTGTTGACCTCGTCGGTGATCTTCTCGATCACCTTCTCCGGGCCGACGCCGTAGGGCAGCTCGGTGACGGTGATCGCCTGCCGCCCGCGGCTGCCTTCGAGCGGCCCGGTCTCGACGTTCGCGCGCATCCGGACGACGCCGCGGCCGGTCTCGTACGCGCGGCGCACCTCGTCGAGGCCCAGCAGCTTACCGCCGGTGGGCAGGTCGGGGCCGGGCACGAACTCCATCAGCTTGTCGAGCGTCGCGGTCGGATGCGTGATCAGCCACCGCGCCGCGGCGACGACCTCGCCGAGGTTGTGCGGGATCATGTTGGTCGCCATCCCGACCGCGATCCCGGACGTGCCGTTGACCAGCAGGTTCGGGAACGCCGCGGGCAGCACGGTCGGCTCTTCGAGCGAACCGTCGTAGTTCGGCCGGAAGTCGACGGTGTCCTCGCCGAGCTCACCGACCAGCTGCATCGCTTCGGGGGACATGCGGGCTTCGGTATAACGGCTCGCGGCCGGTCCATCGTCTGGAGACCCAAAATTTCCGTGCCCGTCGATCAACGGCACGTTCAACGAGAAGTCCTGCGCCAGCCGCACCATCGCGTCGTAGATCGCGACGTCGCCGTGCGGATGGTACTTGCCCATGACGTCGCCGACCACGCGTGACGACTTCACGTACGCGTGTGTCGGGCGGTAGCCGTTCTCGTTCATCGAGTACAGGATCCGGCGGTGCACCGGCTTCAGGCCGTCCCGGGCGTCCGGGAGGGCGCGTGAGTGGATGACCGAATACGCGTACTCCAGGTACGAGTCCTCGATCTCGGTCTTCAGCGAGTTGTCGAAGACGTTCGCACCGGCGGAGTCGAACGCGCTGGGATCGACCTTGGTGGTGGTGCCCTTGCGGCGTGCCACGGCAGAACTCCTTGGTAGCTACGAAAATATCAAGCGTCGATGGCGTCGCGGTCGATGCGGTCCGAGGAGGCGACCAGCCAGTTGCGCCGGGGCTCGACCTTCTCGCCCATCAGCAGTTCCAGCGCGTTCTCGGCGGCCTCGGCGTCGTCCATCGTGATCCGGCGGACCGAGCGGCTGGCCGGGTTCATCGTGGTGTCCCACAGCTCGTCGGCGTCCATCTCGCCGAGGCCCTTGAACCGCGGCACCGGTGTGACGATGCTCTTGCCCGCCCGCTCCAGTTCCGCGTACTTGGACTCCATCTCCTGCTGCGTGTACGTGAAGTGCGTCTCCGGGTTGCGGCCCTTCGTGACGAGCTTGTGCAGCGGCGGCATCGCCGCGTACAGCCGGCCGTCCTCGATCACCGGGCGCATGTACTTGGCGAACAGGGTGATCAGCAGGGTCCGGATGTGCGAGCCGTCGACGTCCGCGTCGGCCATCAGGATCACCCGGCCGTAGCGCATCGTCGTCAGGTCGAAAGTGCGGCCGGTGCCCGCGCCCAGCACCTGCACGATCGACGCGATCTCGGCGTTCTTCAGCGTGTCGCCCAGGGACGCCTTCTGCACGTTCAGGATCTTGCCCCGCAGCGGCAGCAGCGCCTGGTACTCCGAGACGCGCGCCATCCGGGCCGACCCGAGCGCGCTGTCGCCCTCCACCAGGAACAGTTCGCTGCGCGAGACGCCGGTGGTGCGGCAGTCGACCAGCTTCGGCGGCATCGCCGCGCCCTCGAGCGCGGTCTTGCGCCTCGCGGCGTCCTTCTGCTGCTTCTGGGTGAGCCGGACGCGGGAGGCGTCGACCACCTTCTGCAGCACGACCTTGGCCTCGGACTTGGTCCGGCGGTCCTCGGTCCAGGCCTTCACGTGCTTGTCGACGATGCCCTGGATGACGCGGGTGATGCCGGCGGTGGACAGCTCGTCCTTGGTCTGCGAGGTGAACTGCGGCTCCGGCAGCCGGACGTGGATCACGGCGGTCATGCCCTCGAGGACGTCCTCGATCGTCGGCATGTCCTCCTTGGGCTTGAGCAGCCCGCGGGTCTTGGAGATGGCGTCCTGCATCGCCTTCGCCATCGCGCGGTCGAAGCCGCGGCGGTGCGTGCCGCCGTGGACGTTGCGGATCGTGTTGGTGAAGTACTCGACCGTGCGCTCGTAGCCGGTGCCCCAGCGCAGCGCCACCTCGATCTCGGCGCGGCGCTCCACATTGGACTGCATGACGCCCGCGGCGTCGGCCGCGTTCTCTTTGTACGTGCCCTCGCCGGTGATCATCAGCGTGCCGCAGACCGGCTTCTCGCCGGACGGCGTGAGGAAGTCGACCATGTCCACTAGCCCGTTGGGGAAGTGGAAGGTCTCCTCGTTGATCGTGTCCTCGATCGCCGTGCGCAGCACGTACGTGACGCCCGGGACGAGGAACGCGGTGTTGCGCAGCTTCGACCGCACGCCCTCGACGTCCAGCGCCGCGCCGGACTCGAAGTAGCGGGCGTCGTACCAGTAGCGGATCGAGGTGCCGCTGCGCTCGCCGCGCTTCATCTTGCCGACGAGGTTCAGGCCGGAGTGGCGGGTGAACTTCGCCTTCGGGCCGGGCGCGTCGAAGATGCCGGGGACGCCGTGCTTGAACGACATCTGGTGGACCTTGCCGTCCTGCTTCACCGTGACGTCGAAGCGGTGCGACAGCGCGTTGACCGCGGAGGCGCCGACGCCGTGCAGGCCGCCGGAGGTCTTGTAGCCGGAGCCGCCGAACTTGCCGCCGGCGTGCAGCCGGGTCAGGACCAGTTCGACGCCGGACAAACCGGACTTGGCGTGGGTTCCGGTGGGGATGCCGCGGCCGTCGTCGTCGACCTGGACGCTGCTGTCGGCGTGCAGCGTGACGACGATGCGCGTGGCGTGGCCGGCGACACCTTCGTCCGTGGAGTTGTCCACCACCTCGGAGAAGAGGTGGTTGATGCCACGGCTGTCGGTGGAGCCGATGTACATCCCGGGGCGTTTGCGGACGGCCTCGAGCCCCTCGAGGTGCGTCAGGTCGTCGGCCCCGTACAAGGTCTCGGCAGTCACAGGGTCGTTCTCCCGGATCGTGGCTCGCGAAGGTTCGGTGAGGTGCGGACTCGGCCTGCACCGTACTGCAGGATATCCGCCTGCCCCGACAACTTCCGCGCGTCCGTCCCCCGGTGTGGCGTGAACCGCCCCCTAGCGGGGGTCGAATTCGAGGTCGGGCCAGAGGGCGAGCAGGGCTTCGATCTTCCGCGGGACCTGGAAGCTGTTCCGGAAGTTCGGCTTCTCGCCGATCGTGGCGAGGCCCTTGCGCAGGTCCCCGAACGCCGGTTTGGCCGTGGTCTCGCGCGTCAGGAGGTAGCAGTACGTGCGGCGGGGGTAGGCGAACTCGTCGGTGTAGGCCTGCAGCACGAGACCGGGCGCCTCGGTCCGCGACCCGACCAGCGCCCGGCCCTGCTTCTGGCTGTAGACGCGGATCACGTGCACGCCGCCGCGCAGCGTGCGCGGCGGGTCCTGGCCCTGGCCGTCGTCGGCCCAGAACAGTTCGACACGGAAGGGTGCTTCACCGTTTTCGCCGGGGTGCGAGTACTCGCGGGACAGTTCTTCCAGCCGGTACTCGGCCTCGGCCGACGGCTCGCCGCCCTCGACGAGGCTGACCAGGTACAGCTCGGCCGGGCGCGGCCACGAGGGCCGGGGGACGTCGGTGGCTTCGGCCGGTTCCGTTTCGGCCGGTGCCGCAACCGGTTCCGGCGACTCGGCAGCCACCGCGGGGACCTCGGCGGGCGCGGCGCTCTCGGTCTGCTCCGGCTCGGCCGGGGTTTCGGTCACCGCCGGGCGGACCGGCGACGGGGCGGGCGGAGCCGGGCGCACGGGCGAAGGCGCGGGCGTGGCCGGGCGCACCGGTGACGGCGGCGGGGTCGCGGCCGCGGGCCGGACCGGAGTGGCCGGGCGGGTCGTCACCACGGGCCGCGCGGTCGCGCGGGGCGTCGCGGTGGCCGGACGCGCCGGGGTGACCAGCTTGCCGGCGCCGTACTGCTCCAGGAGCGGCTCCAGGTCACCGGCGGTCAGGG
>NZ_JBICSQ010000029.1:0-54845 GCF_043197175.1 Amycolatopsis sp. NPDC049252
GGGGGGGGGGGGGGGGGGGGGGGGGGGGGGGGGGGGGGGGGGGGGGGGGGGGGCGCGGGGCGGGGGGGGGGGGGGGGGGGGGGGGGGGGGGGGGGGGGGGGGGCCCCCCCCCCCCGGGGGGGGGGGGGGGGGGGGGGGCCCCCCCCCCCCCCCCCCCCCCCCCGTCCCGAACCGGATACCACGCTCGAACCGCCTGCGCGGTTGGCCTGCCGCCCGTTTCGCTGGGACCACACACCGGCGTCCGCCGCCACCGGCCCCAACCTCAAGGTCACCGCGACCGTGCAGCCGGGCCGATGGCTGCCGGGGGACGCCATCCCGGCCGAGCTGACGGTCGCCAACACCGGGGACACGACCGCGGACCACGTTTCGGGAAGCGCCGGCCGGGAGTCCGGTGCCTACTTCCTGATCTCAGACGGGTGGGGCGACCTGCAGTCGGCGGACGGCGCGTCGTTCGCACCGGGGGAGAGCCGGACCTACCACCTGCACGGGAGCGTCCACACCCTCGACGAGGGCGATCCGGTGGTGGACTTCAGCGCGTACGTCGAGAACGCGACCCTGGCCACCGTGCCCTCCTCCCGAAGAGCACCACCGACCGCGTAGCCGGGCACCTCTGCGGCGACCGCGACGGGAAGCCGTCGCCCGGCGAGGACATCGCCGGCGCCGAGGCCCACCTGATCGGCATCGGCATGTCCCACGACCTGATCGTGACGACCGACGCGGCCGGCCGGTTCGCCTTCGACGGGGTCCCTGTCACCTCGAGTGCCTCCGTGCACTTCGAGAAGTTGCCCGACGGCTGGGTGGTCCCCTACCTCCCGTCGCTGCGACCCGGGCGGCTTCAGCCAGGAGCTGGAGATCCCGCACGAGCAGTGGGACGCCTTCGACCCCTGGCACCCGGCGGGCACCCCGGCCCCCGGCGAGCGGCCCGTCCTCATGGTCTCCGGGAAGGTGCCGGAGCGGGCGAGCTACTTCGGCCGGACCGGGCTCGGCTGCCACGTCTACGGCGACCAGGGCGACTCCGGGCCGTACACGTTCGCCGGAGCCAGGGTGCCCGGCAAGAAGGCCGATGCGAAGGGCCAGGTGTGGGTCGACAAGAACCACAACGGGCAGCTCGACGCCGGCGAGGGCCCTGGCGAAGACGAAGGTCGCGCCGACGCGGACCGACGCCAACGGGCTCGCTACCTTCAGCCAGGTCGACGTCGGGGAGTACGGCTTCGGCTTCCCCGATCCGGTGACCGGCGGGAACTCCGGCCCGTCGCGGCCCGTTGATCGGGTAGCGCACAGTAACCTGGTGGGCGAAAACCGACCGACGACTCCTACGACGAGGGTTCAGTGACCACCGATCCGGCGGCCGAGCACGCATCTCTGAGCGAGGCGGCCGACGAGCTCGCCGTCGCCGGGCAGCTCCCGCGCTTCCTGCTGATGTACAAGTTCGCCATCGAAGAGCTGATGACGAAGCTGCGGATCCTCAGCGAGGAGTTCGACTTCGTCCACCGGCACGACCCGATCGAGCACATCACGAGCCGGGTGAAGCGGCCGGAGGCGATCAAGGAAAAGGTGCACCGCCGCGGCCTCGGCAGCGACTGGGTGTCGGCCGCCCGCGAGCTCGACGACATCGCCGGCATCCGCGTGGTCTGCCCGTTCGTCGACGACGTCTTCGCGGTGGCCCGCATGCTCACCGCCCAGGACGACGTCGAACTGCTGCGCACCAAGGACTACATCGCCCGCCCCAAGGCCAACGGCTACCGCAGCCTGCACCTGATCGTGCGCATCCCGGTGTTCCTGTCCGACCGGGTGGAGAAGGTCAAGGTGGAGGTCCAGCTCCGCACCATCGCGATGGACTTCTGGGCGGCGGTGGAGCACAAGCTGTCGTACAAGTACCGCGACAGCGTCCCGCCGGACTTCGCGGGCGAACTCTCGGCGGCCGCGGCCACCGCGGCCGACCTGGACGCCCGGATGGCCGCGTTGCACGAACGGATCCGCTAGGCGTTACCCGGGTTTGGTTTCCGCCTTGGGGGCGAACAACGGCCCGGCGGCCCGCCCGGTGACGAAGATCGCCACGACGGACACCGCTCGGCCCCGAGCGACACCCCGGCCTCGACGGGCGCGCCGTGCCCGACCCGAACCACGCCCACTCGAGTTTCCGGCGGTGCCGGTTTTCCACGGTCTCGGCCTCGTAGCGCTGCTGAAGCCGCAGTTCGACGAGCCCCAGGACGCGGTCCGCGGTGTCGGGGTGGTCCTTGTAGAGGTCGCGGACGTGATCGAGGACCTGCGTGCCGAGCCATTCGTCGGCGAGGGAGGGGGGCCTGCTCGGTCATGTCCGGTCCCCGCTTTCGCGAGTCATGGTCAGCACATCGTCGAGTTCGCGCAGCACATCCCGCCCGGCCCCGGTGACGTCTGGACGGCCGCGATCGTCCGGTCCCCGGGCCGCACCTCGGGCGGCGCCGGTGTCGTCAGGCCGAGGAAATGACGCAGTCCGCGCCGGGGGGTGGGGGATTCCGGTGCGGAGGGGTGGGCTCGCAGTGCGGCTTCGAGATCCGCCCGGGGGTGGGCTTCCCGGTGTCCCCGGAGCTTCCGGAGCACGCGCTCGCGGGTTGGGCCCACCGAGCCGATCGGTATCCGGAGCGCCTCGGCGATCGCGTGGTGGTCGTCGTCGGTCTCGAGCAACACCTCCAGGAACCGCTGCTCCTGGTCCGACAACCTTGATCTGTCGCCGATGCTGAGCAAGCGGCGATCACGGTCCGGTACGTAGCCCAGCGCCAAGGCCGAGTCGGCGAGGTGCTTCCGCTGTACCTCGCGGGCCACCGCGCGGACGAGCCAGTCCAGTATCGCTTCCGGGCTGTCGAAACCATCGATGCGCCGGGCGAGTTCGTCGGCGATCGCCCGGACGACCCGGTTCTGCTCGGCCCCCGCGAAACCGGCGGCTTCGGCCATGGTCCGGAGCTCGGGCTGGACGGCGGTGCGAATGCGCCGCAAGGCCGTGGCACTTCCGGCGCGCGCCGCGGGTCCCAGTCCACCGCCCGTCCGCCACCGGACAAGCGGCCGGACCGGTGGTTACTCCCGCGAGCGCGAGCCCACCGGGGCCAGCACCACGCCCAGCGCGATCAGCTCCGTCAACGCCATCCCGCGTTCCACCAGCCCCAGCGGGATCAGCGTCCACCAGCGGCCGCCGTCGACGGCCGCGACCACCACCGCGCCCAGGATCACCGCGAACCAGCCCAGTGACGCGATCGCCAGCACCCTCGCGAGCCATCGCCGGCCCGGGGAGCCCGGGAACGCCGTGTGCGCGATGATCAGCACCGCCAGCGGCAGCGCGACGAACGCCACCACGCTCGCCCCGCGGTGCAGCGTGCCGCCGAAGTCGGAGCGGGAGACCGTCGCCCAGTCCGGTTTCGGGAACGCCACGATCACCAGCAGGCCGATCGTCCACAGTGCACCCAGGATCGCCGCGGCCACGGGCAGCCGGCGCTGGCTGCCCAGCACCGCGAGGCCGGCGGCCGAGCCGAACGCCACCAGGACGACCGCGATGTCGAACATCCACTTGTGGTCGGAAAGGCCGTACTCGCTGATCGTGCGGCGGGTCGCGCTGATCTCGTCGGTCGGCGGAATGACCTGCAGCAACAGCACCAGGGCGGCGCCGACTGCGAGCGCCGCGATGCCCGCCAGCGAGACCGCGGCGGACGTCCGTCGCGCAGGGACCGTGACCATGAACCGACAGTAGCCGACCGGTGGTTGAACTCCCGGTGAAATGTCCTTTTGGGCACCCGACGGTGTGAAGAACCGGTGAACCAGTACGACTTACGGCGGTTACCCCGGCCCGTTTTCGTCCATTACGGTCACTCGCTACCGGTACGTCCGTGCTGCCGGCCTCGGTCAAGGAGGGCTATGCCTGTGGGGAATTCACCAAGACGGCTGGTGCTGCTGGCGTCGTCGGTCGCACTGGCCGCGACGTTCGTCGCGCTGCCGACCGGCACCGCCGGCGCGGCGCAGAACATCCTGCGTGCCGACAAGTCGGTGGCGCGCTCCTGCTTCGCGAAACTGCAGCCCAAGGGGACCTCGGGCACCGACCGCCGGGACGTCACGTCCACTGTGGACGGTCTGGTGCAGGCCCGGCTGAAGGCCACGTCGGGCAACGAGGGCGACTGGGACATCGCCGTGTTCGACAAGGCGACCGGCGCCGTCGTCGCCGCCTCCGCGGCGTTGCGCACCCACGAACTCGCCGAAAGCTTCGTGAAGAAGGGGCAGGAACTCGTCGTCCAGGGCTGCCGCTACGGCGGCTCGGCCGGCCAGGCCCAGCTCGGCGTCGACTTCCTGGCGCTGACGCCGCAGGGCACGCCGACCACCGCGCAGAAGGCGCAGCTGGTCCGCGTCCAGACCCCGACCCGCGCCGACAAGACCAAGCTCACCGGCCTCGGCCTCGACGTCACCGAGAAGGGTGACGCGACCGGCGTCGAGGTCGTGCTCGCCGATGACGCCGACCGTCAGACGCTCAAGAGCAGCGGCCTCAAGTCGACCGTGGTCCAGGCCGACCTCTCGGCCAAGTCGGTCGCCGACGCGAAGGCCGACCGCGCGTACGCGGCCAAGACGCCCAAGTCGGTGCTGCCCTCGGGCCGGACCAGCTACCGCCACCTCTACGACTACGAGTACGAGATCAAGGAGCTGGCCCGCGCCAACCCGAACCTGGTGTCGGCGTTCACCATGCCGGAGTCGACCTGGGAAGGCCGCGACGTCATGGGGCTGGAGATCGCCACCGACGTCAAGAACGTCACCGACGGCAAGCCGGTCGACTTCACCATGGGCGTGCACCACGCCCGGGAGTGGCCCGCCGGTGAAACCGTCATGGAGTGGGCGTACGAGCTGGTCAACGGCTACGCGCACGACAACCAGATCCGCAGCATGGTCGGCAAGACGCGCAACGTCATCGTGCCGATCGTCAACCCGGACGGCTTCGACATCTCCCGCGAGGCCGAGCCGAAGGGCGACTTCTCCCGCTTCGACTACGAGATGAAGCGCAAGAACTGCAACGTCAACGACTCGCCGCCGCAGTACGCCACCGGTGTCTGCAAGGCCAACCCCGGCGGCCGTGTCCGCGGCACCGACCCGAACCGCAACTACGCCGGGTTCTGGGGCGGCAACGGGGCCGAGGTGAACTGGAGCGGGGACACCTTCCGCGGCTCGGCGCCGTTCTCCGAGCCGGAGTCGCGCAACATTCGCTCGATCGTGTCCTCCCGCCAGGTGACCAACCTGATCACCTTCCACACCAACGCGGCGCTGGTGCTGCGCCCGCCGGGCGTGGCCGACGTCCGGCCGCCGCTGGAGGAGCCGCAGTACAAGGCGCTGGGTGACAAGCTGGCGTCGCGCAACGGCTACACCAGCGAGCCGAGCTGGGCGCTCTACGACACGACCGGCACCACCGAGGACTGGTCGTACTGGGCCACCGCCGGCTGGGGCTTCACCATCGAGGTCGGCGGCGCCGGCTTCCACGAGGCCTACGAGACCGCCGTCGTCGCCGAGTACGCCGGCCTGGCGCCGACGACCGGCGCGGGCAAGGGCGGCAACCGGGGCGCGCTGCTGGACATGCTGGCCAACACCGCCGACCCGCAGCAGCACTCGACGCTGATCGGCTCGGCGCCCAAGGGTTACCAGCTCAAGCTGCACAAGACGTTCCAGACGCCGACGTCGCCGGTGATCCAGCCCGACGGCTCCACGAAGCCGCCGATCTACGTGACCGACGACCTGAACTCGAAGCTGACCACCACCGGCGGGCGGTTCGCGTGGTCGGTCAACCCGTCGACGCGTCCCTACGTCGCCGGCCGCTACGGGCGCGACCCGCAGGGCCCGGCGCAGCAGGGTTACGCGGTGACGAACCCCGCCGGGGTGCCGCCGATCAACCAGAACTACCCGGCCGACCCGTCGGGTGACTCGTTCACCTTCCACGTCGACGGCCTGCCGAAGGTCGACAACGGGAAGTTCAGCGTCAACATCAACTGGGCGAGCACCTCGACCGACTGGGACCTGTTCATCTACGACTCGGCGGGCAACCTGGTCAGCTCGTCGGCGAACGGCGGCACGACGTCCGAGCACGCCGTGCTGTTCGACCCGCCGGCCGGTGACTACAAGGCCGTGGTGGTCAACTACGACCAGGCCGACCCGAACGCCGTCGACGACTGGACCGGGGACGTCTCGTTCTCGTCGCCGATCCCGCCGACCTACGGGACGAAGGAGGCCTACCAGCTGACCTGCACGTCGCCGAAGGGCAACCTCGTCGGCGTGGCGGACGTGTACGCCGACCGCGGCCAGACGGTCGACGTCGGTGAGGTCTGCACCCGGTCCGCGCACGCGCAGAAGCAGCGCGCGTCGGGCGGCGCCCGGTAGTTCCCGAAGTCCGTGAAGGCCTCCTTACCGGCTCTTATGGTCGGTAAGGAGGCCTTCACGGCGTTGCGGCCAGTGCGAGGCCCAAGGCGACGAGGATCGTGCCCACGACGCGGTTGAGGGCCGGTTTCGCGTGTTCGTACCAGCGCTGGGTGGCCGGGGCGGAGAACAGCAGCGCCACGCTCAGGTGCCAGGCGGTGGATACCACGACGATCAGCGCGACCGCCGCGACCTTGATTTCCACCGGTTCGCCCGGCGGGAGGGCCGCCGTCAGGACGCTGCCGAAGAACGCCGCGGCCTTCGGGTTGGTCAGGTTGCTGACGACGCCTTGGCGGAACGCGCTCCCGTGCGCCTCGGGCGGCGCGGATTCCGGGGCGCGAGCACGCAGCCACAGCCGGATCCCGAGCCAGGCGAGGTAAGCGCCGCAGACGACGCGCAGGGCCGTGGCCAGCCACGGCGTGTGGGCCAGGAGCGTGCCGAGCCCGAAGACGGCGACCGCGGCCAGCAGCCCGCCCGCGGCGACGACGCCGAGCGCGACCGCCAGCGCGGTGCGCCGGGTGCCCGCCGCCGCGGTGTGCGCGATGAGGACGAAGTTGGGGCCGGGGGAGACGGCCGCCGGAAGGTAGGCCAGCAGCACCGTGCCGAGGGCGGCGCCGGCGCTCACGCCGCCCGGCCGCCCCCGCCGACGACCTGGTCGCGCACGGACCGCAGGGCGTCGTGGTCCACAGTGGACGGTTCGGCGGCGAGCCACTCGCCGATCTCGTACAGGAACGTCTCGGGCGTCATCGGCGGGGCCACTTCGTCGTCCGGGTCCGCGGTGGTCAGCTCGCCGCTGCGGCTGGGGTAGACGATCATCGCGCCACGCAGCGCGACACCGGGCAGCAGGTCGCGGTAGGCGGCGAGGCTCTCCGCGAGCCGGCTGCCGCCGCCGCGGAACGGCCGCCCGTTGCGCAGCAGCCTGCCGTCCTCGGCGGTCTCGTAGTGCCCGGGCAGCCAGAGCTTCGATTCGATGAGCACCAGGCGCTTCCCGCACAGCACGGCGTGGTCGACGTCGGCGAACACCGAGCCGGGCCAGGCGAGCCCGTGGAAGATCCGCGCGCCGGGCAGCCGGGTCAGGTAGCGCTCCAGCAGCTCGGCGGTGAGCCGCTCGGCCAGCTCGTCACGCTCGGTGCCGGGCGCGCCGAACACGGTGCGGCCGCCGAACTCCTCGGCGAAGGCGTCCCGGGCGCGGGACGCGCGCAGGTAGCCGCGGGCCAGCCGCTGCACCAGCAGCGCGGTGCCGGCGGTCAGCACCAGCCACGCGACCAGCACGGGCGGCGAGAACTCCACGCCACTGACCAGGGGCAGCAGCACCAGCACCATGCCGCCCACCGCGGCGACGACCGGGGTGTGCCCCGGCCCGCGGCGGCGGCCGTGCCGCATCCGGGTGTCCTCGCCCGCGAAGTGCCACCAGTCCAGGTCTTCGGCGTCCAGGTCGGGCAGATCCGGGACGAAGCCGGGCTCGTCGCCGAAGCGCCGCCGCGGCCGTGGCCGCACCGGGACCGGCACGACGGTGGCACCCCGCGAGCCGCGGGCGTCGTAGCGGTCGCGGCTGACCGGGTCGCTCAGGACGTCGTAGGCCTCGCGGAGCAGCCGGAACGTGCCGACCGTGCCGCCGGCGTCCGGGTGCAGGGACTTGGCGAGCCTGCGGTAGGCCGTCTTGACGTCGGCCGCCGTGGCGTCGCGGTGGACGCCGAGCACCTCGTAGTAGTCGACCTCGGGCACGCTGGCGTTCACCTCCGGATGGCTGCGCGAAGACTTTATGGGGTCGGGTCGCGGGGTCGGTCACCGCCTCCGCGGCGCGCCTGGGTGATGGTCCCGCGGGCCTGGTCAGGGCGGTGTCCGGAGTTCTACCGCTCACCGTGTGCGCGGTCACCGGCGGGCTTTGCCGGGGCGCCGGGGTGCGTGACGTGGCCCCGTCCGGGGCGGGCGTCACGTTTCCGGTGCTCCATTAGTGTCCACTGAGGACTGTTTGTCGCTCGAAAGTGGTGTAACGACCGGGTTTTGCCGGAGTGTGCTGACTTTGCGTAGCCGGAATCCACCCGGATGGGCGCGAACAGGTGTTCGATTATTCGGGTATTGTCGAGGCGTGTCCCCGGTTCCCCACGAACGTGACGGGCTCACCGCCACCCCACCTCGGCAGCGGGCCCGTCACCCCTCCCTCAGCAGGAAGCGCTGCAGCTTGCCGCTCGCGTTGCGCGGCAGCGCGTCGACGAACCGCACCCGGCGCGGGTACTTGTACGGCGCGGCAACGGCTTTGGCGTGCTCCTGCAGGGCGTGCACGAGGTCCGGCCCCGCTTCGGCGCCCGGCCGGGGCACGACGAAGGCGGTCACGACCGAGCCGCGGTCGGGGTCGGGTGTGCCGACGACAGCGCAGTCGGCGACGTCCGGGTGCGTCAGCAGCACCTCTTCGACCTCGGGGGCGGCGATGTTGTAACCGGAGGACACGATCATGTCGTCGCTGCGGGCGACGAACCGGAAGTAGCCGTCGGCGTCGCGGACGTAGGTGTCGCCGGTCAGGTTCCAGCCGTCGCGGACGTAGTCGGCCTGCCGGGGGTCGCCGAGGTAGCGGCAGCCGGTGGGTCCCTGCACGGCGAGCAGTCCCGGCGTGCCATCGGGCACCGGTCGGCCGTCGAAGTCGAGCACGGTGGCGCGGAATCCGGGCACGGCGACACCGGTCGAGCCGGGGCGGGCGGCGTCGTCGGCGGCGGAGATGAACACGTGCAGCATCTCCGTGCTGCCGATGCCGTCGATGAGGGGCCGTCCGACGACCTCGCGGTACCGCTCGGCCACAGCGGCCGGAAGGGCCTCGCCGGCGGAGACGGCGCGCCGGACCCCGGCCAGCAGCGGGCCGTCGCCGGACCCGAGGATCGCGCGGTAGGCCGTCGGCGCGGTGAAGAGCACGGTCACCGCCTGCTCGGCGACCGTCGCGGCCAGCTCCTTCGGCGTCGCGCGTTCGAGCAGGAGCACCGCCGCGCCGGCGTGCAGCGGAAAGACGAGGAGGCCGCCGAGACCGAAGGTGAACGCGAGGGGAGGGGTGCCGCAGAACAGGTCGTCCGCGGTGGGTTTCAGGGCGTGCCGGGAGAACGTGTCGGCGATGGCGAGCAGGTCGCGGTGGAAGTGCATGGTCGCCTTCGGCGACCCGGTGGTGCCGGAGGTGAAGGCGAGCAACGCGACGTCGTCGGCGGCCGTCGGCACGTCGTCGAAGGTCGCCGGGTGCCGGGCGCAGCGATCGGCGAGTTCGGTGCCGTAGGAGACCACCGGGAGGCCGGGCGGCAGTTCGTCGAGGAGGCGCTCGTCGCAGAGGGCGACGCCGGGTTCCGCGCGCTCGACGATCTTGTCGAGCTCGCCGCGGCGCAGCATCGGCATGGTCGTGACGGCGACCGCCCCGGCCTTCAGGACGCCCAGCCAGCACGCCGCGAGCCACGGGGTGTTGGTACCGCGCAGCAGCACGCGGTTCCCGGGCACGACGCCGAGGTCGGCGGTGAGGACGTGCGCGATCCGGTTGGCGCGCGCGAGCACGTCGCCGTAGCTCCACGTCTCGTGGGGCGACCGCACGCACGGCCGGTCCGGCCCGAGGCGCGCGATCGTGTGGTCGAGCAGCGCGGTGGCGGCGTTGAGGCGGTCGGGATAGCGCAGTTCCGGCAGGTCGAACACCAGCCGCGGCCACTGCGCCGCGGGCGGCAGCCGGTCGCGGCAGAACGAGTCGGTGTGAGCGCTGGGCGAAAGCGGCATCACGGCTCCTCGGGTCGGAACGACCTGCACCAGGAGAAACGTAGCACTCGTTGCGACCGTCGAGAAGACGCAATGCCGCACCCATGACGGCGGCGACAGGAAGGCGATGCCCCTGCGTTCACCAGGAACCGCACACAGTGACGGCGTCTCACGAGACCCGGCGATCACCGACGAGGGCACGCCAATACGCGACAGCTGATCACCCGGTGTACGACAGCTCCGGGCAGCGATGCTCGCGGCCGCCACCGGACCGCCCGCGGCAGCCGACCACGCACGCCGACCCGGTTGCCGGGCCGCCTGCTGTAGCCAGTCACGCACGTCGAGGTGGCTGCGGCTGCCCGTGGCAGCGGTCGCGTTCGTCAGGGCTACGGCCAGGCCGCCGCTGCAGTCGGTCACGTACACCGAGGCGGCTGCCGGCCCGCCAGGCTGCCCTTGGCCGAACACCGCGGCGCCACTTTCGAGCCGGGCGCGGGCTTGCGCCGCAACCCGCCGCCGGGATGAGCGGCGAAGCCACTCGTTCGCCCAGCGCGGCGAATCGCCGACGTCAGGCTCCCGAGTCGCGTTCCAGGTCGCGTTCCGAGGCGCGGAAGAAGGCCGCCGGGTCGTCCATCAGGTTTTCCAGCACTCCGTCGCGGACCCTGGCCGAGAGGACGGCGCTGCCGACCGCCCACACCGCGATCACCAGCACCACGGCCGGCGCCGACAGGACGTGGCGCAGCAGCGCGAGGTTCACCGTGGCGGCCAGCGCCGCGATCTGGAGCACGTTCACGTACCACTTGCGCGGCTGCATCGAGAACACGCGCGTCCCGCTGAGGTAGGCCGTCAGGCCGGCCGTGACGAACCACGCGGCGGCGGACGGCGGGGACTCGTGCAGCGCAAGGTCCACCCCGGCCGCGATGAGCAGCAGCGAGAACGCCGGGAACAGGTGGCCGCCCGCGTACAGGAAGTAGGCCAGCGCCGGGTTTCCGCCGGAGAGGCCGAGCATGCGCTCGTAGATCTCGGCCGCCGACGTGAAGTACACCCACCACAGCGCGCCGGCGAGCACCAGGCCGCCGACCAGCGCGAGCCAGTAGCCGAGGTCGTCGGCCGGGCGGTCGAGCGCCGCGCCGCCGACCGTGATCACGAGCTCGCCGAGCAGCAGGATCATGAAGAGCCCGAAACGCTCGGACAGGTGCCCCGCGTCGACCGCCCGCCCCGGGTTGCTCGACGGGGCGAGCAGCGCGCTCATCTTCGCCGCCCGTGACGGCCGGTGCGCGTCGTGGCGGGCGCGCCGCCCGTCGGCGCCCTTGTCCAGCAGCAGGAAGCCCGCCTCCTGGATCAGCGCGAACGCCCACAGCACGAACACCCACGGCCGCGGGGTGAACGCCGAGATCGTGAACACGACCGTCGCCGCCGCGTATCCCCAGGTGATCCGGCGGACCCCGGCCTTGCCCCGGCCGGACCACCAGTGCGCCACGGCCAGGATCAGCCGGACGCCCGCCAGCGCCCCCGCGAAGCCGGCTTGGTGCCCTTCGAAGACGTGGTGCGCCTGGGTGGCCGCGATCGCGCACGGCACCGTCCCGGCGAGCACGAACAGCCGGTCGGTGGCGCGGGTGTCGTCACCGACGCGGTTGTAGAGCAGGGCGAAGCCGATCCACGTCCACCACAGCGTGGCGAACAGGCCCAGCGCGGAGGCGACGTGCGCCCAGCGCGGATCGGCGACGATCGCGTGTGTCACCTGGCTGACGGCGAAGACGAAGACGAGGTCGAAGTACAGCTCGACCCATCCGACGCGTCTGCCCTGCCCGGCGCTGTCCTGCTCCTCGGTCACAGCCGAGATTGTGCACTGCGCCTCGGATAGGGTGCGATCGGAGAGGGGGAGGGTGATGGCGAAGCCGCAGCTGCGTTCGGCGGTCTTGGCGCGGGCGTGGCAGCGGATCCCGGGCGTGGCGGTGCTCTCCTCGGCCGACGGCGGCCCGCTGACCCGCACGGTGAAGAAGATCGTCGACCCCCTGGTGATCCGCACCGCGGCCCGCCCCCGCCTGGGCCGCCCCCTCCTCGACGAGGACGCGGCGGCGGAGCTGACCGGCCTGCTCCTGGCGGACGCGCCCCGCCTGCAGGCCACGGCGGAGTGGTTCACCCACCTGAAGCGGCAACGCCGGACGCTGCGCATCACCGCGGGCAACGTCCAGGACGTGTGCTTCCCGCTGGCGTACGAGCTGGCAACGGGCTTCGGCACCCCCGGCCCGGAAGCCCAGGAGACGGCGGCCGCGGCCCTGCGCGACCTGCACGGCGAAGGCGGCGGAGCAGGCGTAGACGAGCTGGCCGGCTACCTGGCGGACCCCCGCGTGGCGGCCGACCTGACCGAGACGCTGCACCGCCGCTGGCAAGCAGTGCCTATCCCTGAGGGAGGCCACGGCGTCCCGCAGCTCGCCGCCTTCGTCGACACCCTCACCGACTCCGCCTGGCGCTCGCTCGCGCAGTCCGCGGCCGGGCACGCGCTCGGCCTGGCCCTCCGGCAGCCCGGGGGAGTTGCCGCGCTCGAGCGGGCCGTCCGGGAGATCTCCGGGCTCGCCACCCCTGATCTCGGGCTGCAGCGCGGCGACCACACCGCCGTCCCGCCGCTGAGCCGGCGCGACGAAACCGGCACCGAGCTGCTCGAACGCAGTGTCGAACGGCGCGTCCGCGCCACCCTCAAACGCACCCCCGCCGACGAACGGCCGCCGGTCGCCGAGCTGGTCGACGACGAGATCGGCCGGGTCGCCGCCGGGTTCGGGCTCGGCCTGCCCGCCCTCGCCGGCTGCTTCGCGCTCGGGGTCGTCCTCGCGCCCGCGCTCCGGCCGCTCGACGGCGCCGCGCCCGCGGGCGTCCCCGAGTTCGCGCGGCGGCTCAACGCGCAGGTCGCGCGCGAGGGCTACGTCCTGCACGCTCGCCGCGCCCTGGCCGGCGGCACCCCGCTCACCCCGCGGCCCGACCCGGACCTCGTCCGCGAGCTGCGCGAGTTCGCCAGGCAGTTCCTCGGCCGTCTCTGGATCCGGCTGCACGGGTTCGACGTCCGCGGCGACGTCCCGGCCGACGCCGCCGACGTCCGGGACCTCGTCACCGGGGTCGTCCGCTCGACGTCGCTCGACCTGCGGACCAAGGTGCGCCGCGCGCTGGTAGCCCGGCTGCCGGAGCTGGAGGCCGCGTCGTGACGCACCCGGTGCACACGCCCGTCGTCGCCGCGGACGGTGGTCTCGTCCGCTTCGCCCTCGCCGATCTCCTCGGCGGCTCGGCGACGGCGATGCGGATCGAACTCACCGACGCCGGGGCCGCCGAACCGTGGCTGACCCGGCTCGTCGGTGCCGAGACCAGCGTGACCGCCCTCGAACAGGGCCACGTCGACGTCCCGGCCCGCCCGGAGCTCGCCACCCTCGCGTTGCTGCTCTGGGTGCGCCACTGGTGGCCCGCGAGCCCGTCGCTCGGCATCCCGTCGCTGGATCCGGCGCTCCTGGACCTCGAAACCGCCGTCGCGACGGCCGCCGTCGAGGACGTCGCCGAAGGGCTGCTCGACGACTTCGAAGCCACCCCGGCCGAACTCTTCGACGCGGCGATCGCGGGCGGCGCCCTGGCCGGGCCGGCCAAGGAGGTCCAGGCACTCTGCACCCGGCTGTCGACCTGGTTCGACGCCCAGGACGACGTCGTGCGCGCCGAAACCGCCGCCGCGGTGCGCAGCACGCCCGGCCAGCGCGACTACGCGCTGGCCGCGGGCGGCGGTCCCGCCGCGCACGGCGAGGGCGTGCTGGCCGAGGGCCGCGCGAGTGTCGACTGGGCCCGCGTGCCCCCGGGGGTGCTCGACGCCGCCGAGGGCACCGTGACCTGGCGGATCGTCGCCACCGCGGCCGCCGCCCGGCTCGAAGTGACGGTCGCGGGGGCGTTCGCGGACGCCGTGCTCGGCGCGGTCGCGACCCACGACGGCGAGCCGTTCGCGGAGGTCCCGCTGCACCTCGGTGCCGGGCGGTTCGCCGGGAGCGTAGACCTCGACGCGGCCGCCGCCCGGCTCGTCGCGGGCCCGTCCATCCACATCGGACTCGTCGTCGGGGTGGCGGCGGAGGGCGTCACCGGGACCACGCCGGAGGACCGGGCGGCCGTCGTCGCGCTCGTGCGGGCGCGCGAGGCACTGCCGCTCCCGGCGCGCACGCTGGCCGAACGCGCGGCGGCCGGGAACGCCGCCGAGGAGTTCTGACGTGCTCGCCGGCTTCCCGCCGCCACTCGTCCCGCCGGATCGGCCGCTGCCGCCGGAGCTGGCCGGGTCGAGCTCACACGGGTACAACTGCCGTTGTGTCGCAACGCATTTCGGCCTGGATCCGGCGCCCTACGGAGAGCTGCCCGCGTGCTCGCTGACCGAAGTCGAGTACCACGAGCAGCTCGTCGAGGCCGTCGACGTCCAGAGTGCGGCCAAGCGGCTCGCCGCCGAGCGGGACGTCGCAGGCGCGCAGCGGATGTACACCCGGTTGCGGCAGCTCGCGCACCGGCTCGACCGGACCGACCTCGAACTCGCCGCCGTCAGCGACCTGGCCACCGTCTGCTACTCCGCCGGGGACCTGCGCGGTGCGCGGCAGTGCGCCGAGGCCGTGCTGAAGGTCTTCGCCGTGATCACCGTCGCCATCGTCCACTTCGGACAGTACGCCGAGCTGCGGATGAGCGAGGGGTCGCGTGAGGTGGCCGAACGCGTGCTGATCTCACTGTCCACTGAGGAGGGTGAGCTCCCGCGGGCGCGCGAGCTGATCGCGGACCAGCGCCGCCGGGCGGCGTTCCGGAAAGCGGCCGAGCCGGAGCAGTTCCCGCGCGAGCAGCTCGACCCGCACGGCGCCGACGAGCTGGAACTGCGGATCCTCGAGGTGCGGGTGCAGGTCGCGGCGGGCGATCCGGCCGGCGCGCGGGCCGCGCTGGACGAGATTTTGGCCGCGCTGGCCGCGATCGCGGACGTCGACGAGGTCCGCGAGCAGGTCGTGTCGCTGCAGGCGATGGCGCGCGCCGAACGCGCCCGCGTCCGGCAGGCGGGCGGCGAGGAGGCGGACGCTTCGGCGGACCTGCTGCGTCTGAGCGCCCGGCACGGCGGCCCGACGGCGGCGAAGTTCGACGTCCAGCTGGCGGAAACCCGGGCCCTGAGCGGGGATTTCCCGGGCGCGATCGCGGCGATCGTCACGGCCCGCGACGAGCTCGCGGCGGCGGGCCTGACCGGCGACGTGGCCGAGGCGAGCCATGCGCTGGGCTCGCTCCTGCTGCTCGCGGGCGAGGTCGCGCAGGCGAGGGAGCAGTTCGAGCACGCGGGCAACCTGTGGGCGGCCCACGGCGACACCTCGGGCACCCGCCGGTTGGACCTGGCCCTGGCCCGCTGCGCGGCCGCCGAGGGCGACTGGCCGGCGGCGAAGAAGCACGCGGCGCGAGCCCAGGAGTCGGCGCGGGCCTCGGGGGAGTGGCTGGAGGCCCTGCGAGCGGACTTCGTGACGGCGACGATCGAGTACCACCGCGACCCGCGGGCGGCCCTGGAGCTGCTGCTGCCGGTGGCGTTGGCGGCGCAGGAGTACCGCTTCGAGTTCGCCTCACCTCAGGCGAGAACGGCCTGGGCGAGCGGAGTCGCGGCCCCGGCGACAGAGCTGCTGATGGTCCTGCTGACCCAGCTGGGCGAGACCCGGCTGACGGCGGAGCTGATCGAGCGCACCTGCGCGGTCGGCGCCTACACGGAGGACCGCACCCTGGACCTGACCGGCACTCTGCCGACACTGGAACCGGTTGCCGAGGCCGCTGATTCGGCGCGACCTGAGGCGGTTGCCGGAGTCGGCAGGGCGGAGCGGTCTGACTCGGTTGCTGCCGCGCGTGGTTGGGAGGTGCCTGAGCCGGTTGCTGGTTCGGTGCGGCTCGGGCAGGTTTCTGCCGGGCAGGGGTCGGAGCCGGTTGCTGTGGAGGGCAGTCCGTCGTCGGTGGTGGGGGGTGATGGCTCCGGGCGGCTCGGGCAGGTTGCTGCTGAGGAGGGCTCGGAGGCGGCGAAGTCGATTGCTGTGGGAAGCAGTGCGTGGCCGGTTGCCGGGGGTGATGGTTCCGGGGGGCTCGAGTCCGTTGCCGCCGGGCAGGGTTCGGAGGTGGCAGAGCCGGTTGCTGCGGCGAGCAGCCCGGAGTGGGGCGCCGCCTCGCGTGGTTCGGGGCGGACCGAGGCAGCGGAGCCGGTTCCTGCGTTCGGAAGTTCGGTGCAACCCAAGCCCCGCGCAGCCCAGAGTGCTTCGGCGCACGGCCAACCGCTTCCCCTTGCCGCGCTCGGCACCGTCACCTCCGCCCTTCCCCTCCGGCTCGCCCCGCCACCCGAGCTGCGGTGGTCTCCCAGCCACCCCCTGGAACTGGACCGCTGGCTGGACCTCGCCGCCGAGCGGTACCACCTGCGACGTCCCGGCGGTGAGACCGTGGCCACGTGGCCCACCGCCACGGCCGGGCGGGGGACCTTCGTCCTGCGGTTCGCCGATGCCGGGCCCACCTACCTCAGCTGGCGGACCACCGAGGACCTCGACACCGTCCACCCCCGCACGCTCGACGCCGAGGCCGCCCTCGCCGTCCTGGCCGCCGCTTCCCCGACGCCACACGAGGGGGAGAGCGTGGCCGACGCCGTGCGGCGGTCGCTCGGTGACGACGCCCTCGGCAGCGCCGCCGGGGAACGGAACCTCGCGCGGGTGCTCGGCCGCGCCCTGCTGCCCGCCGAGCTGGTCGGACGGCTTCGGGCCGCGGACGAACGGCCGTTGCTGCGGATCCAGCCCTCGCCGAGGCTCGCCGCCGTGCCGTGGGGGTTGCTCGCCCTGGGGGACGACGGCGACGAGCGGGTGCTCGACGTCGCCGACGTCGCATTGCTCGCGCCCGCCGGGATTCCGCGCAAAGCACCCGCCGCTGGCGGGCCGCCCGTTTACCTGCTCGATCCGCAGATTCCCGGCCAGAGCGCCTTCGGCGAGCTGGGTTCCGTGCTCGGCAAGCAGGACGCGGAGTCGCCGCTCATCAAGCATCTGGACGCCCGGCTCGCGGCCGGGCCGGTTCGGCCGTCCGCGGCCAACGGGCTCGATCTCGTGCGGCGGACCGACACCGATCGGCGGCTGCTCGCCCGGCTGCTGGCCGAGCCGTGCTCGCGGCTGGTGTTCGCCGGGCACGTCAGCCGTGTGCGGGACGAGCACGGCGCGCAGACCGCGTTGCACCTGTCCTGCGGGGCCGACCTGCCCGGGACGGCCGCGCCGATCGGGGCGCACCGGCCGTTCACCGCCGCCGATCTCGCACTGTCGCAAGTGGACGCCATGCCGGCTCGGGTGGCGCTGATCGGCTGCGCCAGCGCGGGGGAGTTCGGCCTGGCCGAGCCGTTCGGGGTGCTGCTCGCGGCGGTCGCGGCCGGGGCCGGGCTGGTCGCCGCGACCGTCTGGGCGCTGCCGACGTCGGCCGCCGCGCCCGGCGCCGACCCGATGGCCGAGCTGCTCATCGCCGTTGACACCGCCCTCGACGGCGACGATCCCGTCACCGAGCTGTGCGACTGGCAGCGAAGCCGGCTCGCCCGGTGGCGCGAACGGCCCGAACCGGCCCGCTCGCCCGTCTTCTGGGCCGCCCTGACCTGCCTCGACGCCACCGCCGACGGGCAAACCTGGGTTCGGTAGCGGCGCGGCCCGCCGAAGCTGTGTGCACACCGCACAGCGAAAGGCAGGGACCGATGTTCAAGAAGATCCGCGACAAGGTCAACGAGGCGACGCAGCAGGGCGCGGCCCGCGGCGCGCAGGAGTTCCAGCAGCACGCCGAGCAGTTCCGGCGGGCGGCCGCGGCCCAGGGGCACGACATCACCCCGCAGCTGCCGACGCCGCAGGCGGCCGCGCAGGCGTTCCGGAGCCTCGACGCCGACCCGGACATGGCCGCGTTCCTGGCGTTGCCGATGGAGGAGCAGCTGCGCCAGCAGCAGGAGCTTCAGGCCTACGGCACCGAGCTGCGGCGGCTCTACGACACGGGCGAGCCGGCCACGCTGGTCGTCCGCGCGCTGGAGCCGACCGGCCGGACCATCGCCGGGCAGGCCCAGTACACCGCGACGCTGGAAGTCACCCGCACCGGCGGCGTTCCGTACCGGACGGTGGCGCAGCTGATCGCGCCGCAGGCGACGATCCAGCAGTACGCGCCCGGCACCCGGCACGAGGCCCGCGTCGACCCCGCCGACCCGGCGAAGGTCGGCGTGTTCGGCCCGATCGCCTAGGGGGCGGGCGTGTTCGCATTCGGCTTGCCCGAAAACCCGCGGCGCTCTGGCCGCCGGCTGTGGCTGCTCGGCGTGCCCACGACGCTCGCCTGGGCGGTCGCGGGCTGGTCGGGCGCCCTCGGGCTGCTGGACACGTTCCGGCTGATGTCGCTGAACCGCGTCGACGCGTGGGGGGCCGACGCGGGCCCGGCGGTCTCCCTGGTGCTGTTCTTCAGCCTCTCGGTCACGGCAGCGTCGTCACTTGGCTTCGCCATGTTGTTGAGCGGCGGCGTCTCGCTGGGCCGGATGGGCGTCGGCTTCCGGGCCGGCTCGCTGGCCGCGTCCCTCGGCATCGCGCTGGGCAGCGGCGTCGCGATCCCGTCGTGGACGCGGCCGGAGGCGGTGGGGCAGCGGCTGCCGTTCCTCGACGGCGCGCCCGAGCCCTGGTCGGACGTCGACTGGGTCGTCTACTACGAGCCGTACCTGGTGCCGGCGGTGGCCGGGCTGGCGGCGCTGGTGATGATCGTGGTGCTGCTGCGGACGTTCCTCGCGACGGCGGAGGCGGACGACCGCGCCGGGGCGCTGGCCCGGCACGGCCGGCTGGTGACGGGGCAGGTCACGCACGTCGAGTTCACGAACATCTGGGTGATGGGCAACCCGCGGTTCACCGTCCACGTCCGCTTCCCGGCGGAGACGGGCGAGCGCACGGTGGTGACGACGATGGTCACCCCGGTGATGCGGTCGCCGGCCCGCGGGTCGAGCGTCCGGGTGCGTTACGACCCGCAGAACCCGGACGACGTCCTGGTGGAACCGGACCCGGACGACCACGCGGTTCGCTACCCGCCGTTTTTGTAACAGCTGTGCAGGTACGGACGACTTTCTTGATATCGACCGGTTGCTGACGGATACCACGGGCCGTAGCATCATCGACGCGGAATGCGACTTGACGCGGAGTGTGATCGCATGAGCACCTGGACGGATTTGTCCCCCGGTCGGCGTAACCTGGGAACCGGGGAGAGCAGTTCGAGTATTTCTCCAGGTCGCTGTGACATCGTTCCCCACGAGGGATCCCTACGCGGCGCGAAAGGGTGCTGACGCCATGAGCACAGACACTGCGGCGCGCGAGGAGACTTCGTCGTCCGGTCCCGGCGAACCGATCATCGGCCAGTCCCCGCGGCGCAAGGTCGGGAACTCCGTTTACGTTTCGGTGCCCGGCCCGGTCCCGGTGATCAGGGCCAAGCCGCACAAGAAGAAGTAGCCGTCGGTCGTCACCGCAGGTTGATGGCGTAGGTGGCCGCCCGCTGAAGGCTGACGAGCACCTGGTTCTGCCGCGCCGAGTCGAGCTTGCTGATCAGGGACAGATCCCCTTGGGGTACGTCTTCCCCGTTGGCCTGGACGACGTAGGTGGAATTCAGGGTTATCGCGCCCACGGTCAGGATATCGGCCATGTCGTGGCCGATGCGCTTTTCGCTGCCGGTCCCGGACATGAGGATCGGCGCGGCCAGAATTCCACGCCAGATCTGCGCGACCGGGGATGGTGTCAGGTTCGCGGCCTGGGGAATTCCGGTGAAAACCGCCTGCGCGGCGGCGAAGTCCGAGTCCGGATCTATCGTGATGTGGTGCCGGAGTGACCATTCTTCGCGGTGGGTGTAGACGGACGTGCCGACGAGGTTGATGGTGTACCGGTGACGGCCGTGGTCGAGATCGCGGCTGCGGAGCCAGAGAAAGAGACCGAAGTTCTCGCCCGCGTTGCCGCCGAGCACGTGATCTTCGTAGTCCTGGGAAAGCCTGTTGAGCACGTCCAGCGGGCCTCCGGGGATGCTCAGCGCGTGATGCAGCCGCGTGGTCAGGTCTTCCGCGGCTTGGCCGGCCGGGATCTCGGCCTGAGGCGCGCAGCCGACAGCCGTGTAGCAGTCGTCCAGGGCCTTGGTGAACCGTCGGCTGTAGACCAGGGAGTCTTCGGCGGGCTGTTCGTGCCGGTACCGTTCCGGCTCCACCACCGCCAGCGCGAGGTCGGAGATCGCCTGGTTCAGCTGAGAGTAGGACTTCAGGAAAATGGGCTTCAGGCCCAGTTTTTCTTCGAGGTGGCGAGCCGACTTGATGGCGTACTTCGCGGCGAGTGTCGGTGAGACTCCGCTGACGCTGGAGGGCACCACCAAGGAGAACCGGGGTGCTCCGGTGGCCGCGCTCGCGTAGAGCGGCCCTACGAGATTCGGGTCGGAAACACTCAGCCCGATGAAGATCGTGCAGGAGCCCCGCATCGCCTCGGCGAGGATCGACCGCACCTGCGCGCCGTGCTCGAGGAACTGGGATTCGGTGAGGATGATCGGTTCTTCGGGATTCTGTGCCTGCCGGACGAGGCCGTGCAGGTGCAGGACACCGACCTGGTCGGGCTCCTCGTTCCACGCGCTCCAGGCTTCCTCGCCGCCGGGCCGGATCGAGAAGGAGTTCACGTGACCCCGGGAGTAGTAGGCCTGGAGCGCCTGTTCGAGGATGATGTCGAAGTTCGTCGTGAGCAGGCGGCTGTCGGCTCGCCGGGCGTAGGTCAGCCGCGCGATCGACTTGGCCAGCGATCCCGGTGTCACGTGCAGGTCTCGCTGGTAGAGAGCGTCCCGGATGACTTCGTGGTCCTGGATGTTGTGGTTGGCCTCCTTGATGAGCTGCAGCACGATCTCGGCTTTGCGCATGGGATCGGACTTGTCCGCCGCCGCGATCCGCCGGATGTCCTTGTCGTCGATCGCTTCGGTCATCTTCTCGATCAACGACGACCACGACGGAAGGCTCGAATTCATCGACACGCCCGCGCCGACCACGATGGTGAGGGGGCAGGAGCGGTCGCGCACGGTCTGGAACAGCTCCGCGAGGTACGGCTGGGACTCGAAGGAAAACGTGTCTCCTTTGTCGAACGCGCCCGGCTCGACGATTTTGGAGATGAATTCCTCTGGCATGCATGACCTCGTGCGTTCCGCAGTGACCCCGTGGTGTCATCTTGGCACCCGTGCGTGGGCACGGTCGGGACCGGCGCCGAACTTGTTACGCCGTCCGGGAAGATCACGCTAATGGCCGCATGGGCCGTCACTCGGAGTTCGCGGGAATGTGTCAGGGTTTTGTCAATGGGCACTGTGTCAATGAGCGCTATTCGGAAAGGGGCAGGTCCGCGCGGATCAGCTCCGCTTTCGCCATCGTGTCGTTGAGGAACGCGGGCAGGGGACGCCGGTAGCGCGCCGCCAGGGCGTCCGCGATGTCGGTGGTGACCCGCCAGCCCTGGCCGTCCAGCCAGGCCGCCGGGTCGCGGCGGGGCTCGGTGTTGAGCAGGCCCGCCATGCTGATGCCCAGGCGCTCGGCGGCCCGCATCGCCTCCATGCTCCGGTTCATGCCCTCGACGTCGCCGCCGGGGACCTGCTCCACGCCGAAGCGGCTGCCGGGCGCCGAACGGGCGTGGACGAGGTCGAACAGCTCCTCCTCGGCCCGCGCGGGCAGGTACGGCAGCAGGCCTTCGGCGAGCCAGACGGTCGGCCGGGTCCGGTCGAAGCCCGCCTGCTCCAGCGCGGTGGGCCAGTCGTCGCGCAGGTCCGCGGCGACGGCGTGGCGGTGGCAGTGGGGCAGCGCACCGAGGTCGTCGAGCACCTGCTGCTTGAACGCCAGGACCCGCGGCTGGTCCACCTCGTAGACGTCGCGGCCGTCCAGGTCGAGCCGGTAGGCGCGGGCGTCGAGGCCGGCGGCGAGGATCACCACCTGCGGGGCGTCGGAGGTGACGACGACCTCGTCGAAGAACCGCGACCGCAGGCCCATGTAGGCGGCCATCGCACGCCACATCTCGTCGCCGTCCACGTCGGACGGGCCGGTCGGCAGCGGTTTGGGCGGGTTCGCCGCGCGGACGAACTCGGCCGCGAACGGGTCGTCGACCAGGCCGCCCGCGGACTCCGTCACGACGGCCCGCGCGGCGGCGACGGCCAGCGCCGTCAGGCCGACGCCGGTCACGATGTCCCACTGCTCGTGCGTCCCGGTCATCCGCAGGCCTCCCCTTGATCGCTGGATCTCCCCAGCATGACATTGTGCGACCGCTCGAGTGCGTGGCGTGAGTGTTTTGCCCGGAATCGGAGTGTGTGGCGTGCGTCACCGGCTGTGATGTTCGGGAGTGTGCGCCGAACTCACGGCGCGGGCCGGAAATTAATAACGAACAACGCGCGGCGCGCTTTGTCAAATTGTGCCGATGTAGCGATCGGGTAACGCTGTGGGTAATTCTGCCGACGCCGGAAAAGATCCTTTCGGGAACATCGTGAGCCAAGCTAAGCACCGCGCGGAGCTGCGCGAACCCGCTTGTACGGTGTGCAAGGCGGAGTCGGCGGGACACGATGCGTGATATGCGTGGGCGTGTCGGAAAGGATTCGCGCCGAGCTGTCGAAAATGTCGGTGTCGGGCTTGACAGGGGCGTCGGAGTTGATGTTCTCTGCAGTCCGGCTCGGTCACGCCACGTCATTGGGAAAGCCGTAATTCACCGGTACGGGTGCCGGTGTTCAAGATCGTTCAGGACGTTCCGTGATCGGCTTTGGGGTCATCTCGTCCTGTCCGGGTTCGACGTCAGCCGCGCGCCGGCTGGGAATCGAGCGGTTCCACCATGCTTGACCGAGGGTCCAGAGGGGCCAAAGGGTCCAGAGGGTCGATGCCACGACGGCCGGCCGACTCCCCGTGGTGGCCGGCGCACTGGAGCGTCCGCACCAAGATCAGCGTCGTTCTCCTGCTGCCCGTCCTGGTCGCCGTCGCGCTGGCGGTGGTCCGGATCCAGGGTGAGCTCGACCGGGCCACCACGCTCAGCGCGGCGCGCGACCGGCTGCCGGTGCTGCACGACACGATCGACCTGACCGCGTCGCTGAGCCAGGAGATGGTCGCCGCCGTCGCGGTGCCCGGGGGCGCGCCGAACACCCTGACCGCCGCGGTCGACGCGAAGGTGAGCGCCATCCAGCGCGAAACCGGGTTCGCGCCGCTGGCCGCCGACACCGGCCGCGCTCTCAACACCACGCTCGGCAAGCTCGCCGGGATCCGCGCGGCCGGCGCCGCGAACGGCGACGTGCGCACCAAGGCCGCGGGCTACAACGACATCATCGCCTCGCTCGGCGACCTCGTGCCCGCGCTCGTCCCGGCCGACGTCGGCAGCGAAACCGCCGTCGCGGCCGACACCGCCCGGCTGCTGGTGCACCTGCGCGGGGAGCTGGCGACCGAGGAGACCTACGTGCGGGCGGCCGCGGTCAGCCCGGACGACGCGACGCTGCGCCCGGCGGCCGTGCTGACCGTCGCCGAGCAGACCGTGCTCGGCGAGCAGGCCGAACGTCAGCTGTCCGGCGCGCTGAAGACCCGGTTCGCCGCCGCGACCGCGCCCGCCGAGAACCGGCTCGGCACGTTGCAGGACCCCGACAGCGCCGGCGCGTCGGCCCTGCTCTCGTTCCTCCCGTCGATCGCCGCGGAAGTGCCCGGCGTGACCGGCGTGCTGAACGACGTCGCCACGCAGCTGGCCGGCAACGTGTCCGACGCGGCCGACCGCGCCCGCGCGGACTCCCTGCGCGACACGGCGCTCGTGCTCGGCGCCCTGCTCGGCGCGCTCGCGATCGCCCTGCTGGTCGTGCGGTCGCTCGTGACGCCGGTGCGGCGGCTGCGCGCGGCCGCCCTGCACGCGGCCCACGAGCAGCTGCCGGAGACCGTCCGGCAGGTCCGCGACGGCCAGGAGGTCGACTGGCGCGCCGTGCCGCCGGTCCCGGTCCAGACGCAGGAGGAGATCGGGCAGCTGGCCCGCGCCTTCGACGACATGCACCGCCAGGCCGTCCGGCTCGCCGTCGAACAGGCCGAGCTGCGCAAGCAGGTCAGCGAGATGTTCATGACGCTGTCGCGGCGCAGCCAGTCGCTGGTCGAGCAGCAGCTGTCGATCATCGAAGACCTCGAGTCGGGGGAGCAGAACCCGGGCCGGCTGGAGGAGCTGTTCCGGATCGACCACATCGCCACCCGGCTGCGCCGCAACGGCGAGAACCTGCACGTGCTCGCCGGTGGCCGTCCGGTGCGCCAGGGCCGCGAGCCGGTGCCGACGCGTGACCTCCTGCGCGCCGCGACGTCCGAGGTCAAGGACTACCGCCGGATCGCGATGGGCAACGCGCCCCGCAGCTCGGTGCAGCCCGAGGCCGCGGCCGACGTCGTGCACATCCTCGCCGAGCTGCTGGAGAACGCGACCCGGTTCTCGCCGCCGGAGCAGAAGGTCGCGCTGACCGCCGACCGCGGCGCCGACGGCGGCCTGCTGATCGAGGTCGTCGACCAGGGACTGGGCATGACGCCCGCGGAGATCGCCGCGGTCAACGAACGGCTCGCCGCGGCCGGTACGGTCGGCCCCGAGACGACCCGGCGGATGGGCCTGTTCGTGGTCGGCAGGCTCGCCGCGCTGCACGGCGTCACGGTGCGGCTGCGGGCGACCGGGCCGGGCACGCGGCACCAGGGGGTCACCGCGAGCGTGCACGTCCCCGGCGCGCTGGTCCTCGCCGACCTGGCCCGGCCGATCGGAGCCGGGCGGGCGGTCGAACCGGTGCGCCGCAACGGGTCGCACCGGCCGCCCGTGGTGGTGCCGCCGCAGGCGCCGACGCCGATCTTCGAGCAGGTCGTCACGAGCTGGTTCACCGAGCCGGTCGAGCCGCCGCCCGGCCGTCCGCCGGCCCCGGTCGTGACGCCGGCCCCGGCCCCGGCCCCGGCCCCGGCCCCGGCCCCGGCCCCGGCGCCGGTCGCGAAGCCGCAGCCGTCACCATCGCCGTCCCAGCCGGTCGCCGAGTGGGCGACCCCGGCGGCGGAGCAGGCGCGCCACGCGGCGGAAAGCGCTCTCGAACCGGCGGCGGCGCCGCAGCTGACCGACGCCGGCCTGCCGACCCGGCGGCCCGGTGCGCAGCTCGCGCCCGGCGCGGTCGTCCCCCGCGTGCGCGAGCAGGACGGTGGCGGGTTCCGGGACGCCGCCGCCGTCCGGAACAGCCTGTCCCGGCACTACCAGGGAATGCGCGCGGCCCGGCGGCAGACCGCGTCGCGCACCGAAGAATCCGGAAAGGACGAAGTGGATCCGCGATGACGGAACTGCCCGAGGTTCACCACCACCGGCGCGCCCCCGGCGCCGACTCCGCGACTCGCACGCTGAGCGGCACCCTGGGGGTCTTCCCCGGTGCGGCGCCGCCGCCCGAGCGGACGGCCGCGCTGAACTGGCTGGTCAACGGCTTCGTGCAGGACGTCACCGGGGTCGCGCACGCCGTGCTGGTGTCCGCCGACGGGCTGCTCGTCGCGGCCGACGAGACGCTGCCGCGCGAGCGCGCGGACCAGCTGGCGGCCATCGCGGCCGGGCTGTCCAGCCTGTCGCTCGGCACCGCGGAGCTGTTCACGGCGGGCCGGGTGGTGCAGTCGGTGATCGAGATGGAGCAGGGGTTCCTGCTGCTGATGAGCGTCGGCGACGGCTCCAACCTGGTCGTGCTCGCCACGACCGGCTGCGACATCGGCCTGGTCGGGTACGAGATGACGATGCTGGTCGAGCGGGTCGGGCAGAAGGTGGACGTGCCCGCGCGTGAGATGCCGGTGGCTCAGGACCGCCTGTGACGGACTACCCGCCGTTCGGCCCGGCCGGAGAGGAGCCGCGCCACACACCGTCGCTCGCGCGGCCCTACTCGTGGACCGAGGGCCGGACGGCGCCGGTGGTCGAGATCGCCGTCGAAGCGCTCGTGGAGACGACGGCCGCCGGCCGGAACGAGGCCTACCACTCGACGAGTGCGCTGGCCCAGGTCATGGAGCTGTGCATCCGGCCCCGGTCGCTGATGGAGATCGCCGCCCTGCTCGTGCTGCCGCTCGGCGTGGTCCGCGTGCTCGTCGCGGACCTGATGGAGGACCGCCTGGTCATCGTCCGCGACACCCTTTCGGACACCTCGTCCTGGGGTGAGCGGCACGACCTGATGGAACGCGTGCTGCACGGCCTGAAGGACCTGTGAGTCCCGCCGTGCCCCGGAGGAAGGACTGACCCATGGACCACGCGGAGAACTTCGCGCTGGGGCGCTGGCTGCTCGTGCTCGCCTACCTGACCTCGGTGGTCGGCTGCGTGCTCGGCCTCGCCTGCGCTGTGCAGGCCCGCCACGCGGCCGACCCGCGCCGCCGGCTCCGCTGGCTGGTCCTGGCGGCGGTGTCGATCGGCGGTGTCGGCATCTGGCTGATGCACTTCGTCGCCATGCTCGGCTTCAGCACACCGGGGATGCCGGTGCGCTACGACGTCTTCCGCACGGTGCTGTCGGCGCTGCTGGCGGTCGCCGCGGTGTTCGTCGGCCTGCTGGTGGCGGGCAGCCAGGCCCGGATCGGCTGGCGGCTGCTGCTCGGCGGGCTGATCACCGGGCTCGCGGTCAACGTCATGCACTACACGGGCATGTCGGCCCTGCGCGTGAAGGGCGGCTTCACCTACGACACGCCGCTGGTGGTCCTGTCGGTGGTCATCGCCGTAGTCGCCGCGACGGCCGCGCTCTGGTTCGCGATCGTGCTGAACCGCCTGGTGCTGCGGGTGGCCGCCGGGTTCGTGATGGCCATCGCCGTCACCGGCATGCACTACACGGGCATGGCCGCGGTCCGGATGCAGATGGACATGAGCGCGCCGGACCCCTCGGGCACCGAGGTGTTCTCGTTCCTGTTCCCGGTGTTCGTCCTCGCGGCGATCGCGATGGCGGTGCCCCTGACGGCGGTGCTGATGGCGCCGGCGGTCGAGGCCGCGCCGAACGCCCCGGTGGCGGAGGAGAAAGCGCTCAGTGCGGCGGGGTGACAGCCTGGCGCGCCAGCGCGCCCTCCGGGACGCAGGTCAGCTCGCCGGGCTGGACCTCCAGCCAGGACGGGCGCCAGACCAGGACGTTCGCGGCCGGCTCGTGAGCCGAGCAGGCAGTCGATGCCGTTGACCGGGTCGGCCGCGCGGTAGGCCACGCCGATGTCGCCACCGCGGACGGCGCCCCGGACCGTCGGCGCCGGTGGGGTGAGGTGCGTTTCGGGGTCCGGCAGCGGTCCGGGCACGGCCGGGCGAGGGCGGCGAGGACGTCCGCCTCGGTCGTGGTGGCCGGTAGTGCCGTGAGGACGGCCTTCAGCGGCGCGTCGGACGTGCCGGGCACCGTGGCGGGCGGGGGAGCCGGCGGCGGGGTGATCGGCGTGGCGTCCGGCGGGCAGTCCACGCGGTGCGGTAGGTCGTCGAGCCCCTGGAAGGTGAACTCCACCGGGTAGCAGGCGGTCACCGGGTCGGTCCGCGTCCAGCCCGATTCGGTGCTCTCGTGGTGGAGCCGGAACAGCAGGCGATGGCTTCGGCCAGTGTGGTGGCCTCGCTGTCGGTGGTCGCGTCCCCGGCCGCGCACGACGCCGACGAGGCGAGCACGAGCAGTACGACCGGACCCCCCCGGATCCGTTTCCCACGTTCCCGAGTAGCGCCCGGCGCACTATGAACCGGGTGTATAAACCGGCGATATACACCCGGTGTATAGTCGCTCGCATGTCGATCGGACTCACTCTGCTCGGGCTCCTCGAAGGCGGCCCGCGGCACGGCTACGACCTGAAACGTGCCTACGACGACCGGTTCGGGCACGACCGGCAGGTGCACTACGGGCAGGTCTATTCCACCCTCGCCCGGCTGCTCAAGCAGGGGCTCGTCGAGGCCGACGGGGTCGAGGTCGACGGCGGCCCCGAGCGCAAGCGGTACGCGATCACCGACGCCGGGGTCGCCGACGTCGGCAGCTGGCTCGCCACGCCGGAAAAGCCCGAGGCCTACCTGCAGAACACGCTCTACACGAAGGTCGTGCTCGCGCTGCTGTCCGGCCGGCCCGCCTCCGAGGTGCTCGACGTCCAGCGCTCGGCGCACCTCGACGCCATGCGCGAGCTGACCCGCCGCAAGACCGGCGGCGACCTCGCCGACCAGCTGATCTGCGACCACGCCCTGTTCCACCTGGAGGCCGACCTCCGGTGGCTGGAGCTGACCGCGGCTCGGCTGGACCAGCTGGCGAAGGAGATCGCGTGAACGACGTGCTGCTCGAAGCCACCGACCTCCGGAAGGCCTACGGCCCGACCGAAGCGCTGGCGGCCGCGAGCCTGCGGGTGTGCGCGGGCGAGGTCGTCGCGCTGATGGGGCCGTCCGGATCCGGCAAGTCGACGCTCCTGCACTGCCTGGCCGGAATCGTCCGGCCCGACGCCGGGACCGTCCGCTACGGCGGCGCCGACCTGGCCGGGCTGTCCGACCGCGCGCGCTCCGCCCTGCGCCGCACGGACTTCGGGTTCGTCTTCCAGTTCGGCCAGCTCGTCCCGGAGCTCACCTGCCTGGAGAACGTCGCCCTGCCGCTGCGGCTCAACGGCGAGCGCACGCGCGTCGCCGCACAGCGGGGGCGGCAGCTGCTGGCCGAGCTCGATCTGCTGGCCGTCGCCGGGAAACGGCCGGGGGAGGTGTCCGGCGGGCAGGGCCAGCGCGTGGCCGTGGCGCGGGCCCTGGTGACCGGTCCGCGGGTCGTCTTCGCCGACGAACCGACCGGCGCCCTCGATTCGCTCAACGGGGAACAGGTCATGCAGCTGCTGACGTCGGCGGCCCGCGAGCGCAACGCCGCCATCGTCCTCGTGACGCACGAACCCCGTGTGGCGGCCTATTCCGACCGGGAGGTCGTCGTCCGCGACGGCCGCACCCGGCAGTTCGAGGTGACCCGGTGATCCGGCGCTGGTTCGGCGACCTGGCGCTGGGGATGCGCCTCGCGCTCGGGGGCGGCGGCGCCCGGACGGCCCTGGTGCGGCTGGCCCTCACCGCGGCCGGGGTCGGTCTGGGTGTGGCCGTCCTGCTGACCGCGGCGTCGGTGCCGCACCTGCTCGGCGCCCGGGACGACCGGGCCGCCGCGCGGACGGCGGTCGAGGACGGCCCGCCGGTCGCCGGGGTCGACCCGGTCTACGTCGTCCAGCGGACGGACGAGTTCCGGGGCCGGGGCCTGCAGGGTTATCTCGTGCAGCAGACCGGGCCGGCCGCTCCCGCGCTGCCGGGCGTCGAGCGGCTGCCGAAAATGGGTGAGGCGGTGCTGTCGCCGGCGCTCGCCGATCTCCTGGCGTCGCCGGAAGGCGAGCAGCTGCGCCCGCGGTTCCCGCAGTGGGTGATCGGCACCATCGGGGACGCCGGCCTGACCGGCCCGAACGAGCTCTACTTCTACGTCGGGTCGACCACCGCCGCCGCGCAGCCGAACGCCGCCGCGGTGAGCCGGTTCGGCGGCGAGCCCGCCAGCCGTGGCCTGACGGCGCTCGAACTGCTGCTGGTCGTACTCGGCGGGACGACCTGCCTGGTCCCGGTCTTCGTCTTCGTGGTCACGAGCACCCGGCTCGCCGCGGCGTCGCGGGACCGGCGCCTCGCCGCCCTGCGCCTGGTCGGCGCCGACCGCGGCCAGGTGAGCCGGATCGCCGCCGGCGAGGCGCTGCTCGGCGCGTTCGCCGGGCTCGCGGTGGGCCTGGCGCTGTTCCTGCTCGTGCGGGCGCTCGTCCCGATGATCACCGTGTCCGCCTTCCGCGGCGGCATCTTCGGCGGTGACGTCGTGCCCGACTGGCGGCTCGGCGTCCCGGCCGTGGCGCTGCTGCCGGTGCTGGCGTGCGTGGTGGCCGTGTTCGCGCTGCGGCGGGTCGTCATCGAGCCGCTCGGCGTGGTGCGGCGGGTAGGCCAGTTCAAGCGGACACTGTGGTGGCGCGTCCTGCCCGCCGTCGTCGGCGGGGTGATGCTGGCGGCGCGGTGGGAAACCGCGGCGGACGACGCCGCTGACACAACGGTGATCGCCGGGGTGGTGCTGATCCTGATGGCCGTGCCGCTCGTGCTGCCGTGGCTGGTCGAGCGGGTCGCGGGCCGGTTGCGCGGTGGCTCGCCGGCCTGGCTGCTCGCCGTCCGGCGGCTGCAGCTCGACGGCGCGTCCGCGGCGCGCCTGGTGAGCGGGATCGCCGTGGTGCTGGCCGGATCGATTGCGCTGCAAGGGGTTTACGCGCGGGCCGAGAGCGACCAGCCGGGCATGGCGGACGCCAGGGTGCTGGCGAGCAACTTCGCGTCGAACCTCACCGACGTCCGGGCGTTCGCCGCCGCTTTGCACGACCTGCCCGGGGCGCGTGACGTGCCGGTGAAGACCGGCGGCCGGCTGGTGGACGCGGCCGGCGCGGAGACCACGCTCGAGTTCGGCAGCTGCGCCGAGCTGCGGGCCAAGGGCGCGCCGGGCGACTGCCGCGACGGCGACGTGTTCGCCGTCGGGACCCCCGCCCCGGACGCCCACCACCCGGCGCCCGGTGACCGGCTCTGGTTCCTCGGCGCCCGCCGCGCCGACCCGGACGTCCCACCACAGTGGACGATCCCGGGCGACCGCTTCCGCACGGTGCCGGGAAAGCCGGCCGGCCTGCTCGTCACGCCGGCCGCGATGTCGACGGCGACGGCGGTCGGGCTGATCTCGACCGCGACGATCCCGGCGGCCGACCCGGACCTGGTGGAGCAGGTCCGCAACGCGGTCGGGCAGCTGGGCTGGAACGGGATCGTCTACTCGCTCGGCACGGAACGCGACGGCACCTACGCGCTGATCACCCGCGTGCTGTCGGTCGGGTCGATCCTGGTGCTGCTGCTCGCCGCGAGCAGCCTGATGATCGCGGCGTGGGAGCAGCTGCGCGAACGGCGCCGCAGCCTCGCCGCCCTGATGGCCAACGGCGTCGGCCGCGGGGTGCTCGCCCGGTCGCTGCTGTGGCAGATGGTCATCCCGGTCGCGGTGGCGGTGGTCGTCGCGGTGGCCGCCGGTCTGGGCCTCGACTGGCTGCTGCTGACGCTGGTGGTGCACCACCCGATGGTCGTCGACGTCCCGGCGATCCTGTTCCTGACGGCCACGGCGGCGATCGCGGTGCTGGGTGTCACGGCGGTGACGCTGCCGGCGCTGTGGCGGTCGACGAGCCTGGAGAACCTGCGAGAGGAGTGAGCGCGGTTCAGCTCCGCACGACCCGCAGGCACAGGCGGGTGAGCACGGCGCGGAGCTCATTGTCGGGCAGGGCGTCGAGGCGGCGCGTGACCACGCCGAGGTCGCTGATCAGAAAGTGACGGTGGGTTCGAGGAAGGCCTCGAGGATGGCGATCTTGGTGCGGAAGTAGTAATGGACGTTCGCCTTGGTGACACCCATCATTTCGGCGATCTGCTGCAGCGAAGTGCGCCGAGCTGCGGCTGAGGCCGGCGCAATTCGGTTGCCCGGCCGCCGCGGGACGCGGCAGGGTGCCGGTATGGAGATCCGTGCCACCACCGACGAGGACCTCGACGTCTACCTCGACACCCTCCACACCTCGTTCGCTCGCTTTCGGGAGGCCCCGGCCGATGGCACCGGGGCGTGGTGGTCGGCGTACGAGATGGACCGCAACCTGCTCGCCGTGACGGCGGACGGGCGGCCCGTCGGCACCACGGGCGCGTACTCCTTCGAACTCACCCTGCCCGGTGAGGTCATCGTCCCGGTCGCGGGCGTCACCGGTGTCGGTGTCCTGCCTTCGCACCGGCGTCAGGGGGTGCTCACCGCGATGATGCGGCACCAGCTCGCCGGCCTGCGGGCCCGCGGGGAGTTCCTCTCCGTGCTGCTCGCGTCCGAGGCCCTGATCTACCGCCGGTTCGGGTACGGGCCGGCGACCTACACGTCCCGGCTGACGGTGCCACGCCACCGAGCCGCCTTCGCCGCTCCCCGGGCACACGAAGACGTGCGCGGCTCGGTCGAGCTGCTGCGGCGCGACGGGTGCACCGAGCTCCTGGAGGACGTCTACGACCGCTACCGCCGCGCCCAGCCCGGCGCGCTGTCCCGGCCGCACCGCTGGTGGGCGTCGGGCGCGGGGCAGCCGCCGGTTTCCCCGGCGCCGCGGTTCGTCGCCCTCCACCGCGACGCCGACGGCGTTCCGGACGGGTACGCCAGTTACTCGGTCACCGACGGCACCCTGACCGTGGACGAGACCATCACCACCGACGACGCCGTCTTCACGGCCCTGGCCCGGTTCGTGCTCGGGCACGACCTGGTCACCAAGGTCGTCTTCAAGCAGGTTCCGCCCGGGCACCCGCTGCGCTGGCAGCTCGCGGACTTCCGCGCCGGCGAGGTCGGCGACGACACCGACTGGCTCTGGGTGCGGCTGCTGGACATCCCGCGGGCCCTGACCGCGCGCGGCTGGTTCACCGACGGCGAGCTCGTCCTCGACGTCGACGACCCGGCGCTCGGCGAGCACGGCCGCTACCTGCTGACCGTCCGGGACGGCAAGGCCGACTGCGTCCCGACCGGCCGCGAGCCCGACCTGTCCCTGGACGTGAGCGACCTGGGTTCGGTCTACCTCGGCGGCACCACCCCGAGCGTGCTCGTGCGTGCCGGGCACGTCCGGGCGCATCACCCGGGTGCGGCCACTCTCGCCGACGCCCTCTTCCGCGGTGAGCGGGCCCCGCACTGCCTGCACTGGTTCTGATCGCGCATTCGTCCACAATGGACGAGCGGGTCAGTTCCCGTGGTGGTAGGCGGTCAGCCGGATGCGCAGGTCGCGCAGAGTGGCGACGCCGACGGCGAAGCTGTAGACGGGCCGGTAGCCGGCGCCGCCCGTGTCGTGGCCGCACGGCCCGCTGAGGTAGACGAACCCGTCTTCGGGATCCCGCCGCGGCCGGGACCACGCGGGGGCGGTGCCGGGCTGGTGGCTGCCGGGAGTGCGGCCCCGCCAGTACGCCGGGGCCTTCATCACCTCGCCGAGCGCGGCGATCAGGCCGGGCAGGTCGACGTCCGCGACGCCCAGGCCGCGTCCGGCCCACACCCTCGGCAGCGCGCGGGCGGCGGTGTGGTCCTCGACGAGCGGCGCGCAGCTGAAGACGGCTTCGGTGCCGTCGACCCGGACGGTCCAGCGTTCCATCGCTCGGGTGGGGGAGATGACCGGCATGGGCCGCTCGCTTCCTCCCCAGGACGTGCACGCTGATCGTCACTGTAGCCGGTGGAGCCACCACCGATCGAGGGTGTCAGGCGCCGCCGAGGTAGCAGGGCGGCCCGGTCGTCCGAGTCATGGCACGGCCGGCGAGGTGGTCCGGTGTTCCCGGAAGGCGTCCGCGAGCAGGCACAGGAACTCGACGTCGCTGGCGAGGTCGTGGCCGCCGGGCAGCGGCGCGGGGGAGGACAGCGGCGGCGAGCCGGTGGCGCGGGCGTGCAGGGCGGCCGCGATGATGGCCGCCTCCGCCTGCGGGCCGTTCAGCTCCGGCGGGGCGTCGGGGCGGTGGGGACGCAGCGCGAGCAGGCCGTCGCGGATCTCGATGACCTGGCGGTAACCGCGGAGCCGGGACGGGAACAGGGAACCGAGGAGCCCGGGTGGTTCCAGCGCGATCGCGGGCTCGGCCCGGTACAGCGCGAGCCACAGCGGCGCGAGCCGGCGGTACTGGCGCCGGCGGCGCAGCCAGCTGGCGAACGCGGGCAGGGCGACGCCGGTCAGGACCAGGACGTGCGCGCCCGTCGGGAGGGCCTTGCTCAGCAGGAAACCGCGGCCGAAGGCGAACGTGACGGACGTGCGGTCGGAGGTGTCGAAGGCGACGAGCGTGCGCGACACCATGTAGAGCGCGGCGGCCACGGCGCCGGCGACGACCAGCCCGAGGCCGGTGCGCAGCACGCGGTCCGGCGTCGCCCGCGCGACCCGCAGGCACACCCCCGAGACGATCAGGTACCCGGGCAGCACGGCGAAGGCGTAGACGACGCAGTACTCCAGCACCCACGGCGACTGCGGGAGCAGGTTCGGCGTCGCGGCGAACACCACGCACATCGCCACCCCCGAGAAGATCGACCACGCGGTCTGCCAGCGGGCCTGGGCGTCGAAGCCGTGCAGCCGCAGCATGGTCTCGGCGCCGGCCCAGACGGCGACGAGCATGCCGAGGTGGCCGATCAGCCGCTCGAGGTCGCTGAAGCCGAACACGTGCACCAGGGCGTCGAAACCGGGGGTCAGCGCGGTCTGGGACACCGCCAGCCCGAGCACGCACAGCCGCACCAGCCGCCGGCCGGGAGCGGGGCCGGGGCGCAGGCAGAGGACCACGACCCACGCCAGCAGGGCGGGGCCGTAGCGGCGCAGGAGCTCAGCCATGCGCGCCGCCGTCGTCGAGGGCCGAGCGGAGCCGGTCGGTGAGCGGGTCGCTCGTGCGCGCGAACTCCGCGCGCCCGCCGACCAGGGAGGCGAAGATCTCCGCCTCCTGCTCCTCGACGCTCGTGTAGCCGGTCCGGCCCAGGACGCGGCGCACCATGGCGGGGTCCAGGCTGGGCAGCAGCAGCCGGGCCTGCTCGGCCGGGGTGACCGAGACCGGGTAGTGCTCGCACAGCATGTGGCCGATCTCGTGCAGCACGATGTGGTCCTGGTGCGGCGGGGTCGTGTGCTGCTCGTAGCCGATGAAGTCGGTGGTGTCGGTGGCGATCCAGAGCCCGCACACGTCGGTCAGCCCGGGCAGCGGCACCAGCCGGATCGGGCGGCCTCGGCGGGCCGCGAGCCCGTCGCAGAGGGTGCGCACGTCGAACGGGGCAGGCAGCGACAGCTGCCGCAGCACCGCGTCGCAGCGGCGCCGGACCCGTCGCCGGCCGGACCGGCTCATCGGTCCGCGTCACCCGGCGGCTCGGGCAGGCCTTCGAGCTCGCGGACCCGGTCGACCATGTCGCTGATCGTCTCCAGGCTCTTCGGCGACAGCCCGCGGGCCCGCAGCGCGATCTGCCGGACGGGCGCCTCCCGCAACGCGCTGAGCAGCGTGAGCTCGGCGTCGATGCGCTCGGCTTCCCCCTCGTCGAAGAAATAGGCGGCCGGGACGCCGAAAAACCCCGCCAGGGCCTCCAGGTGCCGTTTGGTGGGGTTGTCCCGCAGGCCCTTGCGCAGCTGCCACAGGTAGGTCGCCGAGATCGTCGGGCCGCCCCGCGCCCGGATCGCGTCCGCGACCTGCTCGAACGAGTACTCGTCGCCCCCGGCCGGGCGGACCACGCCGAACAGGTGGTCCAGCTTCGCGGCGAGGGTGTGCTCAGCCATACCGGCAACTATACGCAGCCCATTAGCTGGCGTGAAGCCAACAAGGGAATGACGATCAACGTCAGTTGACAGTCCGATTTTTCTCTGTTTATGTTGTCCGCTGGGCTCATCAACTATGGTGAATCCTGCGGGTTCCAGGGGGGAACCGGCTGTTTCGCGGTGGGAACCAGCGAAGAGGGGAACGCTGATGGCGTTCACGTGCAGAGCCCTGCGGGCCGGAGCGGCGGCCGCCGGGATCACGCTCACGATGGCCACGACGTTGACCGCGCCCGCCGCGGCCACCGGCGGAGCCGCGGCCCGGCCGGGCCGGGTCGTCCGCAGCGAACGGCCGACGAGCCTGATCGTCACGAAGGTCGTCTTCAAGGTGCGCGCCGACGGCACGAGGATCGCCGTGCCGGTCGGGTCGTCCCGGGTCTTCCCGACCGTGCACTACACCCTGCCCGGCCCCGGGATGTGAGCGCCCGTTCCCGGGGCTTCGTCAAGTGCTGTTCGTGGGCAACGCCGCCTTCACGCAGTCCGATCGTGGACCGGGCCCACAACGGGCAGAAGGACAAGAACGTCCCGGCGAGCTGACTGTCCGGAAAGGACATTCCGATGATCAGGACACTGACGCGCTGAGGCCGCGCCGTCCTTGACACGCTGCCCGCCTCATTCATACATTCGTCGTCACGTTGTATGAATGACGTGGGGAGTGGTCCGCATGCGGCTCGGCAAGACCGCCGTCGTCCTGGGCGGCAGCGCCGCCGGCCTGTGCACCGCCGGGGCGCTCGCTCCGCACTTCGACGAGGTGCTGGTGCTGGAACGCGACGAGCTCCCGGCCGGGGCCGCGCACCGCCGCGGCGTGCCGCAGAGCAAGCACCCGCACTTCCTGCTGAACTCGGGCCGCCGGGCGATCGGGGCGCTGTTCCCGGGTTTCGAGGACGACCTCGTCGCCGCGGGCGGGCTGCACCTGATGCCGTCCATGGACGCCGCCTACCTGGACGGGGAGGGCTGGTCGGCGCGCAAGCGCAGCGCGATGACGATGATCTACGGCTCACGGATCCTCATCGAGCGGGTGCTGCGCGACAAGGCGCGGGACCTGGCGAACGTCGTCATCCGCGAGGGTGTCGCGGTGACCGGCCTGACCGCGCGGGACGGCCGGGTCGCCGGTGTCGACTTCTCGACCCCGGACGGCGACGAGCACCTCGAGGCCGACTTCGTGGTGGACGCGATGGGCCGCGGGTCCGCCGTCGGCGGCTGGCTGGTCGCGGCCGGCTGGCCCGAGCCTGAGGTGCGCACGCTCGACGCCAAGGTCACCTACACCTCACGCTGGTACGACCTGCCCGCGGAGCGGCCCGCGTCGTGGTGGTGGCGGCACCTGGTGATCATGCCGACCCCGGACAAGGGCGAACACCCCGCCGAGCACGAGTTCCTGGTCAACTTCTTCCCGATCGAGGGCAACCGCGTCATCGCCTGCATGGGCTCGTGGGGCCTGGAGATGCCGCGCACCACCGACACCTTCGCCGAGACGGCCCGCCGGGTGCGCACGCCGTTGTTCGCCGCCGCGATGGACCGGTGCGCGCCCACCTCCGAGGTCCACCTGACCCGCTCGACCGGCAACAAGTGGCGGCGCTACGACCGCTGGGCGAGCCCGCCGCGGGGGCTGGTGTTCGTCGGCGACTCGATCTGCGCGTTCAACCCGTTCTACGCCCAGGGCATCAGCTCCGCGGCGGGCTCGGCGCTGCTGCTGCGCGAGCACCTCGATCGCGCGAGCCGGCTCGACGCGGCGTTCTCCGCGGGGTTCTTCCAGGCGCAGCGCAAGCTGCTCGGCGTGCCCTGGTCGCTGGCGATGGCCCGGGACCAGGGGTACGAGTGCGCGGTGGGCACGGAGAAGCCGCCCGAGTGGCGGCGCCGGCTGCTCGCGGCCGTGTCCGGCCCGGCGTTCAGCCTCGTCGTCGGCGCCGCGCGGGAGTACGACGTGGTCGACGAGCACTTCGCGAAGGTGTTCAACCTCGACGAGTCGCTGGGGGAGATGCTGCGCAACCCGCGCGTGCTCGCGGGGCTCGTGCGCTACCGCGTCCGCGCGGCGCTGGGGAAGCACCGCGTGCCCTTCGGGTTCGACCCCCGCGCCGAGCCGCCGGCCACGGACTACTCACCGGCCGCGACCACCGCCGCCGCGCGATGAGCGACGGGTGCGGGCCGGACGCCGACGCCGTCACCCGCGGCCTCGGCTTCGACTGCCACGACGTCGCCCCGGTGGTCTCGGTTCGCCGGCCGTGGGACCTCGCGCACTGGACGATGCCGCTGCTCGAGGTGCTCGTCGTCGCCGGTGCGATTTTCGCTCTGGTGCACGCGATCCGCCGTCACCGCGCGGGCGATCCGGTCAACCTGGCGCTGTGGTTCACATCGCTGGTCTACCTTTTCGTCACCGAGCCGCCGCTGTACTTCCCGGAGTGGTTCGGCCTCGACAAGCTGTACGGCTTCATCTTCGCCCACAACCTGTTCACCGTGCAGTTCATGGGGGACCGGCTGCCGCTCTACATCGTCGCGTTCTACCCGATGATCAGCCAGGTCGCCTACGAGCTCGTGCGGACGCTCGGGATCTTCCGCGGCCGGGGCCCGCTGGTCGCCTCGGTGGCCGTCGCCTTCGTGTGCCAGGTGTTCTACGAGGTCTTCGACCAGCTCGGCCCGCAGCTGAGGTGGTGGGCCTGGAACCCGGGCAACCAGCTCGTCAACCACCCGGCGCTGGCTTCGGTGCCGATGAACAGCATGCTGCTGTTCGCGTCCGTCTCGATGGCGGCCATGACCTGGCTCGTCGTGAAGCTGGTCGGCGGCCGCCCGCGCCGCGGCTGGTCGCTGGTGTGGCGCGTCCTGGTGGCGGGCGTGCTCACCCCGCCGACCATGGCGATCGCGGGCATCCCGTCGAGCCTGGCCGGCACGAACACCACCGCGCAGGCCTGGATCCTCGGCGCCGAGCTGGCCCTCGTCTGGCTGGCCGGCGCCGGGATCCTCCTGGCGCACCGGCGGGAACCCGAACCCCTGTCCGCCTTCGTGCGGATCTATCCGGCCGTCTACCTGGGAATGCTGGCGGTGTTCTGGATCGGCGCCCTGCCCGCGTACCTCGGCGCTGAGGACGGCGTCACCCGGGACGGCACCCCGATCGGCAGCGGGCCGTACGCGCTCGCCTGCTTCGCCGGGGCCGGCCTGGTGCTGGCCGCGCTCCACCGCGCCCGGCGCGAGGCACCTGCTCCCGTCTGAGCGGGCTCGGGGAAGATGGGCCGCATGGGGTTTCACGGCTGGCGGGGCAACCCGCCCGGTACCGAGGACGAGGCACGCCGCCGGATCGTCGAGGCGGCGACCGCGTGCCTCGACCGCGCCGGGCTCGCCAAGACCAGCCTCTCCGACGTCGCCGCCGAGGCCGGGGTGACCCGGCAGACCGTCTACCGCTATTTCCCGGGGCTGAAGGACATCCTGCGCGCGGTCGGCCTGGCCGGCGTCGAGGAGTTCGCCCGGCGGATGGAACGTCACCTCGCCTCGTTCGGCAGCGCCGCCGAAGCCGCGGTGGAGTCCGTCGTGTTCGCCGTCCGGACCGTCCCGGGCGAGCCCTACCTCGGCCTGCTCCTGCAGGCGGGCGAGGCGGACTTCTTCACCGACGGCGTGATCTCGCCGCTGGCCTTCTCGTTCGGCGCGCGGATCCTGGCCAACGTGCCGGTCGACTGGGCCGCCGCCGGCGTCACCACCGACGAGGACCTCGAGGGGCTCGCCGAGATCCTGATGCGGCTCTTCATGTCCTTCCTGCAGTACCCCACGACACCGGAGCTCGGCGACGACGGCCTGCGGGCGCTCGTCCGCCGCTGGATCGGCCCGGCACTCAGCGGAGCCGGACGTCCGGGCGGTGGCACTGCCGGCGCGCCGTGAGCCAGATGTCCTGCACCACACCGCGCCCGCGGTGCGCCAGGACCGTCGAAGCCGACGGCCCGTGCCGGTCCGCCGCCGTGATCAGGACGTAGGAGCCCGCCCGCGGGGCCTGCAGCGTGAAGGCGCCGTCGGTCGCCGACGTCGCCCGCGCGGTCTGGTGGCCGTGCGCGTCGACCAGGGTCAGGGTGGCCCCGGACAGCGGTGACCCGGTCGCACCGTGGACGTGGCCGCGGATCTCGGTGACGCACAGCGGCGCCGGCTCGGCGAGCAGGCCCGGCTCGTCGCCGGTGGCGATCTCGTGCAGCAGCCGGCGCAGGTGGATCAGCTCGATCAGGACGGGCTCGTCCGCGGGGGAGCACTGCTGCGTGAGGGCGGTTTCCGCGAGTCCCAGCAGGGTGACCAGGTCCGTTTCGCCGGGGTCGGCGACGTCGGCCGCGACGTCGGCCAGCGCGCGGGCGGGCCCGGCCAGGGACCGGTCGTTCGCGCGGCCGCGGCGCAGGACGGCGACCAGCCGGTGGGTGTGCTGCACCAGCGTGGCGGCCAGCATCAGCCGGTGGCGGGTGGTGCGGGAACCGCCGCCCCACGGCACCGCGGCCACGAGCGGCGCGGCCACCAGCCGCAGCTGGCGGAGGTCGTTGTCCAGGACCCGGACCTTGGCGTCCAGGTCGGCGGTTCCGGCGTGACCTTCGAACCGGTCCGCCGTGGCGTTCAGCAGCTCGCCCAGGGTGCGGGCGAGGGCGCGTTCGGTGGTGCGGACGGTGTCGCGGGTGCTCAGCGGCGTCAGCACCAGGCCGACGCCGACGCCGACGGCCGCACCGATCGCCGTCTCCTCCAGCCGCAGGACGAGCAGGCCGGCGGAGAACTCGTTGAGCACGCTGTAGAGCTGGCTCACCATGATCGTGACGAAGAAGATCATGTAGGCGTACGACAGCCGTTGCAGGTAGAAGCCACAGAACATGCTGCCGATGATCACCGCGACGACCGCCGCCGGGTGCCCGGCCGTCAGGTGCGCGAGCCCGATGCCCGCGCCCAGCCCGACCAGGGTGCCCACGACGCGGTTGACCGACTTGAGGAACACCTCCGAGCGGGTCGCGGTGCCGGTGAACGCGACGAACGCGGCGATCACCGCCCAGTAGTAGCGCTGCTCGGACAGCAGCCGCCCGAGCACGATCGCGAGCCCGCCCGCCACGGCCACCTGCACGGCCTGACGGGTGGTGAAGTCGAGGCGCCGCAACGGGTTCCACGCGCGGCCGCGGGGTTCGACGTCGCCGGCCGCGGCGGCGGAGCCGGGCAGCGCGCCCATCGCGATCGTCACCGCGGGCTCGAACTCGCCGGTGTCGGCGAGGCCGTCACGATCCGCGCGGCGGACGACGCCGAGGTAGTCGGTGACGGCCACGGCCACCAGCCGCACGGGGGCGGTGCCCGCCCGCGCGAGGAGCGTCTGGGCCGCCTGCCCGGCCGCGTCGTAGTCGTGCCGGGCGAACAGGTCGAGCACGCTCGCCGCGCGGCCGGCCGGCTCCGGCTCGGAGCCGAGCTGCGCGCAGGCGGTGACGAGCAGGTCGATCGCCAGCTGCGCGTCCATCGTCGTGCGGCGGACGGCCGCCGCCGAGACGCCGCCCGGGAGCACCGTGACCTCGGCCGACCACGCCTCGACCATCAGCGCGGACTCGGCGAGCCGGGCCTGCGCCGCGTGGATCCGCCGGGTGAGCTGCTCGCTCGGGCCGTCCGCGAGCAGGGTCGCGCAGAGCCGGACGACCGCGCGGGCCCGGGCGCCGAACGCGCGGCGCGTGCGGGCGAGCGTCCGGCCGGGGTTGCCGCGCAGGACGGTCAGGCACAGCACCAGCACCCAGGCGCTCGCGATCACCACGGCGAGCAGCATGGCGGGCAGCACTTGGAGCGTCGCGTGCAGGAACGCGGCGAAGAAGTAGCCCATCCAGACCATGAAGCCGTAGAAGAAGAACGGGATGCCGAAGCGCCGGACGAACACGGCGGTGAACATCACGACGACGAACACGCCGAGCATCAGGTCGGTGTGCGGCGCGACCGCGATGCCGAGCGCCATCCCGAGCCCCATCGCGACGGGGAACAGCGCGGCGGTGCGGACCTTGGGCCACGCGCCGCCGCCGGTGAGCGCCATCGAGCCCATCATCGCGGTGATCGCGCCGAGCAGCACCGCGACCAGCGTGGCCTGGGGCCCGGCCCCGGTCAGCGTCGCGAAGAGGTACTCGACGGCCAGCCCGGTCGTCATCGCGACAGCCGCCGAAACGGCGCTCTGCAGCCGGGTCATCCCCGGGTCGGAGCCCATCGCCCTGTCCCTGATCCGGTGCACCGCCGCCGACGCGCGTCCCATCCGAGTGATTTCCCCTACCCCCGGTCGCCGATATCGGTATCATGCCGATAATTACCGGTATGGTACCGATATGCCGGGCGGCCGGGCAATCGGCCGGAAGGTAGGTTCTGCGGATGGACGCGCTCGACCTCATCGAGGCGCACACCGCGGTCATGGTGCGCAACTTCGAGCTGCTCAGCCGCCGGACCGACATCTACGACGAGGTCGATCGCGCCGGGTACCTGCTGCTGCGCACCCTGGAGGTGACGGGGCCGGCGGACATCACCACTCTGGCGACGAAGCTCGGCCTGGACCCGTCCACGGTGGGCCGTCAGGTGTCGGCGATGACGCTCGCCGGCCTGGTCGAGCGGACCCCGGCGACCGACGACCGCCGCCGGAGCATCGTCGTGGCGACGGAGGAGGGCCGCGTGCGCGCCCGCCGGGTCCACGACCGCCGCCGGGACAACCTGGCCGCCATGTTCGCGGGCGTGCCGGAGGAGGACCTGCGGGTGATCGGGGAGTCGTTCGCCCGCTACAACCGGGCGGTCGCCCGTCACTACGACGTGAGTGTGCTGACCGACTGAATGTGAATCCGTTTTTGACTTGCGGAGAATAAGCGTCGAATACGTCGAAGCGTCACTCTTTCGGGTGGATCACTGATTGCTTTGAGTTATTGCGGCCAAAATTTGTAACTCTCATGGTGTGTAGATCGACTGTTCGGAAGTCAGATAGCTGCGATCCGTGACCTCGTGTCGAGGCGGATCATCGACGGGAGGCCGACGCTGATGGGTGTTCCTGACCATGCGTTCCCGATCGCGCGAGGTCGCGCTGCCCGCCGCCCCCGGATCCGGGTGGACGACCGGAACCGCTGGCTGCTGCTGGCTTTGGTCACCTGCGCGGTGGTCCCCGCCGACGACGGCGGCAGCACCTGGGCGATGGTCGGCACCGTGGCCGCGCTGGCCCTGTTCGCCGTGGCGCGCCGCGCGCTGCGCCGGGCCGCGGCGAAGGTCGACGCGACGCTGGCGGACGAACTCGACCCCCGGTGACGTGCGGAAACCGGCTCTCGAGAAGTCTGGAAAAGGTCCAGGAATGGGCGGGAATTGGATCGGTTCGATTTCCGGTTCGCGCCGGGAGCCCGGTGTCGCCACGGGCGGATGGCCTTCATCGGTGACCAGCGCGTTGCCGCCGAGCACCGCCCCGAAGGCGTAGGCGAACGACACGCCGCTGTAGCGGATCGTGGCCGGGAACAGCTCGCCCTAGGCCGCGGCCTGCGGTCCGGACATCAGGCCGAGGCCGAACGCGAGCACGACGACCGGCAGCGGCACGGACCGGATGCCGAAGAGCAGGAAGCACACCTACGTCCTGCACGACCCGATGGGCAGCCGAAGACCTGCTGACCAGTCAGCTGGCGAGTGACCCCGGCCGCGTACGACCGCGGCTTCTGCCCGAAGGCCCACCCGGCTTTGACCCGCTGGCCGGCCGAGAACCTCCGGTTCCGGGAGCGGTACGTCTCCAGCCGGCAGCTCCCCGGCTGACGACCGGCTTCGGCGGCCGGAGCGCGCATGAGAGGCTTGACCTCGGCCGTAGCCGCCGACGGGAGGTGGCGCACCGTTGGGGGGCGGTCCGTCGAAACCCGTCGAATCCGAGGTCGCCATGACGTACCCGCCGAATCCCGGCCAGCCACCGTACCCGGGCCAGCAGCCCTACCCGGGGCAGCAGCCTTATCCGGGGCAGCAGCCGTACCCGGCGCCGTCGGGTGGCTTCCCGGCGCAGCCGTACCCCGGCCAGCCCTACCCGCAGGCGCCCTACCCGGCGCCGGGGTACGGGATGCAGCCGCCGAAGCCGAGCGGGGCCACCGCGATCACCGCGGGCGTGCTCGCGGTGCTGGGCGGGCTGTTCTACCTGCTCGCCCTGATCGGCAGCATCGCGGTGCTGGTGAACATCCCCGGCTTGTACTGGCAGAACCTCCTCGACCTGGTCGAGGTCGTGCTGCTCGTCGGGACGCTGCTGCCGGGCGGCATCCTGCTGTTCCTGCGCAAGCCGGCGGGGCGCGTGCTCACCATCGCCGGCAGCGGGCTCGCCATCCTGGTGACCGTCCTGTCGGTGGTGCTCAACGCGGCCGGCCTCTGGCACCTGGGCAGCGGCGTCGGTGGCGTGTACCTCGGCGGCGCGATCGTCGGCCTGCTGCTGGTGCTCCTGCCGGCCGGGGCGACACTGACCCTCGCGCTCCTCAAGCCGACCGCGCTCTGGTGCGCGAGCGGCGACGCGGGCCGGCCCCGCTAGCCCCAGGTCAGGAATCGGTAGTGCAGCCCGGTCGAGGACGCCAGCCACGCCCCGGTGGCGTCCGGCGGGCGGCCCACGTCCGGTGCGAAGGTGTCGCCGTCGAAGGACTCCTGCAGCTCGGTGACGACGATCCGGTCCGCGAACGGCAACGCCGCCCGGTACACCGCCGCGCCGCCGATCACCCAGACGTCCCCGGCCGCCGCGGCCAGGGCCTGCTCCAGGCCGGGGAACGTCTCGGCGCCGTCCTGCGGCGTGCCCGACAGCACGAGGTTGCGCCGGCCCGGCAGCGGCCGGAACCGCGGCGGCAGCGACTCCCACGTCCGGCGTCCCATGAGGACGGTCGCGCCCGCGGTCAGGGTGCGGAAGTGCTTCAGGTCCTCCGGCAGGTGCCAGGGGAGCGTGCCGTCGCGGCCGATGACGCCCCCGGCCGACTGGGCCCAGACGAGCCCGATCACACCGCCACCGGCGCCTTGATGCCCGGGTGCGGGTCGTAGCCTTCGACGGTGATGTCGTCGTAGGTGTAGTCGAACAGGCTGCCCGCCGGCCGCAGGCTCAGCCTGGGGAACGGCCGCGCGTCGCGGGCGAGCTGGGTCCGGACCTGCTCGACGTGGTTGTCGTAGACGTGGCAGTCGCCGCCCGTCCAGACGAAGTCACCGACGCCGAGGCCGGCCTGCTCGGCGATCATGTGCGTCAGCAGCGCGTAGCTCGCGATGTTGAACGGCACGCCGAGGAACAGGTCCGCGCTGCGCTGGTAGAGCTGGCAGGAGAGCTCGCCGTCGGCGACGTAGAACTGGAAGAACGCGTGGCACGGCGGCAGCGCCATCCGCGGGATGTCGCCGACGTTCCACGCGGACACGATGATCCGCCGCGAGTCGGGGTTCTCGCGCAGCGTGCGCAGCACCTCGGCGATCTGGTCGACGTGCCCGCCGTCCGGGGTCGGCCACGACCGCCACTGGACGCCGTAGACCGGGCCGAGCTCGCCGTCCGGCGCGGCCCACTCGTCCCAGATCGTGACGCCGTTCTCCTGCAGCCACGTGACGTTCGAGTCGCCGCGCAGGAACCAGAGCAGCTCGTAGGCGATCGAGCGGAAGTGGACCTTTTTCGTGGTGATCAGCGGGAAGCCGTCGGACAGCCGGTAGCGCAGCTGGTGGCCGAAGATCGACCGCGTGCCGGTGCCGGTGCGGTCCGCTTTGCGGGCGCCGGTGGCGAGCACGTGGCGGAGCAGGTCTTCGTACTGCGTGTCAGGCATGCCCTGGAGCGTAACGAGCGGCTGCGCCGAATGGCGCAAGGGCCGGGCCGATCACGGTTCGTCGTCGGGGGACTCCTCCGGCGGGCGGGTGCCGAGGAGCTGGTGGGCGCGCAGCGCCATCTGCATCTCCAGCCGCTGCAGCGGGTCCGCGAGGCGGTCGCCGAACAGGCCGGTCAGCTGTCCGACGCGGTAGCGCACCGTCTGCGGGTGGATACCGAGCGCCTGGGCGATGTCCGGGGTGTTCCCGTTGTGCTCCAGCCAGCTCAGCAGCGTTTCGGCCAACCTGATCTGCTGCTTGACCGTGAGGGACGCGAACGGCGCGAGCACCTTGTCGGACAGCCGGTCGAGCAGGAACCGGTCCTGCAGCAGCCAGAGCGTCGAGAGGTGGTCCGCGGTGCGGGTCACCGCCCGGTCCTCGACGAGGCCGCGCCGGACGAGGTCCAGGGTGCTGCGGGCCCAGTGCCGGGAGGTCGCCGCTTCGGCCGGCCGGACACGCGGGCCGACCGCGGCCCGCCAGCCCGGCAGCCGTCCTTCGAGCGCGGGCAGGTCGCGGTCCGGGTCCGGGGTCAGCAGGCAGGGCTCGCTGCCTTCGAGGTCGAGCAGCACGTCGTCGGGCAGCCGGGGCGCGGCCGGCGGGTGCTGCTCGTCACGGGGTTCGAGCACGACGACGGTGACCCACTCCGGGATCTCCCACTTCGCGGCCTTCGCCGTCGTCGCCACCGTGGCCGGTGCGGACGCCGGGGTGGCCAGGAGCAGTTCGAGCAGCCGTCTGCGCCGTCGTTCGAGCGTGCCCGTCGCCCGCGCCTGCGCGAGGGTGTAGCCCTGCACCGAATAGGACGAAATCTCGTCAACGTAAGCGAAGATGGCCTCCGCGCCGACGCAGAGGAACGCCGCCGGGAGCCGGTGGACCTGACCGAACTGCGAGACGTAGCGCCACGCGGCGCGCCCGCCCGCCCGGTAGGCGGCCTGCAGCGAGTTCAGGCTCCCGCCGTCGTGGTACACCCGCTTGCCGACCTCGACGAACAGCTTCGGCCAGTCGTCCTGTGTGGACTCCCGCTCTTCGACGGTGTCGATGCAGCTGACGACCGCCCGCTCGATCGCGAGCACGATCACCTTGCCGAACTCGCCTTCGAGGGGCTTGGCGTACTCGGGCACGGCCCGCTGGATCTCCTCGAGGATCCGCCGCGCGACCGGGTCGGCGTGCGGCCGGAACCGCCGTGCGATCTCGGGCGGCAGGGAGCCCCAGAGCCGCCGGGCCTGGCCGGCGTTGCGCGGTTGCGGGACCAGGTGCTCCACGCCGTGCGAAACCGTCCGCTCTCCGGTCGTCCGCGTCACTGGTCACCCCTTGCCGCACGACGGCGGCGACTTCTCCGGTGAAGTCCGCGTGACACACCGCGTGCTCACGTGGCGCCTGACGCTCCGGCACCAGACGCGCACGCCATGTACTCACACGCGGTCCGATTTGGCAACCGTTGATCTTGTGCGCGGGTGAGGCCCTGTCGTATCGCGAAGACCCGGAGCGGAGAACTTGTCACCATCCGACAAAGTCCCCGGGCGGGGCAACACTCACGTCCGGACGGGGTTTCCCGGGCCGATTTGTGAGCTCGGACGGTATCTTCGCCCGCGCCCCGGTTGTTAGCGTGATCAGCCTGTTTCCGCTGCTCACGACCGGGGAGGACAGGATGGCGGCGCTCGTGGCGTGGTGCTTCCGGCGGGCCCCGTGGGTCGTCGCCCTGTGGCTGGCCGCGCTCGGCGTGCTCGTCTTCGGCGCGGTGCACACCGGGGTCGCCTACCGCGACACGGTCGCCCTGCCCGCGGCGGACAGCTCGGTGGCGGCGGAGCTGCTGCGCGGGGCCGGGGATCAGGAGCGCGTCGTCGTCCGGTCGGCCGACCACACCCGGGTCGACGCGCTCGCGAGCCGGCTGCGGACCGTGCCGCACGTCGTCTCGGTCGATCCGGGGCCGGTGTCGGACGGCCACCGCGTGACCGTGCTGGACGTCCGGTTCGACGCCGAGGCCGACGCGCTGGGCCAGGCGGTGGCCGACGAGTTCGCCGGTGTCGTGCGCGACGCGGGCGTGACGGCCGGGGCGTCCGGGCCGCTCGCCGCGATGACCGCGGCCGCGCCGAATCTCGGCAACGCCGGGATCGGGCTGGTGGCCGCCGCGGTCGTGCTGCTGGTGGCGTTCGGCTCGCTGACCTGCGTGCTGCTCCCGGTCCTCACGGCGTCGGCGTCGGTGGGCTGCGCCCTCGCCGTGGTCGCGCTGCTGTCGCACGTCATGACCGTCCCGAAGATCAGCACCGAGATCGCCGCCCTGCTCGGGCTCGGCGTCGGCGTGGACTACGCGCTGTTCGTCCTCACCCGTTACCGGCAGGGGATCCAGGACGGCCTGGCCGCCGAACAGGCGCTCGCGGCCGCGGCGAGGACGTCGTGCCGGAGCGTGGTCTTCGCCGGGGTGACCGTGTGCGTGTCGCTGTTCGGCATGCTCACCGTCGGGATGGCGTTCCTCGACGGGATCGCCGTCGCCGCCGCGGTTTCCGTGCTCCTGACGATGTTCGCCGCTCTGACGTTGCTCCCGGCGTTGCTGCGGCTGCTCGGCCGGCGGATGCGCGTCCGCCCGATCCGTCCCGGCGGGCTCTGGACCCGGCTGGCGACGTCGGTGACCGCCCGGCCGGCGCCCTACGCGGCCGCCGCCGTCCTGGTCGTCGCCGTGCTCTCGCTGCCGATGGCCGGCCTGCGGATGCGCGTCCGCCCGGCCCGTCGCGGCGGGCTCTGGACCCGGCTGGCGACGTCGGTGACCGCCCGGCCGGCGCCCTACGCGGCCGCCGCCGTCCTGGTCGTCGCCGTGCTCTCGCTGCCGATGGCCGGCCTGCGGCTCGGCGTGCCGGGCGCGGAGCTGGACCCGCCGGGCAGCGTCACGAAGGTCGCCGCGGAACTGCTCGAAGACGGCTTCGGGCCGGGCGCGAACGGCCCGATCCTCCTGGTCGGCCGCCTCGACCGCGCCTCGGCGGAGACGCTGCGCCAGACCGTGCTCACCCGGGCCGACGTCGGCCCGCCGGGCTACCTGCCCGGGCCCGTCGCGGTGCTGACGGTGGTGCCGCGGACCGCGCCGGACGACCCCGCCACCGCCGGCCTGCTCGGCTGGCTGCGCGCGGTCGCCGGGCCGGACGTCCACCTCGGCGGCGTCGTGGCCACCCAGGCCGACTTCTCCGCCGCGATCACCGGGCGGCTGCCGCTGTTCCTGCTCAGCGTCGTCGGCATCTCGGTGCTGGTGCTCGCCTGGGTGTTCCGCAGCGTCCCGATCCCGCTGACCGCGGCGGTGATGAACCTGCTCACCGCCGCCGCGACCACCGGCGTGGTGGTCTGGGTGTTCGGCGCGCCCGTCGAGCCGTACCTGCCGGTGTTCCTGTTCGCGGGCCTGTTCGGGCTGTCGATGGACTACGAGGTCTTCCTCATCGCGCGGATCCAGGAGGAGTGGCGTCGCGGGGCGGACACCCGCGGCGCGATCGTCGAAGGGCTCGTTTCGACCGGGCGGACCATCACCGCGGCCGCGCTGATCATGGCGCTGGTGTTCGTCTCGTTCGCGTTCGTGGACGCGCGGGTGGTGCGGGAAGCCGGCGTCGGGCTGACGGCCGCCGTGCTGCTGGACGCCGTGCTGATCCGCTGCCTGCTCGTGCCGGCCGTGATGGTCCGGCTCGGCGAGGCGAACTGGTGGTTCCCACGGCGGTTGCGTCCGCGTGAGCACCGTTCCCGCACAATTCCGGCGCCGGATGACAAGCGCGAAGTCCTGACCTCGAGCGACCATTGATCCGATTCCACGGCGTGGTTGTTTTCCGGAAACCACCCCGGTGAAAGGAGACCGCCGAAATGATTCGCGCCGGTGCGGCCGCCACGGTCATCGCCGTGACCACCGCGCTTTTCCCGGGCGTCGCGGCGAGCGAGGGATTCGCCACCACTTTCGCCGACGTGCCCGCGGCCGGGGGCATCACGCTCGGCGCCATGGTGATGCAGCCGTCGTCCCCCGGTCCGCACCCGCTCGCCGTCCTGATCGGCGCCTGGGGCGGTGGCCGCACGCAGAACCTCGTCCCGGCCCGGGACCTGGCGAACCGCGGTTACGTGGTGATCTCCTACGGCGCGCGCGGGTTCGGCGAATCCGGGGGAGCGGTCGAGGTGGCCGGGCCCGACGACATCACCGACGTCTCCACGGTCATCGACTGGACGCTGGCCCACACGGCCGCCGACCCGGCCCGGATCGGCGTCGGCGGGGTGTCCTACGGCGCCGGGATCGGCCTGATCGCGGCCGGGTTCGACGCGCGGATCAAGGCCGTCGCCTCGCTCAGCGGCTGGGCGGACCTGGTCGCCTCGCTGACCCAGAACGACACCCGCCACGGCCTCGCCGGGCTCGTGCTCTACCTGTCGGGCAAGGCCAACGGCACTCTCAGCCCCGAGACCGACACGATGCTGAACAAGTTCCTCGAACCGGCGATCTCCGACGCCGATTCCCAGGCCGTGATCGACTGGTCCCGGCCGCGCTCACCGTCGTCCTACCTGGACCGGATCAACGCGAACCACCCGGCCGTGCTGGCCGTCCAGACCTGGAGCGAGACGGTCTTCCAGCCCGGCCAGCTGGCCGACTTCTATCAAGGACTCGCCGGTCCGAAGCGGGCCGAGTTCGTGCCGGGCGACCACGCCGCGTCCGAGTCCGGCGGCCTGCTGGGCCTGCCCAGCGACACCTGGACGTCGGTCTACCGCTGGTTCGACGCCCACGTCGCCGGCACCGACACGTCGATCGAGACCGAGCCGCCGGTCGTCACCCGGGCCCGGCCCGGCACCCAGCGCCCGGAGTACCAGCCGGATTGGCCGTCCTTCGTCGCCCCGCCGACGCGCTCCTACCTCGGCCGCGACACGCTGCAGGCCACGCCCGCCGCTTGGACCGGCAGCATCGCGGCGAACCGCGACACCGTCGCGAACGGCGGCATCCCGCTGGCCACCTACAGTCTCGAGGCGCTGAGCGGGAACCCGCCGACGGCGTTCCTGTGGCAGGTGGACCGGGGTAGCGGCGCGGTCTGGACCCAGCCGCCGGTCAAGGCGGCCACCCCGCTGCGCGGGTCGCTGCGCGCGCACCTCACCGTGGTGCCGCCCGCGGCCGCCGGGACGGTCGTCGCCTACGTCTACGACGTCGACGCGCTCGGCACCGGCAGCCTCGTCAACTACCTGCCCTACAGCTGGAAACACGCGACGCCGGGGCAGCCGCAGCCGGTCGACCTGGATTTCTCGCCGACCGCCTACACCGTCGCCGCCGGGCACCACCTCGCCCTGGTCGTCGACTCGAAGGATCCGCTGTTCCTGGACTGGAACACCGGCGACGGCCGGCTCGGCTTCGTCTCGACGGCGGCCGATCCGTCGTGGCTGGACGTGCCCGTGCGGAAGAGCGGAGTGACGCCGTGACCGGAACCGTGCCCGGCACCCGCGAGGAGTTCACCGCGCTGCGCGCGGGCGGGCTCAACTGGGACGTCCTGCCGCTGCGGCTGTTCGCCAAGGGCAACGCGAAGTTCTGGAACCCGGCCGACCTGGACTTCACCCAGGACGCCGTGGACTGGGCCGCGCTGTCGGACCGGCAGCGCTTCGCCGCGACCATGCTGTGCGCGCAGTTCGCCGGCGGCGAGGAGGCCGTCACCCACGACATCCAGCCGTTCCTCGCCGCGATGGGCGCCGAGGGCCGCTTCGCCGACGAGATGTACCTGACGCAGTTCTGCTTCGAGGAAGCCAAGCACACGCAGGTGTTCCGGCTCTGGCTCGACGCCGTGGGCGTCACCGGCAACCTGCACGAGCACGTCGAGGACAACCCGGGTTACCGCGCGATCTTCTACGACGCGCTGCCCACCGCCCTCGGCCGGCTGCGGGAGGATCCCAGTCCCGCCAACCAGATCCGCGCGTCCGTCGTCTACAACCACGTCGTCGAGGGTGTGCTCGCGCTGACCGGGTACTTCGTGTGGAACCGGGCCTGCCGGGCGCACGGGATCCTGCCCGGCATGCAGGAGCTGATCCGCCGCATCGGTGACGACGAACGCCGCCACATGGCCTGGGGCACGTTCACCTGCCGCCGCCACGTCGCGGCCGACGACCGCAACTGGCAGATCGTGCAGGACGAGATGCAGGCCCTGCTGCCGCACGCCATCGCGCAGATCGAGTGGACCACCGCCCGGCTCGACGGCGACCCGTTCGACCTGCGGCTGGACGGCGTCATGGAGTACGCCGCCGACCACGCGATGCGCCGCCTGCGCGCGATCGAAGCGGCCCGCGGGATGCCGGTCGCGTCCATCGACCTCGACTACAGCCCGGAACGCCTCGAGGAGGACTTCCTCGAAGAAGACACTGTGGACATCTCGGTCGAGTCATGAAGGCGCCGACGCTGGTCGTGGTCGCGCTGGGCGCGTTCGTCACCACCCTGGACAACAACATCGTCGCGGCGGGAGTGCCGTCCATCGCCCGGGAACTCTCGCTGGACCTCTCGGCGCTGCAGTGGGTCAGCATCGGGTACATGCTCCCGTTCGCGAGCCTGCTGCTGGTCGCGGGCACGCTCGTCGACCGCTGGGGCCAGCGCCGGACGTTGTCGGCCGGGCTGCTCGCGTTCGGGCTCGGCGCGGCGATCGGCGGCCTGGCCGGGTCCGCGTGGGTGCTGGTCAGCGCGCGGGTGCTGCAGGGCCTGGCGGCCGCGTTCCTGGTGCCCGGCCTGCTGAGCCTGCTCCGGACCAACCTGGACGCGCGCGGGCGGGCCGTCGGCGCCACGATCTGGACGGCGAGCCTGGCCATCGCGCTGGCGCTCGGCCCGACGCTGGGCGGCCTGCTCAGCGAATACCTCGGCTGGGGCTGGATCTTCTTCGTCAACCTGCCGTTCGTAGCCGTGATGCTGGCCCTGCTGCCGGTGACGGCCGGGGGGCGTCGCGACCCGGGCGGCGGCCGTCCGGCGATCGCGTCGATGACGCTGGTGACGGCCGGGCTCGTGCTGCTCACCGTCGCGCTGGTCGAGTTCGGCGACGACACGCGCACCGGCGACGTCGTCCCGTCGGTGCTGGCCGTGGGCGGGCTCGGGTTCCTGGCGTGGTTCGCCGTCCGGGAGCGGCGGGCCCGCGAACGCCTGGTCGCGCCGGACCTGACCGGGCAGCGGGTGTTCGTCGGCGCGCTCGCCGTGCAGTTGCTGTGGGGCCTCGGTGTCTCGGGAGTGTTCTTCTTCACCCCGTTGCTGCACCAGGAATCCCTCGGGCTCAGCCCGGTCCGGGCCGGGCTCCCGCTGGTGCTCGTGGCCGTCGCGATCATGGCCGCGACACCCTTGGTGCCGTGGGCGGTGACCCGGTTCGGTCCGCATCGGACGGTCGGGGCCGGGCTCGTCGTCGTGGCCCTCGGGCTGCTCGCCGTCGCGCTGGTCAACCACCTCCCGGAGGTGCTGCCGCGGACGCCCGGGCTGGTGCTGATCGGCGCCGGTTCGGCGCTGACCACGCCGTTGACCTCGCATGCGCTCGAAGTCGTGGCCGAGCGGCACGCCGGGACCGCGTCCGGCCTGCTCACGGCGTCTCGGGAGCTGTCCAGCGCTCTCGGGGTCGCGCTCGTCGGCGCGGTGCTGACGGCCGTGCGCGCCGCCCGGCTCGACGCGGGCGTCGCCGCCGGCCCCGCGCTGGCCGGGGGTTACACGGCCGGGCTGCTGGTCGCGGCCGGGCTTGAACTCGTCGGGGCGGTGGTGGCCCTGACGGTGTTCCGGGCGCGGAAAATCCTTCCCGCGGTGACAATCACGGCCGTGGGTTCTCCGTTTCCCGATGAGTACCCCGTTCCCCGTGATTGACACCCCGAGTTCGGCCGAAATACAGTTTCTTCGAAGGTGAGGATCGGCGCTTAACGCGCTCCGCCTTGAATTACTCCGACGCTATTGGCGAGGGGCTATGGAAACCATTTCCGGGACGGCTTTCGCGCTGCCCGCGTCCGACGGTGACGCACTCGACGGCGCTTCGTTCGCGACTCTGCTCGGCCGCTGGGCCCGGCGCCTGGGCGACGAGGTCGCCGTGACCTTCCTGGACTACCGCACGAGCCCCGACGGCCGCGCGGTGAGCCTCACCTGGCGCGAGCTGGACGACCGGGTCAGCGCCGTCGCCGCGCACCTGGGCACCCTCGCCGCACCGGGGGAGCGGGCGGCGGTCCTGGCCGCGCAGTCCGCCGACTACGTGGTCGCCTTCCTCGGCGCCATCCGCGCCGGCCTGGTCGCCGTCCCGCTGTTCGCCCCGAACCTGCCCGGGCACGCGGGCCGCCTCGCCGCGACCCTCACCGACTGCGCGCCGCAGGTCGTACTCACCACCGCCGACCTGACCGGCGAGGTCACGGCCTTCCTCGGCCCCCTCGACGTCGACGCGGCCCTCGTGGCCGTCGACACCGTGCCGCCGGTCGCCGGTGAGCCCGAGTGGCACCGCCCGGCGCCGGACGAGCTGGCGTACCTGCAGTACACGTCCGGCTCCACGCGCTCGCCGGCCGGGGTCATGCTGACCCACCACAACGTCCTCTCCAACGCCCGGCAGTGCTGCACCGCCTACGGCGCCGAGTCCGGTACGACGTCGACGATCAGCTGGCTGCCGCTCTTCCACGATATGGGCCTGATCCTCGGCATCGGCGCGCCGATGTTCGGCGGCCTGACCTCGGTGCTGATGGACCCGCTCGCCTTCCTAGAGCGGCCCGGCCGGTGGCTGAGGGCGCTCTCGGCCAGCCCCGGCGGCATCAGCGCGGCGCCCAACTTCGCTTACGCCTACAGCGCTTCCCGCGTGACGGACGACGAGAAGAGCTACCTCGAGCTGAGCCGGGTCGTCTCGCTGATCAACGGCAGCGAGCCCGTCCTGCCCGCGACGATCGCGAAGTTCCAGGCCGCGTTCGGTGAGTGCGGGCTGCGGCCGGAGGTCCACCGGGCGTCCTACGGGCTGGCCGAGGCGACCGTGCTCGTCTCGGTGACGGACGCGGGCAAGCCGTCGCGTCAGGTCACCTTCGACCGTGACCGCCTGGCCGAGGGGTTCGCGGTCCCGGCCGCCACGGGCACGACGCTCGTCTCCTGTGGACGGCCGGTGGACCAGCGGATCCGCATTGTTGACACCGGCGGCGAACCGGTCGCGGACGGCGAGGTCGGCGAGATCCGGGTGAGCGGGCCGAACGTCGGCCAGGGCTACTGGGGTCGTCCCGAGGCGCCGACGTTCGGGAACGGCTGGCTGGCCACCGGCGACCTCGGCGTCTGGTTCGAAGGTGAGCTGTACATGACCGGCCGCCTGAAGGACCTGGTGATCGTCGACGGCCGCAACCACTACCCGCAGGACATCGAGCAGACCGTCGAAGCCCACCCCGCCGTGCGGCTGCACTCCGCCGCGGCCTTCGCGATCCCGCACGACGAGGGTGAGGTGGCGGTCGTCGTGCTGGAACAGGCGAAGGACTCCGACGTCGAGGTGCCCGTGGGGGAGCTGCGCGCGGCGGTGTCCGCCGAACACGGCCTGCGGTTGCACGACGTCGTCGTCCTGTCACCCGGCGAGGTGCCGCGCACGTCCAGCGGGAAGATCAGCCGGGCGCTCTGCCGGAAGTCCTATCTGGACGGACGGTGGCCGCGATGACGCCGGACGCCATCCGGGCGTGGCTCGTCGAGCGGGTCGCCGAGCTCACCACCGGGGGGGGGGGTGCCCCCCCGCCCGTTGAGGGAACC
>NZ_JBICSQ010000029.1:54855-98772 GCF_043197175.1 Amycolatopsis sp. NPDC049252
CGGGCCGGTCGATCCCGACCGGCCGTTGCAGGAAGCCGGACTGTCCTCACGGGACGCGATGAGCCTGACCGGCGACCTGGGCCAGTTCCTCGGCCGCCACCTCCCGGCGACCTTCGTGTGGCAGCACCCCAGCATCACCGCGCTCGTCACCGCACTGTCCACAGTGGACCATGTGCGCTCGGCTCCGGCCCCGATGGCAGCGGGGGAGCCGATCGCGGTCGTCGGCCTCGGCTGCCGCCTGCCCGGCGGCGTCGAGTCACCCGCGCAGTTCTGGCGGCTCCTCGACGCGGGTGCCGACGGCATCGGCGAGGTCCCCGAAGGCCGCTGGGAGTCCTTCGCCCCGGCCGACGCCCTCGCCGGACTGCCGCGCCGCGGCGGGTTCCTGGGTGACGTCGCCGGGTTCGACGCCGCGTTCTTCGGCATCACGCCCCGCGAAGCCGAGGCGATGGACCCGCAGCAGCGGACGCTGCTGGAGGTGACCTGGGCGGCCCTGGAGCACGCGGGCATCCCGCCCGGCTCGCTGCGCGGCACCCGGACGGGCGTGTTCGTCGGCCTGTCGGCCAGCGAGTACGGCTACCTCACGATGACCGACGTCACCGGCATCGACGCCTGGTCCGGCACCGGCGCCGCCGCGAGCATCACCGCGAACCGGCTGTCGTACCTGCTCGACCTGCGCGGCCCGAGCCTCACGCTCGACACGGCGTGTTCGTCGTCGCTGGTCGCCGTGCACCAGGCGGTGCAGAGCCTGCGCCGCGGCGAGAGCGAGACCGCGCTGGTCGCGGGCGTGAACCTGCTGCTGTCGCCGGGCATCACCGCGAACTTCCACCGCGCCGGGGTGCTGGCGCCCGACGGGCACTGCAAGCCGTTCGACGCCGGCGCGGACGGGATCGTCCGTGGTGAAGGCTGCGGCGTCGTCGTGCTCAAGCCGCTGAAGGCCGCCCGCGCGGCCGGCGACCGCGTGCTGGCGGTGATCCGCGGCAGCGCCGTCAACTCCGACGGCCGCTCCAACGGCATGATGGCGCCCAACCCGGACGCCCAGGCGGCGTTGCTGCGGGACGCCTACGCCGTCGCGGGCGTCAATCCGTCCTCTGTGGACTACGTCGAGGCGCACGGCACCGGCACCCTGCTGGGCGACCCGATCGAAGCCGGGGCGCTGGGCGAGGTTCTCGGCGCTGGCCGCGAACCCGGCCGCCCGTTGCTCGTCGGCTCGGTCAAGAGCAACCTGGGCCATCTCGAAGGCGCGGCCGGCATCGCCGGGCTGATCAAGGTGGTGCTGGCCCTGGTGCACCGGCGGCTGCCGCCGAGCCTGAACTACCACGAGCCCAACCCGCACATCGACTTCGACGGTCTCGGCCTGCGCGTGGTGGCGTCGGGCACCGGCTGGCCGCGGTACCCGGGCACCGCGCGTGCCGGCGTCTCGGCGTTCGGGTTCGGCGGGACCAACGCCCACGTCGTGCTGGAGGAGTGGCCCGCCGCGGCGTTCCCGCCCCGCGCCGGCGCCGACGGTCCGCGGATCTTCGCGCTCTCGGCCCGTTCGGCCGACGTCCTGCGTGCCCGCGCTGGTGAGCTGGCGGACTGGCTGGACTCGCCCGCGGGACGGGCCGTGCCGCTGGACGCCGTCGCGTCGACGCTGGCGACCCGGCGTGAGCACCTGCCCGTCCGGGCCGCCGTCGTCGCCGAGGACCGCGGCGCTCTCGTGAACGCGCTGCGCGACGTCACCCCCGGCGAAGCCCGGGGACGCGCGGACGTCGTGTTCGTTTTCTCCGGTTACGGCTCGCAGTGGCCGGAGATGGGCCGCCAACTGCTGGGGACCGAACCGGCGTTCCGCGCGGAGATCGACGCGCTCGACCCGGCCTTCCGCGCCGAAGCGGGGTTCTCGCTACGCGAAGTCCTTGCGGGGGAACAGGAGCTGCCCGACCTGGGCGCGACGCAGCTGGCGTTGTTCGGCATGCAGACCGCGCTGGCCGGGCTGTGGCGGGCGCACGGCGTTGTCCCCGCCGCCGTGCTGGGGCATTCGATGGGCGAGGTGGCCGCGGCCGTCGTCGCGGGCGCGCTGGACGTGACGGACGGGCTGCGCGTGATGGCGACTCGCGCACGGCTGCTCGCCGAGGTCGACGCGGCCGGCACCGGCGCGATGGCCGTGGTCGAGCTGTCCCCGGCGGAGCTGGCCGAGTTCCCCGACGTCACCGTCGCGGTCTACGCGTCGCCGACGCAGTGCACGGTCAGCGGGGACGCCGACCAGGTCGACGCGCTGGTCGCGCACGTCGAACGGCTCGGCAGGCTCGCCCGCCGTCTCCCGGTCCGCGGGGCCGGGCACTCGGCCGCCGTCGACGCCGTGCTCGACCGGTTCCGCTCGGACCTGGCCGGGTTGAAGCCGAGTCAGGCCGAAATTCCTTGTTACAGCAGCGTTCTCGACGATCCCCGTGAGACGCCGGCGTTCGACGTCGAGTACTGGGCCGCTAACCTGCGCCGCCCGGTGCGGTTCACCCAAGCCCTGGCGGCGGCGACGGACGACGGCCACACCGTGTTCGTCGAGGTCTCGCCGCACCCGATCGCGCTGGCCGCGGTCGAGCAGACCACCGGCGGCGCGGCGATCGGCCTGCCCACTGGCAGCCGCAAGATCGGCGAGCGGGTGGCGTTCCTGACGAGCCTCGCCCGGCTGCACGTCCTCGGCCGGCCCGGCGTCCTGGACCACGGCCCGCGCACGGCACCGGTCGAGCTGCCCGGCCCGGTCTGGCGGCACGAGCGGTTCTGGCCGTCGCGCCGACCCACCACTGGCACGCACCCGCTGCTCGGCGTCCACATCGAACAGCCCGGCGGCGACCTGCACCTCTGGCGCGGCGACGTCGGCACGGCGCAGCTGCCGTGGCTGGCCGACCACGCGGCGATGGGCGTTTCGCTGTTCCCGGCGACCGGCTTTCTCGAACTCGCGCTCGCCGCCGGGGACCGGATCGGTGATCTGGAGCTGCACCAGGTGCTGCCGCTGGAGGAGCACACGGAGGTGACGACGAGCCTGGCGGGCGGGGAGATCAGCGTCCACGCCAAGTCCGCGCACGGCTGGGTCCGCCACGCCACGGCGCGGGTCCTCGACGGTTCACCGCCGTTGATCCCGTTCGGCGCTGTGACCGGCGAAGCCGTCGACCTCTACCGGGTTTTGGAGGACCTGGGCCAGAGCTACGGCCCGGCGTTCCGCGGCCTGCGGCGAGTCGTGGCCGCACCGGGCCGGGCGTCGGCGTCGATCGCGCTGCCGCCGGAGGCCCGGGACCACCCGGCGTACCGGCTGCACCCGGCCCTCGCCGACGCCTGCCTGCACGCACTGGCCGCCGCGACCGGCGAGGCTTTGGGCGACGCCGCGGGCCTGTACCTGCCGCTGACGATCGGCGAGGTCACGCTGGCCGGTGACCCCCGCGGTGGCGTCCGGGTGGACGCCGTCCTCGACTCGGTCGACGAGTCGGGTGACGGGCTGCTGGGCAGCGTCCAACTAGTCGACGCCGACGGTGCGGTGCTGGTCCAGTTCCGGGACGTCTACTGCCGGCGCTTCCGGCGCCCGACGCTGCCGAGCCTGGTCTTCGAGGCCGGGTGGGAGCAGGCCGAGCTGCCGCCCGTCGCGGCGGACGGGACGCACAGCCGGGTCGTGCTCCTGGACGCCTCGCAGCCGTGGCCGGGCACCTTGGGCGACGACTCCCAGCGCACGGTCTCCCTGGGCGACCGCGAAGGCCTTGCGAAGGCGCTTCGCACGGGCGAGGTGACCAGTGTGCTGGCGATGGTCGGCTGCGCCGCCGAACTGGGCACACCGGACCCGTCCCGGGCCGCCGCGCAGATCCTGAGCTTGGCAGGGGTGGTCGCCGAGCTGGCGTCGTTGCCGACGCCACCACGGTTGTGGCTGGTCAGCGCCGGTGCGGCAGCGGTCGAGCCGGGCGAAACGGGCCATCCGGAGCTGGCGGCGCTGCGGGGCTTGGTGCGGGTACTGGCGTTCGAGCACCCGGAGCTGAGGGCAACCCACCTGGACTTCGACGCCGAGCCGGACCCGGCGCGCCTGTGGCTGGCCAAGCTGCAGGACGAGATCCGAGCGGACGCCCCGGACGACGAGATCGCCTGGCGAGAGGGCATCCGCTACACGCGGCGCCTGGTGCGCCCGGATCTCACCGAGCGACCGCGCCTCAGCAGCCCCGACGGCAACCACCCGGCGATCGCCTCGACGCCGCGGGTTCCGGCCGATGGGGTTGCGGGGCGGAATGGCCACGTTCGCACGCAGGTCGCGGAGGCATCGCGAGGCTCCTTGGGCAGGATTGACGAGCGGGATGGCAACCGCCCGGCTGTCGCCGAGGCGTCGCAGGGCTCGGTCGGCGGGATCGCGGGGCAGGGCCGTGTGCGTATCGAGGTCACCGAGCCGCCGCGGGTCCCGGTCGGGGTGGCCGAGCGGGACGGCAACCGTCCAGCCTCCGAGGTGCGACGGCGTTCGGGCGACCGTGATGCCGCACCCGTCGTTCGGGACGGTGCCTACCTCGTCACCGGCGGGCTGGGCGGCCTCGGCCTCGTCGCCGCGAAGTGGCTCGCCGAACGCGGTGCCACTCGCCTGATCCTCTCCGGGCGTCGCGGCCCCACCCCCGACACCGAAGCCTTCCTGCGCGACCTCGGGGTCGACGTCCGGATCGTCACCGGGGACGTCGCCGAACCCGGCACCGCCGAACGGCTCGTCGCCGCCGCGGGGGAGCTGCCCCTGCGCGGGGTGCTGCACGCCGCCGGCACCCTCGCCGACGAGGCCGTGATCGGACTGACCGAGGAAGCCGTCGAGAGCGTCTGGCGGCCCAAGGCCCTCGGCGCCTGGCGGCTGCACGAAGCGACCGCGGGCCTCGACCTCGACTGGTGGCTCGTCTACTCCTCCGCCGCCGCGCTGTTCGGCTCCCCGGGCCAAGCCGCCTACGCCACCGCCAACGCCTGGGCCGACGCGCTCGTCGCCTGGCGACGGGGGCGGGGACTGCCCGCCGCGACGATCAACTGGGGTGCCTGGGGCGAAGCCGGCGCCGCCATCGGCAGCCGGAACCCCGTGCTCGAGCCGCTCGGCACCGCCGAAGCCCTTGACGCCCTGGAAGTGATCCTCGGCAGCGATCGCGAAGCGACCGGCGTCGCCCGCGTGGATACCGACACCGTGCTCGCGCTGTTTCCGCGGCTGGCCGAACGCCCGTTCTTCGAGCTGTTCGTCCCGGCCGAAAAGCCCGAACCGTCCACATGGGACGGCATGGCCGCGCTACCGAAGAACGACCCGGAGCAGGCACGCAAGGCGATGACCGACCACCTGGCGGCGCTCGTCGCCGGGCTCATGGGGTTCCCCCAGGGGGAGATCGACCGGCACGCGCCGCTCACCAGCCTCGGCCTGGACTCGCTGATGGCGATGCGGGCCCGCGGCGCGGTGGAACGCGACTTCGGCCTGCCGCTGCCCGTTCCCCTCCTGCTGCGCGGTGCGAGCCTGACCGAGATCGCCGGGCACCTCGCCGAACAGGCCGGGTTCGGCGCGGGCACACCGGCCGAGCCGAGCCACACCGTGCTCGGGCCGCGGGATCCCGCCGAACGGTGGGTCGCCCGGCACTGGCAGGCCGTGCTCGGCGGGCCGGAACCGGGGGTCTACGACGAGTTCGGCGGCAACGCGGACCAAGCGAAAAGGCTGCGGGAAGCCTTCACCGAGGACCTCGACGACGTCCCCGACGCCGACCGGCTGTTCGCCACGCCGACCATCGCCGCGATGGCCGACCTGGTGCGCGCGGAGGTCGAGGGCTTCGGCGGCGGCCCGGTGCGGCTGCTGCGCGACGGCGTCGCGGCCGACCCCGTCTTCCTGTTCCACCCGGCCGGCGGCCCGACGAGCGTCTACCAGGAGCTCGTCCGCCTGCTGCCCGAAGGACAGCCGGCCTACGGGCTGGAGCGGATCGACGAAGAGGACACCGTCGAGGGCAAGGCGGCGTGTTACGTCGAGCTCCTGCGCGAGATCCAGCCGCACGGGCCGTACCGGCTGGGCGGCTGGTCCTTCGGCGGCTGCCTCGCCTACGAGACGGCCAAACGCCTGACCGCGGCGGGGGAGAGCGTCGACGTCGTCTTCATGATCGACACCATCCTGCCGCTGCCCGCGCCTAAGACCCAAGGCCTGCTCCTCGATCGCTTCGACCGGTTCGCCGAGCACATCGAGCTGACCTACGGCGTACCGCTGGAGATCCCGCGAGCCGAACTCGAACAACTCGGTGAGCACGACCAGATCCGGCTCGTGATGAGCCGGCTGGCCGCCCAGGTGCCCGGCATGGGCCAGGGTGTGCTGCACCACCAGTACACGTCCTATGTGGACGCCCGGGTCGCCGAACGCTACGAACCCGGACCGTACGCCGGGAAGGTCCTGCTGCTGCGCGCACAGGACCCGCACCCGCTGACGACCACGCTCGACCCGCGGTACCTGCGGACCGACGACCCGCTCGGGTGGGACGCGCACTGCGCGGACCTGGAGATCGTCCGCGTGCCCGGCGACCACCTCTCGATGATCGACCCGCCCCACGTGTCGGTGATCGCGGACGCCCTGTCCGCCGTGCTCACCGGACTGCACGCAGGAAAGGGATGACGATGACGCTCGAAGACCTCTCCTTCGCGCCGACGACGTCGTTCCGGATCGCCGACCTGGCCTCGCGTCAGGACGAGGTCGTCCGGATCGCCGAGAAGCGCGCGATCGACCGGCAGCACGCCAAGGGCAAGCTGACCGCCCGCGAACGAATCGACCTGCTGGTCGACCCGGGCTCGTTCGTCGAGCTCGACCAGTTCGCCCGGCACCGCTGCACCGAGTTCGGGATGGACGCCAACCGCCCCTACGGCGACGGCGTCGTCACCGGGCACGCCACTGTGGACGGACGGCAGATCTGCCTGTTCTCCCAGGACTTCAGCGTCTTCGGCGGCAGCATGGGCGAGGTCTTCGGCGAGAAGGTCCTCAAGGTGATGGACCTGGCCATGACGCTCGGCTGCCCGGTCGTCGGCATCAACGACTCCGGCGGCGCGCGGATCCAGGAAGGCGTCGTCTCGCTGGCCTACTACGCGGAACTTGGCCGCCGCAACGCCCACGCGTCCGGCGTGATCCCGCAGATCTCGATGATCATGGGCCCGTGCGCGGGCGGCGCCGTCTACTCACCCGCCATCACCGACTTCACCGTGATGGTCGACGAGACCTCGCACATGTTCGTCACCGGCCCGGACGTGGTGCACGCCGTGACCGGCGAACGCGTGACCGCGCAACAGCTCGGCGGCGCGGGCACCAACAGCGAGGTCGCCGGCAACGCTCACCACCGGGCCGCCGACGAGCACGACGCGATCGAGTGGGTCCAGACCCTGCTCGGCTACCTGCCCTCGAACAACCTCGACCCCGCGCCGGAATACGCCGACGACACCGCGCCCGAGCTGACGACGTCGGATCTGGAACTCGACCGGATCGTCCCGGACTCGCTCAACCAGGCCTACGACATGACCGAGGTGATCACCCGGCTGGTCGACGACGGCGACTACACCGAGATCCACAGTGCCTTCGCGCCCAACATGATCTGCGCGTTCGCCCGGATCCAGGGCCGCTCGGTCGGGATCGTCGCCAACCAGCCCCGCCACCAGGCCGGCGTGATCGACATCGACGCGTCCGAGAAGGCCGCGCGGTTCGTGCGGTTCTGCGACGCCTTCGGCATCCCGCTGCTCACCCTCGCCGACGTCCCCGGCTACCTGCCCGGCGCGGACCAGGAACGCGGCGGCATCATCCGCCGCGGCGCCAAGCTGATCTACGCCTACGCCGAGGCGACAGTGCCGAAGGTGACCGTGGTGACGCGCAAGGCGTACGGCGGCGGTTACGCCGTGATGGGCTCCAAGCACCTCGGCGCCGACGTCAACCTGGCCTGGCCGACCGCCGAGATCGCGGTGATGGGCGCGGAAGGCGCGGTGCAGGTGCTGCACCGCCGCGAACTCGCCGGGCTGCCCGCGGCGGAGCAGGCCACCGCCCGGCGCCGCCTCACCGAGGAGTACCGCGAGCGCCACGCGAGTCCTTACCTGGCCGCGGAACGCGGTTACGTCGACCAGGTCGTCGCCCCGTCGCAGACCCGCCTGCAGGTGGCCCGTGCGCTGCGCACGCTGCGGAACAAGCGGCAGACCCTGCCGGCCAAGAAGCACGGGAACATCCCCCTGTGAGAACGGAGTACCGATGAAGCTTCAGCGGGCCGGACTGGCGGCGCTCCTCACGGCCGTGCTGATCGGCGCGAGCACGGCGTCGGTGGCCGCCGCGGCCCCGGTCACCGCCGACGACGGCGCGAAGGTCACCCAGGAGACGTGGCTGGACGCGCGCACCGTCGACCTCAAGATCAGCTCACCGGCGCTGGGCACCACCGGGATGGTCCGGCTGATCGTGCCGGTGGGCTGGCAGGCGCAGCCGGCCCGGACCTGGCCGACGCTCTACCTGCTGCACGGCTGCTGCGAGCCGGTGGACTACCAGTCCTGGGACCAGTTCACCGACGTCAAGGCGTTCACCGCGGACAAGGACGCGATCGTGGTCATGCCGACCGACGGCGCGGCCGGGATGTACACCAAGTGGTGGAACTTCGGCCTGAAGAACACCCCCGACTGGGACACGTTCCACACCGCCGAGGTCCGCCAGATCGTCGAACGCGGTTACCGCGGCGGCACGCGCCGGGCGGTCGCCGGCGTGTCGATCGGCGGGTACGGCGCGCTCGCGTACGCCTTCCAGCACAAGGGGATGTTCGGCGCGGCGGCGTCCTACAGCGGCGTGCCCAACACGCTCTTCCCGGGCACCGCCGGGGTCATCAAGGGCATCCTGGCGCGGGCGGGGTTCTACAACTTCTTCGACCTCTGGGGCGACGAGGTGGCGACCTGGCCGATCTGGTCGGCGCACAACCCCTACGACCACACCGACGCCCTGCGCGGCACCGCGCTCTACCTCTCCTGCGGCAACGGCCAGACCGGCCCGCTCGACCCGCCCGGGCAGTCCGACCCGCTGGAACCGTCGGCCCTGCTGACGTCCCAGAGCTTCACGGACAAGCTGAGGTCGCAGGGGATCCCGGCGACCGTCGACTACTACGGCCCCGGCACCCACAGCTGGCCGTACTGGCAGCGCGCCCTGCACAACTCCTGGCCGATCCTCGCTAACGCGCTCGGCCTGCCCGCGTGAAAATCCCTTCCCCGATGGAGGTTTCGGTGAAACGCAAACTGTTCCTGGCTCTGCTGAGCCTGTCGCTGCTGGCGGCGGGCGTGGCGATCGCCGGCTCCCCGGCCACCGCGGCCCCGACCGCCGCTCCGGCCGCGGTGGGCCTGCCCGGGCCGTTCGACGACTCCTTCTACAAGGCCCCGGCCCCGCTGCCGGCCGGGCAGCCCGGTGACGTCATCCGCTGGCGCCCGTCGGTGCCGCTGATGAACGCCGCCAACGCCGACGCCTGGGAGGTCATGTACCTTTCGACCAACGGGCAGGGCCGGCCGGACGCGGTGACCGGCACCATCCTGGTCCCGAAGGGCGTCGACCCGGCGAAGGCGCCGATCATCGGCTACGGCGTCGGCACGCAGGGCCCGGCGTTCAAGTGCACGCCGTCGAAGGCGATCGAGCGCGGCACGCTGTACGACCAGCCGGCCATCAACGACTCGCTCTCCAGCGGGTACGCCGTCGCGATCACCGACTACGAGGGCTATTCGCCGACGACCGTGCCCACCTACATCACCGGGCAGTCGATGGGCCCGGCCGTGATCGACTCGGTCCGCGCCGCGCAGCGGCTCACGCCGACGAAGCTCTCGAAGACCGCCAAGGTGATCTTCCAGGGCTACTCGCAGGGCGGCGGCGGAGCCATGTGGGCGGGGGAGAAGCAGCCCACCTACGCACCCGAGCTGAACCTGGTCGGCGTCGCGGCGGGCGGTGTCCCGGCCGACCTGACCGAGGTCGCCAAGGGCCTCGACGGCTACGTCGGGTTCGGCTTCCTCGCCTTCGCCGCGGTCGGGCTGGACGCCGCGTACCCGGACCTGAAGCTGGACTCCTACCTCAACGACACCGGCCGCCAGCAGCTGAACGACGCCAAGCAGAACGCCTGCGTCGTCGAGCTGCTGACCAACTACCCGTTCAAGAAGATCAGCGACTACACGACGTCCAACCCGCTGGACACCCCGCAGTGGAAGGCGCGGCTGGCGCAGAACAAGCTCGGCGCGAACCCGCCGCGCGTGCCGGTGTTCCAGTACCACGCGAGCACCGACGAGATCGTCAACACCCCGCAGGCCGACGCGCTGCACAAGACCTACTGCGCCGCCGGGGTGCGCGAGCAGTGGAACACCTACGTCTCCGACCACCTGTCCGGCATCTTCGCCGGCAACGGGGACGCGCACCAGTGGATCGTCAAGCGGTTCAACGGCGACCCAGCCCCGTCCAACTGCTGACCGGCCGCACGTGCACGACGAGCAGCAGCAGGACCTGGCCGCGCGGCTGCGCGCGTGCCGCGAAAGCCACGGGCTGACCCAGCGCGCCGTCGCCGGCCGGCTCGGCGTGCCGCGGTCGGCGATCTCCGGGATCGAGGCGGGCACGCGCAAGGTCGACAGCCTGGAGCTGAAGGCCCTCGCCGCGCTCTACCGGCGCCCGGTCGGCTACTTCCTCGAGGAGCCGGCCGGGTCGCCGTCCGAGCCCGCGCGGCTGCTGCGGCTCTACCAGTGCCTCGCCGAGGGGGACCGCACCCGGCTGGTCGAGTACGCCGAACTGCTCGAAATCGCCCGCACGGCAAGGCGTTTCTCCGTTCGTTAGGTTCCGTCACCATCCACAAAGGAGTGGTCACCATGACGAAGTCCACCACGGCTCTGCGTTCCCTCGGTGTGCTGGCGGTCGCCGGTGCGGCCGCCGCGGCGCTCGCGGCACCGGCGTCCGCGGCGGTCGTCCCGGTCAACCTGGACTGCCAGGCGAACGCGCCGATCGTCGGCCCGCAGCAGGCGAACCTGACCCAGGGCACCGACGTCACGGCGCCGGCCACGGTCGCGCCGGGCGCCGCCTTCGACATCGTGGTCGACCCGGCGCCGAACACCGTGCCGGCCACGGTCGCGGGCTTCAAGCTCAAGCAGGTCAAGAACTTCGCGCTGAAACTGCCGGTGCCGGCGAACTCGACGTACGTCGGCTCGTCCCTGTCCGGCGGCTCGGGCCTGGGGTCCGGCACGCCGGCGATCTCGGTGTCCGGCGGGGTCGCGACGCTCAGCTTCGCCGGCCCGATCGCCGGTGGCGCCGCGTTCGAGCTGCCGACCATCACGTTCCACCTGACGGCCGGCACGTCGGGCACCATCCAGACGAAGCTGGCGGGCACGAGCTACAACGACCCGGGGCTCACGTTCACCTCGGTGGTCAACCAGATCTTCGACATCTCCGCCCCGACCGCCTGTTTCCCCAACCCCAGCCCGGTCTTCACCACCACGGCGATCGGCTGACCGGATCGGGGCCGTGGTGGCCGGGTGAGCCTCTCCCCGGCCGCCACGGCCCGTTCACGCGACGTCGAGCGGCCGGGTGCCCCGCAGGCGGTGGGCGTGCAGCGCGAGCTGCATGTCCAGCCGCTGCGCCGGGTCGTTGAGCCGGTCGCCGAACAGCTCGGTCAGCTGGTTGAGCCGGTAGCGCACGGTCTGCGGGTGGACCTTGAGCACCTCGGCGATCTCGGGGGTGCTGCCGCGCCCCTCCAGCCACGCCATCAGTGTCTCGCCGAGCCGGTCCTGCTGCTTCGCGGTCAGCCCGGTGAGCGGGCCGAGGGCCGTGCGGGTGAGCTCGGCGAGCAGGAAGTCGTCGTGCATCAACCACACCGTGCTGAGGTGCTCGGCGCTGTGCACGACCGGGGCCGGGTCGATGACGCCCTCCCGCACCAGCTGCAGCGTCCGGGACGCCCACCGCAGCGACGTCGCCGCCTCGGCCGGCGGGACCCGTGGCCCGACCGCCAGGTGCCAGCCGCGCAGCGCCGGCTGCAGGAGCCGCAGGTCGCGTTCCAGGTTGGCGGAGAGGAGACACGGCTGGGTGCTCTCGAGGTCGACCAGGACGTCCGCGGGCAGCGACGGGCCCGGCTCGTCGTCGTGGTGCCGGTCGGCGGGGGCCTGCAGGGCCACGGCGTTGACCCGCTCCGGGAGCGGCCAGCCGGCGGCCTCCGCCGTCGCGGCGACGGTCTTCGGGGGCGAGGGCGGGGTGGCCAGGAGCAGGTCGAGCAGCCGGCGGCGACGTCGTTCGAGCGTGCCCGCGGCCTGCGTCTGGGCCACCGTGTAACCCTCGACCGAGTACGAGGAGATCTCCTCGATCACCGCGAAGATCGCTTCGGCGCAGACGCACAGCATCGGGGTGGGCATGCCGGTGCGCTGGCCCCACGCCGCGATGTAGCGCCAGGCGGCCTGGCCACCGACGCGGTAGGACGCCTGCAGCGAGTCGAGGCTGCCGCCGCCCTTGTGGACGCCCCGGCCCACCTCCCGGAAGAGCTCGTCCCACTTGTGCCGGCCGGGCGGGCGGCCGCCGATGCTGTCGATGGAGCCGATGACGGCCTCCTCGATCGCCTTGATGATGACCGTGCCGAACCCGCCTTCGAGGGGCTTGGCGTACTCGGGCACCTCACGCTGGATGGCTTCGAGGATTTTCTTGCCGAGGTTGTCCGCGTGCGGGCGGAACCGCCGGGCGACCTCGCCCGGCAGGGACACCCACAGCGTCCGGGCCTGGCTGCCCGTCTCCGCCGGTTCGCTCATGCCGGAGCTCCTTCCCCGGTCATGGACTCACGCGCGTCGCGGCCGCGCAAACCGGGCGGTCCGAGCCTGAGGTGAGGTGATGAAACCCGGCGACGCCGTTGTTGCGCGGCTGCTAAAGGCCCGCCGTGTGCGACGATCGGGGCATGGGTGCGCAGCGGTTCGACGCCGTCATCACCGCTGGTCCGCGCGGTGCCGGCCGCATCGCGGTGCCGTTCGACCCGGACGCGGAGTGGGGCGCGAAGGCCGACCACCCGGTCGGCGGCACGATCGGGGACCGCCGCGTCCGCGGCCGCCTGACCCCTCGTGACGGCGGCTGGGAGCTGACCGTGACGCCGTTGTGGCTGCGCGACACGGCCACGGCGGTCGGCGACGAGGTGACGGTCGTGCTGGCCCCGGAAGGCCCGCAGCGCGGTGACCTCGCCGACGACATCGCGGTGGCCCTGGCGGCCGACCCCGCGGCCGGCGCGTTCTTCGACACGCTGGCCCAGTTCTACCGCAAGGCGTACCTGCGCTGGATCGACGGGACGAAGGGTCGCCCGGACGTCCGCGCGGCCCGGATCACGGAGGTGACCGGCCTGCTCGCGGCCGGGATCAAACAACGGCCCCGGCCGTAGGAGGCTCGTCCATGCCGCCGGAAACGCGCTTCGACAGCACCCGGATCGAAGCCGCCCGCGGGGTGATCGACCCGGTCTTCCTCGACACTCCGCTGTACCCCTGCGACGCACTCGGGCGCGCGCTCGGCTGCCGGGTCAGCGTCAAGCTCGAGACGGCGAACCCGGTGCGCAGCTTCAAGGGCCGCGGCACCGAACTCGTGGTGAACGGCCTGGCCGGGCCGGCCGCGGTGTGCGCCAGCGCGGGCAACCTCGGCCAGGCCCTCGCCTGGTCCGCCCGTGACCGGGACGTGGCCGTCACCGTCGTGGCGTCGCGGTCCGCGCCGGCGGCCAAGCTCGACCGCATCCGCGCGCTGGGCGCCGAGCTGGAACTGGTGGACGGCGACTTCGACGTGGCCCGCGAGCGGGCGGTGGCCATCGCGGGGGAGCGGGGGATCCGGCTGGTCGAGGACAGCCTGGACGTCGAGACGTGCGAGGGCGCGGCGACGATCGGCCTGGAGCTGACGGACACCACGCCGTCGTTCGACACCGTGCTGATCGCCCTCGGCGGCGGCGCGCTCGCCACCGGCGTCGGCCACGTCCTGAAGGAGCGCGCGCCCGCGGTGGACGTGCTCTGCGTCCAGCCGGCGGGCGCCCCGGCGATGACGCTGTCCTGGCGCGCCCGGCGGGTCGTCACCACGGACTCGACCAGCACCATCGCCGACGGCGTCGCGGGCCGGCTGCCGCTGGCGGAGGTCCTGGCCGACCTGCTCCTCGTCGCCGACGACGCCCTGCTGGTGCGGGAGGAGTCGATCATCGCCGGGATGCGGCTGCTGCTGGAGCACGCGGGCCTGGTCGTCGAGCCGTCGGCGGCCCTCGGCGTCGCGGCGATCCTGGAGGACCCCGAGCGGTTCGCCGGACGGCACGTGGTCGTCCTGGTCTGCGGCAGCAACGTCGACCTGCCCGCGTATCACCGCTGGCTCGGGAACGCGTAGAACCGCAGGGCGACTTCGCGGGTGCCCGGCGCGGGACGGCGCGGCTGGTGGCAGTACGGCGCGAGCATTTCCCGGTACGCCGCTTCGAGTTCCCGCAGCTGCGGCTCGGTCACCCGGACCGAGGCCCGCTGCGCCCTGGCCCACGAGCCGAACTCGTCGCGGTGGGCCACGGCCCAGGTCAGCAGGCTCAGTTCCCGCTCGTACAGCTCGTCGAGGTAGGCCGCGACCAGCGACCGGTGCGGCTCGTCGAACTCGTCGGGCCGGGGTTCGCGCAGGTACTGCGGGGTCGCGTGCCAGACGCCGTCCCCGTGCCGCTCGGCGTAACCGCCCGCGGCCAGGACCTCGAGTGACGCGGCGATTTCGGCCGGCGGGCGGCCGGTGGTGGCGGCCAGGTCGGCCGCCGAGGCGGGCAGCGCCCGCAGCACCCGCCCGAGCGCCGGGTCGGTGTGCACCTCGACGTCCCGGGAGGACACCGCGCGCCGCGGTGTCCCGGCCAGCAGCCGTCGCGCCGCGACCAGCAGCACCACGGCAATCGGCAGCTCGCCGAACCCGGCCAGGAGCACGCTCGTCCACCGGTCGGGCGAGGCCCAGTCGAGCAGGACGTCGAACCAGGCGTCGCAGCACAGCAGCGCGGCGGTCGCGGAGAGCAGTGGCACCGCGGCCCGGCGGCGGAGCAGCCCCAGCCAGGCGCCGCTCGCGAAACAGCACAGCAAGGCCACGTCGAAGCCCACCCAGGCCGTCCGCCACTGGCCGGTGTCGTACCGGTCGGGCAGCGTGTGGGCGAGGTAGACCGTCCACGGGACCAGGCACACGGCCGCCGCGCCGAGGAACACCAGCATCATCCGTCGGATCATGCCCCGAAGTTAGAGATCCGGCCCGGTGCCGGCATCGGGGATTCCCCTGATTCCGGCCGGTTCTAGGAGAGCCGCCGCACCGTCAGGCGGACCGAGCCGCGGTTGCCCGGGTAGCCGAGCCAGCTGTCGTTGGCGTAGGCGTGGAAGTAACCCGGCTTGCCGTTGGTCCAGCTGGCCAGCCCGCTGCCGATGAGGAACGGGTCGTGGGGCTGCTGCACGTCCTGCTCGTCGAGGTGCTGCGCCGCCACCGCGCCGATCAGCGCCATCCACGGCTCGGCCTCGCAGCGGCGGCCCCCGAAGGAGCGCACCTTGCCGTTTTCGTCGAGCTTGGCCAGCCGCGCCTGCAGCCAGGCCGAGGTCGTGGCCAGTGCGTGCAGCAGGTCCTGCAGGTCGAGCCGCGACGTTGTTTCGGCGCCGTCGGGGTGGTGCGCGACCTTCCCGTCCAGCCAGGTGCCTTCGGCGCCGAACGTGTACTCGCCGGGCTCGAGGTAAAGGCCGGTCCAGTTCCACGGCTTGCCGGCGTAGACGTCGACGGTCGCGGACTCGCCCGCCGCGAGCCGGCGGCCCTCGCGGTAGGGGCCCGCGGTGATCGGCGGCGCCGCCTGCCGTTCCCAGGCGGACGGCGCGAGGTCGGGGGAGCCGGGGGTGATGAACGGGAAGGCCCGCGGCGCCGGGCACAGGACCGTGTAGACGCTCCGGAGCGAGTTGTGCAGCACGTCCTGGGGATCCGGCCTGATCTGGTCGACCATGGCCTTGTCGAAGGTCAGCTCCGTCACGGATTCGACCTCGTCGATCATCCACTTCAGCGCGCCGTCGGACAGCCCGGTGCGGTCGTGCCCGCCGCCGACGTCGCTGTGGTCGCCGGGGAACCAGACCTGCTTCGCGGTGCGCCCGGGCCCGATCTCGGCCAGGTTCGTCCACAGGGTCGGGGCGAACGGGCCGCGCATCTCGTCGATCGCGAGCGCCTGGCGGGCGTGTTTGACGTGCTCGCCGAGCTTGGTGTCGTGGAACCGGGGGAGGTGCCCGGCCCGGTCCTCGAAGAACTTCAGCGGGCCCAGCCAGTCGGGGATGCCGAGGGAGCCGACCGTGTCCCAGACCCCGAGGAACTCGATCGGGACGACGTCGGCCGTCGCTTCGGCGCCCGCGCGGTAGTCCTCGTCGAACAGCTCGCCGACCTTGGCCCAGAACCGGTTCGGCCCGGCGGTCTTGAGTGATGGCGGCAGGCCGCACTTGCCGAGCATGCCGCCGAGGCTGCGGACGGTGAACGCCCCGCGGCTGAACCCGAACAGGTAGATCGCGTCGCCGGGTTGGTAGGTGCGCGCGAGCCAGGCGTAGGCGCCCTTGACGTTCTCCGAGAGGCCCTTGCCCACCAGCCCGCCCTGCAGGTGGTCGAGCATCCCGGGCCCGGTGCCGACACCCGGGTGGTAGTAGCGCAGCTGCGTGTCCCCACGGGCCACGGCGTGGTGGAGCCTGGCCACGTTCGTCGGCGCGGGCTGGCCCTGTTGCTGCTGGTCGGGCGTGTTCCACGTGCCGTCGCAGCAGACGACGAGATGCCGCTTCGGGGTGTCCGGCTCGCTCATCTGACCACCTTCGATCCACTCGGGATGCTGGGGGAGTCGCGTCGATCTCCCCCGTGGTTACAGTCCCGGCGGGTGCAGGAGGCGGTGAGCGGCCGCGGAGATACCGGTGCCGGGCGGCCGCGCCGCCCGGCACCGGGTCCTCAGGACGTGCTGCAGAGGACGCCGTTCAGCGTGAACGACGTCGGCAGGATGTTCGGGCCGCCGTAGTCGGCGGTGAAGCCCGGATCCGCGCTCTCACCCGGGGCCAGTGCCGTGGCCGAGGTGACCGTGACGGTGGTCCCGGTCTGCGTCCAGGTCCCGTTCCAGCCGCCGGTGAGGTGCTGGCGCCCGGTCGGCCAGGTGAAGGTCAGCGTCCAGTTCGGCGCCGGTTTCGGGCCCGTGTTCGTGAGGTGCACCCCGCCGACGAACCCGCTCGACCAGTCGGTGACGTCGGACATCCGCGCCGCGCAGTCGCTGCGCGCCGGGGTGCCCGTGGTGAACGTCAGCGGCGGTGAGGCCCAGGAGACCTTCCCCGCGGTGTCGCGGGCCAGCACGTTGACCGTGTACCGGCTGCCCGGGACCAGGTTGCCCACGGTGAACGACGTTCCCGGCGTCTCGCCCCATTCCTCGCTGGTCGCGCCGGTGGTCCGGTAGACCTCGTACTTCGCGACCGGGCGGCCGCCCGGCGTGGCCGCGGGCCAGGTGAGCGTCGCCGTGCGGTCGGTGACCGGGCCCGCCGACACCGTGCCGGGTGCGGCCGGGGCGCCGGTGACCGCGGTCGCCGGGTGCAGCACCAGGGTGGTCAGGGAGTACGGCGGCAGCGTCCGGCTCGCGCTGCTGCCGCCCGTGCTCTCCGCGATCGACGTCGCGCCGTTGGTGAACGTGAGCACCTGCGACGCGGTGGCCGCCGGGACATAGCCCGCGTAGTCGAGCGCGACCGTGTGGGCGTTCCCCGGATCCTTGTTGAGCAGCAGCACCGAAAGGTCGCCGTCGGGCCGGCGGGCGGCGTGCGCGGCGACCAGCGGATCGCTCGTCCCGGTCCGCACCAGCTGGTCGCCGGGGCGGGCGAACCGCCCGAACATCGCCAGGCCGTGGTAGGGCGCGAACGGCGTGTTGAGCGCGGGTTCGCAGACGCCGCCCAGGCACGTCGCGCTGGAGAGCAGGCCCATGTCGCCGTAGTCGGTCTGTCCCTCCACTGTGGACACCTGGGTCGCACCGTTGTGGGTGTCCCACCAGTCGACGGTGAACACGCCGTTCTCCAGCATCGCGCCGTAGGTGTCCGCGGCGAAGAGCGCGCCCGGCTGGGTGTTCATGCCGACCGGGGTGTTGGTCTCGGTCAGCGCGATCCCGATCCGCGCGGAGTCCGCGCCGGCGTACTGCCCGATCTGGCGCCGGACCACGTACATCATGTCGCCGACCTGCTCGGTCCTGGTCAGCGCGTCCGCCGCCGTCGCGCCGCTCGGGTACCAGTGCAGCACGACGAAGTCGACGTGCGGGCCGGCGATCGACAGGACCGTCTGGTTCCAGGACGCGGCGTCGCCGGCACCGACGATGCCGTCCGGCCAGTTCGCGGGGGTCGAGAGAACCGCGCCGATCTTGACCGACGGGTCGACGGCCTTCATGGCCTCGGCGTAGGCGACGACGCCGTTGGCGTACGCCGTGGGGCTCTTGTCGGCGTGGTCGTCGGCTTCCCAGTTCGCGCCGTAGTGGCCGTTGCCGTAGAGCTCGTTGCCGATTTCCCAGTACCGGGCGCCGTAGCCCTGGGTGACGTTGGCGTACCGGACCCAGTCCGCGGCTTCCTGCGGCGTGCCGGTGCCGTAGTTGGCGATGATGATCGGCTGGGCGCCGGCACGCCGGACGCCGCCCATGAAGGTGTCGAAGTCGGTGCCCGGCGCGACGTAGCCGCCCGGCGCGGTGTTGTCCTTCCAGTGGTAGATGTCGCCGTAGGAGCCGCCGGGGTAGCGCAGCATCCGGACGCCGGCGCCGCCGAGCAGGTCGGCCACGGTGTCGGTGCCGAGCTGGCTGTCCCAGACGGCGTGGTTGGCCCCGAGCGCGGTGTCCGGCACCGTGGCCAGGCCCGCCCGCGCGTTCACGGTGACGGTGACGTCCGGCTCGGCGGCCGCGGCCGGCGTCACCCCGGGCAGTGCCCCGAGGAGCACGGCGACCGCCGCCAGGGTGGCGCGGCGAAGTGGTCGAGCTGTCATGGAACCCATCCTCACTCGTCCTGGATCGAACGGAATGCAGATGGCTGAGAGCGCTCCCAGAAAGCGAACCACCGGGACCGCCGGAAGTCAACGCCGGGTGTGCCGCGGCGGCCCGTCCGGCCGCCGCGGCACCCGGTTCACCAGCTGGACGGGACGTAGGCCCAGCCGAGGTAGTCCGACCGCTGGGCGTAGGTGCTCGTCTGGTACACCGACGGCCCGGTGCTGATCGCGACCCCGCCGCCCAGCGCGAGCATGATGTGCCCGTTGCTGGTGGTGCTCGTGAAGAAGACCGCGGCACCGGCCGGCGCGACCGAGCCGGTGTGGATGCGGCCGTTGCTCTTCTGCCACTGGTAGTGCGTGGTCGCGGAGGCGAACCGGCCGCTGGTGCCGAAGGAGCGTTCGACGAACAGCTCGCACTGGTTGTTCCAGTCCGTGTGACCCAGCCGCGCCTTGGCGAACGCGATCGCGCTGTCGGCCCGCGGGTCCGCGGGGCTCGCCGAGCCGCCCGGCTTGAGGCCGTCGGTGTCGCAGTGTGGCACCCCGGCGACGAAGCCCTCGGTCCCGGTCTTGACGTACTGGTCCGGCACCCACAGGTTGTCGGCGGTGAAGTCCCAGATCTCGTCCGACGCGGTGGCCTGGCAGACCACCGGCACCGAGGCGCCGGTCAGGTACTTGTTCGCGACGTTGCCGGCCGCGTCCGACGCGTCACCCTTGTGCGCGCGGCCGTTGAGGTCCGCCTTCGCCGGGAACGCGTGCGGTGTCGTGCACTGCGGCGCGACCATCGACGTCGAGCCGGTCTTGACGTAGGCGTCGGGGATCCACAGGCCGTCGGTGGTGAGGTCCCAGACGCTGCTGCCGCCGTAGGCCGGACCGGTGTCCTGGCAGGCCAGCGTCACCGACGTGCCGGCGGGGTACATGTTCGCGATCCGCTGCGCGCCGACCGCGACGTCGGGGTCCTTGACGGTCCGGCCGTCCACTGTGGTCGTGACCGGATAGGCCGACGCGGCCTGGGCCGCGGGAGCGGCCAGCCCGGTGACGGTGAGGGCCAGCCCGATCGTGGCCACGGCCGCCTTGAGTGTGGTTTTCATGGGCCGATCGTCGGAGGTGGCCGTACAAGAGACGTACAACCGGGGTGGGCACCTGGTCGGTGCCCACCCCGGTCGTCGTCAGCCGACCTTCTGGATCTTCGGGTTGCGGATGAGCTGCTTGCCGGGTTCGTGGATCTGGTTGAATGCGGCGTTGTTCAGCAGCGCGCAGCTGCCGGACGTCGAGGTCACCGGAACCGTGATGGCCTTGTCGTTGTCCAGGTTGGTGACCTTCAGCATGGTGCCGACCGGGAACTGGTTGCTGGACGCCGAGGGCGTGCCGCCGTCACCGGAGAGGGTCACGGTCGAACCGGGGCAGACGACGGCTCCCGCAGCCTGGTCACCGGCAGCTTGGGTGTCGGTGGCCTGGGCGCCGGCGGCTTGCGTGTCGGTGGCCTGGGTGCCCGTCGCCGCGGCTTGCGCTACACAATCTGCTGCGACGGCCGCGGCCTGGTCCACCGCCTGCTGGTCGGCGCCGCCCGCCGCCTTGTCCTTGGCCTTGCCCTTCTGCTCGCCGGCCCCGTTCTGCGCGGTGGCCATGCCCTGCTGCTGACCGGCAGCGGCAGCGTTGGGATCGGCAGCGGCAACACACTGGAGAATGGCCGCACAATCCTGCCCGGCGGCGACGTCCTGAGCCGCCATACCCTGCTGGGCCGCGTTCGGGTCGGCCGCGCCGTTCTGGTCGGCCATCCCGTTGCCGGCGGCGCCGTTCTGCGTGCCGTTCTGCCCGTTGGCCATGCCGTTTTGAGCCGCGCCGTTCTGGTCGGCGGCCCCGGCCGCGCCGGTCATCGCTTCCTGATTGGCCATGCCGTTGGCGTCCACGGCCGCGGCTTCCTGAGCCAGGCACTGCTGGACGACCGCGCAGGCCGCCCCGTTCTGGTCGGCCGCGGCGTTCTGGTCCGCCACGTTCTGCTGGTCGGCCATCCCGTTCCCGGCGGCGCCGTTCTGGTCGGCCGCTCCGGCGTTGTCCTGCTGCGCGGCCATGGCGTTCTTCTTGGCGGCCATCCCGTTTTGGGCCCCGCCGTTCTCGTCCGCGGCCTTGTTCTTGCCCGCCATGCCCTGCTGGTCGGCCATGCCGTTCTCGGCGGCGCCGTTCTGCTTGGCGGCCCCGTTCTTCTTGCCGCCCATGCCGTTCTGGGCCGCGCCCTTGTCCGCCGCCGCGCCCTTCTGGTCCGCGGCCATGCCCTTCTGCTCGGCCACCGCGGTGCCGTCGGCGGCTCCGGCCACCGCCGCGCAGTCGACCGCCGCCTGGTTGGCCGCCACCGCTCCTGCGCAGCCCGCGGCCTGGCGCCGTTGCTCGATCTGGTCGACCACCGCCTTGCGGTTGGCTATCCGGGCCGCGGACTGGGCGTCCGGGGCCGCCTGCTGGCTCGCGATGAAGCCCAGGTTGTTCTGCAACGCCGTGTCCAGGCCGGCGCAGTTCTCGGTCGCCGCGTTGCTCGCCGGGCTGCTCAGGGCGATCGCCGTGGCGGTCGCCCCCGCGACTCCCAGCAGGGCGACGAGTCCGATCGTCGCCGGTTTGCGGTGTCGTCCGGTCGTGCGCTCGTGGGGCATCAGCCCCTCCTCTCGGGTCGCCACCTCACCACTGCACACGGGAGATCACTCGGAGTGGTTCAGGCAGATTCCCCTTCGGCGGCGAAAACGCCCATCATCCAAGCAAAACAGCATCAGTGTCCATTGTGGACCAATGTGCCCCTATCAGACTCGAAGTCATGGCGAGGTGAACTGTCGTCGCCCCGGCCCGGCGTTGCGAATGCTCTAACCGTCAAAGAAGATGTTGACAGGTTAGCACGGCTCGTCTAACCTTCGAAATCGGGCCAGGTGGTTAGGCGGCCGGCAGTCCCAGCATCTGGGTTCTGTCGTACCCCCTGGTTAGGGTTCGTTCGTCTGGATCATGGAAAGAGGAGTGTGGGCACGTGCGCTGGAGCCGGACCATCCGAATCACCGCGTCGGCGGCGGTGGCCGTCCTCGGCCTGACCGCGTGCGGGGGCGGGGACACCGGCCAGCCGGCCGCGCCGGGCAAGGGCGGGGCGCCGATCGTCGTCGCGTCGTTCAACTTCACCGACAGCCAGATCCTGGCCGAGATCTACGCCGGTGCCCTGGAGGCGAAGGGCTATCCCGTCACCAGGAAGCTCAACCTGGGCTCGCGTGAGCTGATCTACCCGTCGCTCAAGTCCGGTGAGCTGCAGTTCATCCCGGAGTACCAGGGCTCGGCGATCACCACCGGCTTCGGCAAGGAGCCGGTCAAGGACGCGAAGGGCGAGCACGACCAGCTGGCGAAGCTGTTCGAGCCCGACGGCATCGGCCTGCTGGACTACGCGCCGGCCGAGGACAAGAACACCTACATCGTCAAGGCCGACCTCGCCCGGTCGAAGGGCATCGCGACCATCGGCGACCTGAAGAAGCTCGACAAGGTCGTCCTGGCCGGCGGTCCGGAGTGCGAGAAGCGCCTGACCTGCTTCAAGGGCTTCACCGACATCTACAAGCTGACGAACGCGTCGTTCCAGACCGTCCAGGAGATCGGGCCGCGCGTGCAGCAGCTCAACTCGGGCGCGGTCACCGTGATCCCGGTGGACTCGGTGAGCCCGTCGGCCGGCGACCCCAAGTACGTCGCGCTCAAGGACGACCTGAACATGGTGCCCACGGAGAACGTGGTGCCGGCCGTGAGCAAGAAGGTGCTCGACGCGCGGGGCGCGGACTTCGCCGCCGTCGTCAACGCCGTGAGCGCGAAGCTCTCCACCGACGGCATGCGCGAGCTGAACAAACGCGTCGACTCCGACGGTGAACCCGCCGCGGACGTGGCGAAGGACTGGCTCTCGCAGCAGGGGCTGGCCTGACATGCCGGACGAAACGGGACAGCTGCACTTCAACGCCTTCATCTGGCCGAACGGCTACCACGAGTCCGCCTGGCGCGTGGTCGAGGACGACGTCCGCGGGGTGCTCGGGCTGCCGTACTACGCGGACATCGCGCGCACGGCCGAGCGCGGTCTGATGGACACGATCTTCCTGGCCGACAACATCGCCATCGCCGAGTACCGGGCCACGCACCTGCCGCAGACGCAGTTCGACCCGATCTCGGTGCTCTCGGCCCTGGCCGCGGTCACCAGCCACATCGGGCTGATCGGCACCGGCTCCACGACCTACAACAAGCCGTGGGAGCTGGCCCGCCGGTTCGCGACGCTCGACCACCTCAGCGGCGGCCGGGCGGGCTGGAACATCGTCACCACGATCACGCCGCTGGCCGCGGCGAACTTCGGCGAGCGGGCCCACCCCGACCACGCCGACCGCTACACGCGGGCCCACGAGTTCGTCGACGTCGTGACCCGCGCGTGGGACAGCTGGGCCGACGACGCGGTCGTCGGCGACCGCGGGCGCGGCGTGTGGGCGGATCGCACCAAGCTGCACGCACCCCGCTTCCACGGCGAGTTCTACGACGTCGAGGGGATCCTGCCGTTCCCGCGCTCCCCGCAGGGGCGCCCGGTGCTGGTCCAGGCCGGGCAGTCACCGGCCGGCATCGCGCTGGCCGCCCGGTACGCCGAGCTGGTGTTCTCCGGGCCGCCGTCGCTGGAGGCCGCGGCCGCGTTCCGGGCCGAGCTCCACGCCCAGGCGGCCGCCGCGGGCCGCGACCCGGCGCACGTGCTGGTCCTCCCGGCGCTGATGGTGACGCTGGGCGGCACCGAGGCCGAGGCGCAGGAGAAGGCCCGGCGGCTGGAGGAACTGGCGAGCCCGGAGTTCCGCTGGCAGAACATCCTGTACACGGCGGGGCTCGACCCGGACGGGTTCGACCCGGACGCGCCCCTGCCCGCCGAGCTGTGGAGCGGAACGTCGAACGTGTCGAGCCGCGCGGGGGAGCTGTTCGCCCTCTCGCGCGCGCAGCCGGAGGCCACGCTGCGCGAGGTGGCCCTGCAGCTCAAGAGCGGCGCCGGCCAGTCCCACTTCGTCGGGACGCCCGAACAGCTGGCCACCCACGTGATGGAGTGGCAGGACGCCGGCGCGGTCGACGGCTTCACCATCATGGGCTCGACCCTGCCCTACGAGCTGACGGCGTTCGTCGACCACGTCGTGCCCATCCTGCAGCGCAAGGGCCGCTTCCGCACCGAGTACGCGGGCCCGACCCTGCGCGATCACCTGGGGCTGGCGCGCCCCGCCGCGGGAGGTCGATGAGCCGACGGCTGACCGCGGGCCGCCCCGGTGTGGACCAGTCCGGTTTCGGTGAGCGACCGGTCGGCGGCCCGCCTTCCCGCGACGTCCCCGCCGGTCGTGTGATTGCCCGCCCGCGAAACCAGCTCGAACCCCATCCGGCGCCGGTCGGCCGCCGCGCCTGACCGGCCACGATCGTGCGCCGAGGCCGGGCGGTCCCGGTCGTCACGGTCGGATAAAGCCCGTTGTGCCTGGTTCCGGCGTGTGGTGTCGTGATCGGAACTGTCCTCAAGGGACGTTCGGCGTGGCGTGAGGAGGGGTGTGTCCTTCATCCTTTCCCGCCTCCTCGCCCGCTGGATCCTGCGTGCCGGGTGGGCGCTGCCGGTGGCCGTCGTCGTGTTCGTCTTCGCGACCAGCTGGCCGCTGATGGTGCTGGCCGAGCCGGCCGGCAGCGAGCTCGTGCGGCCGGGCAACTTCTGGTGGTACTTCGTCGTGACCGCCTCGACGGTCGGGTACGGCGACTTCTCGCCGGACACGGTGGCCGGGCACTTCGTCGGGGTGTACGTGATCGTCGGCGGGATCGCCACCCTCACCACGGTCTTCACCCGGCTCGCGACGCTGCTCGAGCAAGCGAAGGGACGTCGGATGCAGGGGATGGAACCGGTGCGGCTGAGCGGTCACGTGGTGCTGGTCGGCTACCTCGCCGGGCGCACCGAGCGGATCGTGGCGCAGCTGCTGGCCGACGGCGTCACCGGGCTGGCGCTCTGCGCGGGGGAGGACGTCACGGTGCACCCGATGCCGTCGCAGCCCGTGGAGTTCGTCCGCGGCGAGCTCACCGCGCCGGAGGTCCTTGCGCGGGCCGGGATCGAGCGGGCCGCCACGGTCCTCGTGGACGTCCGGGACGACAACGAGGCGCTCGCCGTCGCGGTCCTCGTGGACCACGCGACCACCGCGGCGCACGTGGTGGTCACCATGCGCGACATGGAACGGGCCGAGCTGATCGGCTACGTCGACCCGCGGATCACCTGCGTCCAGTGGCACACCCCGCGGATGATCACCGAGGAGGTGGTGTCGCCCGGGATCGCCGAGGTCTACACCGAGCTGATGACCAGCGGCGGCGCCGGCACGTACTCGGTCACCCTCCCCGAACGCCTCGGCGCGCTGTCGGCCGAGCACTGCCGCGTCGCGCTGGGCCAGGCCTTCGGCGCCACCGTGCTGGCCGTCCGCGGCGAGCGCGGCCTGACCGTGAACCCCGCCTGGGACGGCGACCTGCCACCCGGCGCGGTGCTCTACTACGTCAGCTCCCGCGCCCTCGGCCGCGACGAGATCGAACGGGCGCTGAGCGGCGCATCCAGGTGAGAGGTCGCCTCGGCGCAGTGGTGGCCGCTCCGGTCGCCGACTTGGCCGTTCCGGTCGCGGTGGCGGGCGGTCGGCGGGTGGTGCCGCCAGGCCCAGAACGGCCGACATAGTGGCGGGAATGGCCTACACGGCGACCGGAGTGGCCACCACGGCGATAGGAATGGCCAACACGGTGACCGGAGTGGCCACCACGGCGACCGGAGCGGCCACCACGGCGCGTGGAGCGGCGGCACCGTGCAGAAACCGGCGCTGAGCGGCGCCTAGACGAGCGTGGCCGGCAGGTACTCGTAACCGCGCAGGATGCGGGTGTCGCGGCGGCGGCTGCCCGGGCGCAGGGTCAGGTCCGGGAACCGGTCGAAGATCGTCCGCAGCCCGATCTCGCCTTCCATCCGGGCCAGGGCGGCGCCCAGGCAGTGGTGGCGGCCCGCGCCGAACGAGACGTGGTCGCGGGCGCCTGCCCGGGTGACGTCGAACGCCGCCGGGTCGGTGAAGACGCCCGGGTCGCGGTTCGCGCCGGCCAGCACCGTCGTCACCACCGCGCCGCGCGGCACGGGCACGCCGGCGACCTCGGTCGCGCGCACCGCCACCCGGCCGGTCAGCAGCACCGGCGGGTCGTGGCGCAGCACCTCCTCGACCGCGTTGCCCCACAGCTCCGGCCGCTCGCGCAGCACCGCGAGCTGGTCCGGGTGGGCCGTCAGCAGGGCGATGCCGCTGCCGAGCAGGTTGACCGTCGTCTCGAAGCCGGCCGCCAGCACCAGCCCCGCCGTCGACTTCAGCTCGGCCTCGGTGAGCCCGACGCCGTTGTCGCGGGCCGCTACGAGCCGGCTGAACAGGTCGTCGCCGGGGTGGCGGCGCAGGTGGTCCAGGTGCTCGCCCAGCCAGGTGTCGAACTCGGCCAGCGCGGTCTCGACGTCGCGGAACGTGCGCCAGCCCAGGCCGAGGTCGAGGCTCGGCGCCGCCGCCGCGCCCAGGGACAGGACCTTGCCCACGTCGGTGGCCGGGACGCCGAGGATCTCGCTGATCACCGTCACCGGGAGCAGCCCGCAGTAGGACTCCACGAGGTCGACCGGCCCGGCGGGGTCGATCCTGCCGAGCACCTCGCCGGCGATCGCCTGGACGCGCCCGCGCAGCTGCTCGACGGCGCGCGCGGTGAACACGCCGGTGACGAGCTTGCGGTAACGGGTGTGCTCGGGCGGGTTGACGGCCAGCAGCGACGGCGGCCGGACCGGGTGCAGGTACTCGCCGGCCGACCACTCCAGCAGCCGTCCCAGCGCGGAGCCGTCGGAGCCGAGCACGCCGGTGCGGAAGTCGTCGCTGGAGAGCACCTCCCGCACGGCCGTGTGGTGGGTCGTGATCCAGCCGAACCGGGTGCGGGCGACCGGCCCGGCGGCGCGGATCTCGTCGAACAGCCCGGTCAGGTCCCGGCCGGCGGCGGCTTCGTCCACCAGCCGGCCCTGCAGGTCGCCGCGCCGGGCCTGACGCAGCAGCACGGCGCGCGGCAGCGCGTGCCCCAGCCCCCACCTGATCACCGGTTTCGTTCGCCCCAAAGCGCCTTCGACGACCGTTTTGCCGAACCGGGTCACGTTTCTCCCACCTTCGCCGCAGGACTCGGGTCCAGCTCAGCGTAGATCGTCAGGTGCGCAGCAACCCGGTCAGATCCGTGAGGTCGCCCAGCTCGGCGAGGCCGTAGGTCGGCTCCGTGATCCGCGCGCTGACCTCGCCGGGAGGACGTGGGCCGAGTGCGGGCTGCCGCGACCGTGTACGACCCCGAGAACGCCGCGTGGTAACCCGACTTCGGCGCGCCCAGCTCGACGATCTCCGCCGGGCTGGCACCTCGGGAACGCCGCCGCCCCGCCGCGTCGATGCCCGCGCGCGTGAAAGTGGTTGCAGGGGTGCGGCTTGAAGAAGATCACCGGCAGTTCCACCGCTCACCCAGCCCGTCGACGATCGCGTCCACATCGGACAGTATCGCCGCGGCCGCCGCCGCGCCGGAGTTGCCCAGTTCCTCGTCGTAGCCCGCCATCCCGAGCCGCACGCCGCCGGCCGGTCGCTTTCAGCCTGCTCAGCTACTGAGCCGAACTCTGTTGTGTGGGTCACACTGCGGTGATAAGATGACTTGAAACGTTTCAAGTCGGAAAAGCACCGCCCGTCCAGCGAGTGGAGCACCCATGTCCGGTCGTCCCGCACGAGTTCTGCTCGCCCTTCTCTGCGCCTTGCTGGCGACGTTGTTCACGGACGCGGCCGCGCTCGCGGGCCACCGTGACGCGGGCGTCGAGGCCTACGACCTGCGCGTCGACAACGTTGTCAATCCGCTCGCGACGTCCGGGACGCCGTCGCTGAGCTGGAAGCTGCGCTCCGGCGGGTCCGGCGCCCGGCAGGCGGCGTACCGGATCCTCGTCGCCAGCGCTCCCGGGCTGCTCGCGGCGAACCGGGCCGACGTCTGGGACAGCGGGAAGGTCGCGAGCGGCGACTCGGTCGCCGTGCCCTACCGCGGCCCGGCCGCCGCCGGGAAGCGGAACTACTGGACCGTGCAGGTCTGGGACGCCCGCGGCGGCGCGCCGAGCACGGCCGCGTCCGCGTGGTGGGAGAGCGGGCCGTCGGACTGGGCGGGCGCGAGCTGGATCAGCCCGGACGCGGGCAGCGCGTACACGTGGCAGGACTTCGGCCTGGACCTGGACTTCACGATCAAGGCCGCGGCGGCGAGCGTCGTCTTCCGCGCCGCGGACACCGACGACTTCCTGATGTGGCAGGTGAACGCGGCCACGACACCGGGCAAGGTCCTGCTGCGGCCGCACGTGAAGAGCCACGGCGCCTTCTCGCTCCTCGGCGAGGTCGACCTGAGCCCCGTCATCACCCCGGCCACCGTGGGCCTGCCGCACCACCTGCGCCTCGACGCCCGTGGTGACACCGTCGTGACGTCGATCGACGGCACGCAGGTCGACTCCCGCACCGTCGGCGCGGTGACCACCGGAACGCTCGGGTTCCGGACGTCGGTCAGCCAGGGCACGGCCGAGGTCGCCCGCTACGACAACATCGCCGTGCACGCTCTTGACGGCACAGCACTGTTTTCCGACGACTTCTCGTCCACACCGGACCCGCGGTTCCCCGGCGTCACCGTCACCGACGGGCAGCTGGAACCGCAGGGTGACCCGGTCCTGCTGGCCCAGTCGCCGGACGCGCCGTTGCTGCGGCACGAGTTCGTCCTGGACAAGAACGTCGCGTCGGCGCGGGCGTACGTCTACGGCCTCGGCTTCTACGAGCTGCGGCTCAACGGCGAGAAGACCGGCGACCAGGTCCTCTCACCCGCGAGCACGCCGTACGACCAGCGCAACCTTTACGACTCCTTCGACGTCACGAGCCAGGTCCACATCGGACGCAACGCCGTGGGCCTGTGGCTGGGCAACGGGTACGGCCCGCGGTTCAGCCAGTACGGCTTCCGCTGGACCGGCCCGAAACAGGGGATTCTCGCGCTCGCCGTCACCTTCACCGACGGAACGACCCGGACCGTCACCACCGACGACACGTGGCGGTGGTCCGACGGCCCGGTGACGGCCAACGACCTCTACGCGGGGGAGAGCTACGACGCCCGACTGCAGCAGGACGGCTGGGACCGGCCGGGCTTCGACGACGCGTCCTGGCACCCCGTGCGCACGGTTCCGGCGCCCAGCGCCACCCTGACCGCCACCACCGCGCCGCCGGTCCGCGTGGTGCAGACCCTGCGCGCGGTGTCGGTGAAGCAGCCTCGCCCCGGCGTCTACGTCTACGACTTCGGGCAGAACTTCGCGGGCTGGGCACAACTTCGTGTCGCCGGGCCGGCCGGGACGACCGTGCGGATGCGCACGGCCGAGGAACTCGGTGCCGACGGGATGCTCGACACCAGCACCAACCGCAACGCCGCGTCCACCGACTCCTACACCCTCGGCTCCGCCGCGGGAACGCAGGTCTACGAGCCGCGGTTCACCTACCACGGCTTCCGCTACCTCGAGCTGACCGGCTTCCCGGGCACGCCGGACCTCGGCAGTGTCGCCGGCCGGGTGGCGCACGCCGACGTCGCCGCGACCGGGCACGTCGAGACGTCCGATCCGCTGCTGAACACGATCTGGGCGAACAACCGGCGGGCCGTGCTGAACAACTCGATGAGCCTGCCGACCGACAACCCGGTGCGTGACGAGCGGACGCCGCCGGGCATGGACGTGCAGGCCTACCACGACGCGTCCGTCCTCGACTTCGGCATGGACGGCTTCTACGGCAAGTACCTGCTCGACCTGCCGCCCGGCACGGCCCTGCCCAGCGACGCGGGCAACGCCCAGCTGCCGGACATGGGCGGGGGATCGGTCGACCTCGCCTGGTCGCTCTACGAGCAGTACGGCGACCTCACGCGGCTCGCCGCGGCCTACCCGAAGATGAAGGCGTTCGTGGACACCAACGCGGCCGCCTACCCGGGCCGCATCTGGCCGGACGACCGCGGGTTCGGCGACTGGTGCCCGCCCGACCGCGGCCCGAACGCCAACGGGGGACAGGGAAACCCGTCGGCGGGGGACTGCTTCAGCGAACGGTCCGTCGTCAACACGGCGCTGTCGTTCCGGCAGGCCGACGACGTCGCGAAAGCCGCGCGGGCACTGGGGAACACGGCCGACGCGGCCCACTTCGCCGGGCTGGCGACGTCGATCGCCGACGCGTTCAACGCGCACTTCCTCAACGCGGCCGGCACCACCTACGGCGACGGCCGCCAGACGACCAGCATCCTCCCGCTGGCCTTCGGCATCGTCCCGCCGGACAAGGTCGCCGCCGTCGGCGCGCAGCTCGCCGACACGATCCTGACGAAGAACGGCGGCCACCTCGACACCGGCATCTTCGGCACCCGCTACCTGCCCGAGGCCCTGGCCAAGGCCGGCCGGATCGACGTCGCGCTGACCGTGCTCGACCAGAAGACCTATCCCGGGTTCGGGTATGAAATCAGCCGTGGCGCGACAACCCCGTGGGAGCAGTGGACGTACCAGTCCGGGATGGAAACCCACGACCACGCCATGTTCGCGGGCGTCAACGCCGCGCTGTACACGCAGTTCGCCGGGATCACCCCGGCCGCGCCCGGCTACTCCGCGATCGCCTTCACCCCGCAGGTTCCCGCCGGGCTCGGCCACGTGTCGGCGTCGATCGACACGGTCCGCGGCCCGGTTTCGTCGGCGTGGACGCAGTCCGGGTGCCGCCTGGACCTGACGGTCACCGTGCCCGCCAACACGACGGGCACGGTGACCGTCCCGGGCACCGGCGTGACGGCGCCTCCAGGTGCGGCGCCGCTGCCCGGCACGAACCGGTTCTCCGTCGGCTCCGGCACCTGGACGTTCACCGCCCGCCACTGCGACTGACCGGGAGCCCTCCGTGAAGCGAATCCTCTTGGCCGCCTCGGTGATCGCCGGTCTCGTCACCCCGGTCGGTACGGCCGACGCGGCCGTCACCTACCCGAGCCTGGCGGCCGCCTTCGACAACGTCGGCGTCAGCACCGCCGACCAGCCGGCCGCGGCCGATCTCGACGGGAGCGGCCACAGCCTCATCGCCGAGGACCTGGCCGCGGCGGGCTGGGATCCCGGACGTACCGTCACCGTCGACGGCGCGCCGCTGCGGTTCCCCGCCTACGCGCCCGGCCTCGCGGACAACGTCGTCGCCGACGGCCAGCGGATCGAGGGCTCTTTTTCCGGTGCGGCACTGTCGTTCCTGGTGACGAGCACCGGCACGGCGTCCGCCGGGACCGGGACGATCGAGTACGCCGACGGGCACGTCCAGACCTTCCAGCTCGGCGCACCCGACTGGTACTTCGGGCCGGGCGACCGGATGACCGTGTCCTTCCCGCGCTGGAACACCCCGAGCGGGCCGAACCCGTTCTCCGCCAAGCTCTACACGGTTGCGGTCCCGCTCGACCCGGGTGTTCCGGCCACCGCCGTCACGCTGCCGGTGATCACCAACGGTGCGGCCCTGCACGTGTTCGCCCTCGGCACGCGACCGGCGGCGGGCCCCTGGACGGGGACGTGGGCCGCGGCGACGGACGACGGCCTCGCCGCCGGGCCGTGGACCGAGCGCACCCTGCGCATGGTCGAGCACACCAGCCGCGGCGGCGCGCAGGTGCGCGTCCGGCTCGACAACGCCTACGACCCCGGGCCGCTGGTCGTCGGCCACGCCACCGTCGCGGTGCGGCAGGCGGGCGCGACGCCGGTGAGCACCCCGGCCACCCTGACCTTCGGCGGGCAGCCGGAGGCCGCGCTGCCCGCGGGCGGCCAGGCCGTCAGCGACCCGCTGCCCTTCGCGGTGCCGGCCGACGCCGACCTGCTGGTGAGCCTGTACCTGAAGGGGAGTGTGACCAACGCGCCCGCGCACAGCATCGGGCTGCAGGACATGTACACCACCGCGGACGGCACCGGGGACCACACGGCCGACGTCGGCGGCTTCCCCTCGGCGGGCACCTTCGGATTCTGGACCATTCTCAGCGGAATCGACGTGGCCGACGCCGATACCGCCGGTTCTGTGGTCGCGTTCGGCGATTCGATCACCGACGGCTATTCGTCGACCCCGAACACCGACAGCCGCTGGCCGAACTTCCTCGCCCGGCGCCTGCTCGCCAGTGGACAGGCCGCGGTGCCCGGCGTGGTCGACGAGGGCATCGCGGGCAACCGGATCCTGCAGGACGCGTTCAGCGGTTTCCCCGACGGCCGTACCGCCGGCGTGAGCGGGCTGGCCCGGCTGGACCACGACCTGATCAGCCAGCCCGGCGCGCGCACCGCGATCGTGCTCGAGGGCATCAACGACATCAACGGCGATTCGAGCGCCGACGACGTCATCGCCGGCTTGAAGGAGATCGCCGCCGAACTGCACGCGGCCCACATCCGGGTGCTGGCGGGCACGCTCACGCCGATCAAGGGCTGCAGTTGCAGCAACGACGCGCACCTCGCCGCCCGAGACCAGGTGAACGCGTTCGTCCGCACGAGCACCGGCGTGTTCGACGGCTGGGTCGACTTCGACGCCGCCGTCCGCGACCCGGCGGACCCGGAGGCGATGCTCGCGGCGTACGACTCCGGCGACCACCTGCATCCCGGCGACGCGGGGTACCGCGCCATGGCGGCGGCCGTGCCCCTCGACGCGCTGTGAATGTCCGTTTCGCGAAAGTGATTGCGGAAGAACGCAGCGGGTCGGGGAAAGCGGTAACTCGAACGAGTGACGGCATACGTGCGTCCAGGTGACGTCATCGGAAAATGCTCATCGCCGGAACGAAAGTTGTTCATTTCGCGGCGGTAACGAACTGCGCCGTTGGCGTCGCACCTTTCGGCGCCCGGGTGACGGCGCTTCAACGGGTTCCCGTCGCGACATACGATTCTTCTTCGGTCGGGGGAAAATCCTTTTCCGGAAAAGAATCGAGGGCCCTTCATGCGAAGACGCATGCGTGTACGCCGCTGGGGAGCGGTGGGTCTGCCGTTCGTGCTCATGGCCGCCGCCTTCCCGCTGCCGGCGTCGGCCGATCCCGCGGCACCGGCCGCGGTCTCGGGGCTGGTGAAGTCCGTGCAGGGCACCGGTTCCCCGGCCGCCCACGGGGCCACCGCGAACTGGGTCGTCGGCTACGACGACCAGGCGAGCGCGACCGGCGCCGCGGCCATCACCGACGCCGTCGGCGCGGGCCAGTCCTACCAGTCCGGGTCGCTGCACGCGCCGCCCGGCTGGACGCCGTCGTGGTCGACCGACGGCAGCACCTTCGCCGGCACCGAACCCGCCTCCGGCGTCACCGCCGTCCGCGCGACCAACCCGCGCTCCGGGCCCGACGCGACCTCGCTGTCCGGCTCGCTCACCCCGCCCGTGCAGGCGGTCACGACGGCGACCGGCGGCGACGGCTTCACCCCGCTGCTGAACCGCACCCCCGACGGCACGCTGCAGGCGTGGAACGTCTACCACCACCTCGCCCCCGCCAACGTGAAGGTGGTGTGCACCGACGTCGGCACCGGCCAGCGCTGCCCGGGCGGCCCGTGGCCGAAGCCGCTCAACACCACGCCCGGCCCGCTCGGCACCGGCAACACCGGCGACATCGCCAGCACCCTGACCCCGCAGTACGTCCGCGACCCGGCCGCACCCGCGCAGGTCTACTACCCGGCTCTCACGGCCTCGTCGGCCGGGGTCGGCTGCCTCGACCTGGCCGCCGCGGCGAACTGTGGGTACTGGCCGCTGGCCGCGACCGGCGGTTCCCCGTCCGCGGTCAACAGCATCGCGGGCCTCGTGGAAAGCGGCGGCAACCTGTACGGCGTCGTGAGCACCGGCGCGGTGGTCTGCTGGACGATCGCCACGAAGAGCGCGTGCGGCGGCCAGCCCTACGCGCCGATCGTGCCGCCCAGCAACAACCAGCCGGGGAACACCCTCGCCCACATCTACGGCGCGATGACCGTCGTGGCGGGCAAGGTGTTCGCGTCGTCCTCCGTCCCCGGCGTCGGCCAGCCCGCTCTCGGCTGCTTCGACCCCTCGACGGCGTCGGCCTGCGCCGGCTGGACGGCACCGAAGCCGACCGGCCCGGCCGGCAACTACACCTACAGCGCCTACACCTACTTCAGCACGGCGGGTGCCCCGGTGGGCGCGTGCTCGACGACGAGCGGCGCCACGGAGACCACCACCTGCTTCGCGCTCGACGGTTCGGCCCTTCCGGCCCCGCCGGTCGTGGCCGCGCTGACGGCCGGGGTGTGGGTCTTCAACCCGGAGGTCGTCACCGACCCGGCCGGCCACCTGCGCAGCTACTTCGCACTCTGGAACGGGGGGTACGCCGGGGCGGCGCTGTGCCACGACTGGACGACCGGAGCCGCGTGCGCGGGCCTGCCCGGCCCGATCACGCACCCGGGTGCCGCCGGCGGCAACACGCGGGACTACGGCTACACCTACGACCCGCCGACCGGCTGCCTCATCGGCCTCGGCGACGCCGGGGTGCTGTTCTCGATGGACCCGGCGACCGGCGCCACGCCGTGTGTCCGCTCCGGCGGGCAGGTGACGCTGAAACCCGGTGACTTCTACTGCGACGGCGGCACCGGGCACGTCCAGGGTTACACGGCCGCGCGGCTGACCGGCATCACGCCGGCCAACGTGAACTTCGCCGCGTCCCGGGTGACGGTCGTCGACCAGGACGGCGCCGTCGTCCCGACCCCCGGGTTCGCGCCGGACGGCTCGGTCGACCTGAGCGGCATCTCGGCCGCCGCACACCCGTCGATCACCGTGACGACGTCGCTGGTGCTCACCGGCACGGGCGACTTCGGCGGCGGCAACCAGCCGCAGCTGGTCGTCGACTACGCCGGTGACGCCCCGCAGCTGTGCTTCCGCACGACGATCGCGGCGGACTGCACGGTGACGTCGGTGGCGAACACGGCCACCGGCACCGACACGACGGGCGCGTTCACCTCCAACACGGTGACGCTCCCGGTCGCGCCGGGCGCGGGCTGCACGCCGACGGTGGTGGTGCAGAAGGAGATCTGCACGTCCGCGACCGTGGCGAAGTGCGGTCCCGGCGGCGTGGGACCGTGGGCGAAGCAGGCGCCGGTCGGGTTGCTGGGCCTGCTGAACGCGACCGCGTACTGGCGGATCACGGTGACGAACCAGGGTCCGGTCGGCATCACCGCCGGCCAGGTCGTGGACAGCGTGGAGCCGTCGTGCCAGACGGGCCCGTTCACGCTGGCGGCGGGAACGTCGAAGCAGGTGTACTGCTCGACGTACGCCCTGCTGAGCCTGTTCCCGATCACCAACCGCGCGAAGGTGGGCTACCTGCCGGTGAACGTCCCGCCGACGACCCCGCCGACGTACACGGACTGGTCCTCGGCCAAGGCGTGCTCGCTGCTGTGCGTCCTGTAGCAGGCTGACCGTCCCGCCCGTGGTGGCTCGGCCACCACGGGCGGGACGGGTCAGAGGACGATGTCGGCCAGGGTCCGGAGCTCCGTGGCCTCGGCCGTCGACTCCAGGCCGGCCAGCGGGTCGGCCGCGGTGAGGTCGCCGAAGGAGAGACCGGTCAGCTTTTCGATGCGGCGCACCGGAACTTGGTACGTGCGGTAGGCGCCGTAGTCGAACTCGGCGGGCGCGACTTCGAGGCCGTGGATCAGCTCCTCCTGGCTCAGCAGGTACGCCGTCGCGGACAGCCGGCCGGCGGCGTGCACGGTCGCCACGACCTTCCAGAACTGGCGGGGGAGCCGGACCCCGCGGTAGCGGTCGTCGTCCTCGGCCAGCACCGGGCCGGTGACGACGGTGACCTTGATGTTCTCCTTGTCCGCGTTCTCCAGCACGTAGTCCTCGAGCCCGGCCCACGTGGTCCGGTTCTGGTTGAAGTCCTTGTGCTGCGGGGAACAGTTCGTGAAGTGGAAGGTGTCGTCGTTGCCGAGCTGGGCGATCGCCGCCGTCGCACCCCACGCCGGGTCGAGGCGGCGGACCAGGTGGCCGCGGTCGAGCGGGTTGTCCCGGTAGATCTCCTCGCCGATCTGTTCGCTCACCTCGACCCGTGGGTCGAGGGACCAGCGGTCCGCCTCGCGGCGCAACGGTTGGCTGGTGCCGCCGTCGATGTTGACCGCGGTGAAGAAGGCCAGGCCGCGGTTCTTGTTCAGCACGACGCTGAAGTGGTGGTAGGGCAGCACATAGCGTGGCTCGCCGGTCGCCTGCCGGTTGGTCGCGGCCAGCGGGACGAGCGCGTCGCTCAGCGTGGGCAGCGGAACCCGGTGCCCGGGCAGGAAGTCCGGGTCGTAGCCCTCGCGGTTCGAGTAGTCCGGGTCGATCCGGATGCTCTCCGGCGCCCCTGCGGCCGGGACCGCCTCGGCGCGCAGCCGGATGTCGAACGGCATCGTGAGCGACTGCGGCGTCGCCGCCGGGACGTCCACTGGGGGCCGAGGACAGCGTTCGGGGCGCGTGGAGAGCCGGTCGACGAGCACCTGCCGATCGGGGGAGAACCGCTGTCCCCGCAGGAACTCCAGCAGCTTGCTCACCCGGATTCCCTCGTTCAGGAAGTCGCCGAACTCCGCGTGCCCGTCCGCCGGGACGCTGGCGTGGTGCAGCGCCACGATCTCCCACTGGTCGTTGAACACCGGCGAGCCCGACGAGCCGGGTTCGGTGTCGGTTTCGTAGTGCAGGAAGAGGTCGAGGACGTCCACGACCCGGTTCTCCCGCAGGGCGATCTTCTTCTTTTCGCCCTGCGGGTGCTGGATGATGGTGACGAAGTCGCCGACGATCGCCTTGCCCTCGGCGCCGATGAGGCGGTTGTAACCGAACGGGCCCAGGTCGGCCGCGTCGGCCTTGACCGCGACGAGCGCGAAGTCCAGTCCGGGGTCGGCGACGAAGAACCGGTCCGGGTCCAGCCTGAAGGCCCGCACCGGGACCGGCAGGCCGTCGACGCCGTCCTGGTAGTTGAACTCGATGGCGCTGAACCCGGCGACTTCGGCGTTCGGCAGCACGTGGTGGTTGGTGAGCAGCAGTTCGGGCGACACCAGTGACCCGGTGCCGTAACCGGCGAGCCGGCCGCGGGCGTCCCGGATACTCACCCGGCCGACCGCGCTCGCGGCCGTGACCCCGCCTTCGAGGTACCCCACCCCCAGCAGGTCGTCGGTGGCGATGATCCGTTCCAGGATCGCGCTCGCGGCCCGCATGGCCGCGGGATCACCCGCCGCGATCGCCGCCGGGCTGACCGGCCGGACGTCGGGGTAGTAGCGGCCGAGCCGGTCGATCCGCGTGGCCACGCGGCCCGGCTCGTCGGCCCTGGCCAGGCCGCCGGGCTCGCGCAGCAACGCGATCTTGGCGCGCCGGGTGTCGATGCGGTCGTCGGCCCGCTGGGCCGCGGCGTCCTGCTGGTCCGATGGTCCGTAGGTCGTGCTGTCCACGATGCCCTCCCCGGAGGCGCTCCGGACGATTCGGGCGATCGGCCGGAAACAGTGCGTGAGTCGCAGCCTCCGGGGGGCGTGTTACAGGGCGTTGTGCGTGTCGTCGGGAATCCTTTCCGAGCCGTTATCGTGAATTGCTCACGCACTGCCTGCCGGTGCTCAGGAATGGGTCGCCATCTGGGAGAAGAACCCGGCGATCTCCACCGGTGCGGTCGGGGTGAAACACGACGCCAGCCCCTGGGCGGACTCGAGTGACGCGTTTTCGGCGCGCGGGAACATCGCGGTTTCGTACTGTGCCAGCGCGGTCTCGAGGTCGGCCGGGTGCTGCAGGATCGCGCGAGCCAGGTCGGCCCCGTCGATGAGCGCGAGGTTCGCGCCCTCCCCGGCGTACGGCGACATCACGTGCGCGGCGTCGCCGACGAGCGTGACGCCCGGGACCCGCTCCCAGCGGTGCCCGGCCGGCAGGCCGAAGATCCGGCGCGGGGTGATCGTGTCGGAACTGGAGCGGATGAGGTCGTGGAACACCGGGGCCCAGTCGGCGAACTCCCGGAACAGGGCCTCGCGGGCCGCGCCGGGGTCGGCCCAGTCGACGCCGGTGGAGTCCAGCCAGTCCTCCGGGACGCGGAGGGAGGCGCCGAGTTCGAGGTCGTCGCCACCGTGGCCCAGGAAGCCCTTGTTGTCGGAGAGGGCGAAGATCATGCCGGGGCCGACGAGCGCGGCCAGCTCGGGGTGCTTCGCCGGGGCGTCCGGGACGAGGATCTCGAGGTGGGTGACCCCGCAGTACTCCGGGGTCGCGGGCGAGAGCAGCGGGCGCACCTTCGACCAGGTGCCGTCCGCGCCGACCAGGAGATCGGTTTCGGTCGTGCTGCCGTCGCGGAAGGTGAGCTCGTGCCGGCCCCCGCCGAGCGCGCGGACCGCGGTGACCTTGTGGTCCCACACGATCCGGCCGGGGTCGAGCGAGTCGAGCAGCAGGGTGCGCAGCACCCTCCGGTCGATCTCCGGGCGGCCGCCTTCGCCGCCCTCGGGCCCGCTGTCGACGTGAACGTGCGCGTTCTTGTCGAGGACGCGCACGTGCTCGCCCTGCGGGTGGGTGTGGCGGCGGAACTCGTCGTAGAGGCCGGCCTCGCGCAGGGCGACCTGACCGGAGTCCTCGTGGATGTCGAGGGAGCCGCCCTGGCGGCGCACGCCGGCCGAGGCGTCCAGTTCGTGGACGGTGGCGGAAACCCCGTGGTTCTGGAGGATGCGGGCGAGGACGAGGCCGGACAGGCCCGCCCCGACGATCGTGACGGAAGGTGAAGGCATGGGAGGTCCTTAGGTGTCGGCCGGCGGTGGGCCGGCGGTGAGGATGCCGTCGAGCAGGACGTCGAGGGCCCAGTTGCCGCGGGAGGCGCCGGTGCCGGAGACGAGCGCGGTGGCGAGCGGGGCGATGTGCGGATACCGCTGCGCGTCCACCGTGGTGATCTGCGTGGCCAGGGCGGACAGCGCCGCGGTCTTCTTCTCGGTGGCTTTCGGGCCGCTGTGCTCGACGGCGACCGCGGTGGGGTAGAGCAGGAGCAGGTCGACGCCCCAGGCCGCGGCCCGGTCGCTCGCCCCGCCTTCGCGCAGCAGGGCCAGCACGGTGTCGACCAGCGCCAGGTAGTGCGGGCCGCTGGGCTGGGTGGACATCGCCATCCGGGCGATCCCCGGATAGCGGAACAGCAGCTGCCCGTAGCTGTTCAGCAGGGCCTTCACCCGCTCACGCCAGGTGCCGGGACCCGTTGTCGTCGGGTTGATCTCGCCCAAGAGCACGTCGAGGATCTGCGCGTGCAGGTCCTCGGTGTTGCGGACGTAGACGTAGAGCGACGCGTGCCCCGAGTCGAGCGCGGCGGCGACCCGCCGCATCGTCACCTTCTCCAGGCCCTCGTCCCGCAGGATGCCGAGGGCGGTGTCGATGATCCCCTGCCGGGTGAGCGCGGCTTTCGCCGGCCGCTCACGGCGGCTGCGGGGTTCGGGGGATTCGTCGACCGGGGGCATGCGGCCACCGTACCACGACCATGGTCGTGACGACCATGGTCGGTTTCCGGGTTACGGGTGTCTTACCGAACCGGTTTCCGGTCGACGGCGGGCACCGTGGCGGCGCAGCATTCGCCCATCCGACCGGGAAAGGGCCTCATGAGACGACGCTCGAGCGCACTCATCGCGACGGCGGTCTTCGCCGGGACCGTGGCGTGCGGCACGACACCTCCGGCGGCGCCGCCGCCGTCGCTGCCGCCCGCGGCCGAACCCGCCGTGGCACCGCCGACGGGCCAGGCCCCGGCCGGGCAGGTGCTGCGGGTCGGTGCCGCGCCGGAGGGCATCGTCGCCGACGCGGTCACCGGGCTGGTCGCGGTGGGCCTGCGCGACCCGGACCGGCTCGGGCTGCTCGAAGGGGCGACCGGCAAGCTGGTGAAGACGGTCCCGCTGCCCGGCCACCTGCGCCACCTCCAGCTCGCCGCGCCCGGCGGCCCGGTGCTGATCCCCGACGAGAACTCCGACCGGCTGCTCGTCGTGGACCTGCCCGCCGGGACGGTCCGGTCCACCGTCCAAACCGGAATGTCGCCGCACGACGCCACCCGCGCCGCGAACGGGCGGCTGTTCGCCGCCAACGAAAACGGGCGCAGCGTCGCGGTCGTGGAGAACGGCCGGGTGATCCACACCTTCACCGACGTCACCCAGCCCGCCGGGCTGGCCGCCGTCGGCAACCTGGTCGGGCTCGTCGACGTCCGGCAGAACGACCTGAGCGTCTACGACGCCGCCACGCTCACCCGCGTCGCCCGGCTGCCCGCCGGTGCCGGCCCCACCCACGTCGTGGCCGACCGGCGCGGGCACTTCGTGGTGATCGACACCCGCGGCAACGCCGTCCTGACGTTCGATCCGGCGGCCTCGGCGCACGCGCTGGCGCGGTTGCCGCTGCCCGGCACGCCCTACGGGGTCGCCTACGACACCGTCCGCGACCGGCTGTGGGTCACCCTGACCGCGCGCAACGAACTGGTCGGCATCGACCTGTCCGGCGCCGCGCCGCGGGTGACCACGACCCTGCCCACCGTCCGCCAGCCGGACACCGTCGCCGTCGACACGGCGTCGGGCGGCCTCTTCGTCACCGGTACCGCGGACGGTGTGGTCGAGCGCCTCGCTTCGCCGTGATCACGCCCATGGCCGGTGCAGGTAGGGCAGCGAAGTCAGCGTCTTGGCGGCGATGAGGGCGTCGGCGGCGTGGTGGGTGGCCAGCCCGAGCACCTCGTGGTCGCGGGCGGTCGCGGGGTTGGGGATGGCGAGCACGGTCATCCCGGCCGCGTGCGCCGAGCGGATCCCGGAACCGGAGTCCTCGACCGCGAGGCACCGGTCCGGGGCCACGCCCAGGCGGCGTGCGGCGAGCAGGTACGGGTCCGGCGCGGGCTTGCCGCGGGTGACGTCGTCACCGGTCACGATCGCGGCGAACCGCAGGCCGGACGCCGCCACCGCGGCCAGGACGTAGCGGGCGGGGGAGGCCGACACGAGCGCGACCGGCCCCGCCCCGGCCGCCGTGGCGACCAGGTCCGCGGCCCCGGGCAGCAGCCCGAACCCGCCCCGGGCCAGCGCGTCGACCATCCCCTCGACGCACTCGGCCACGGCCGCCGCCGGGGTGAGGCCCGGGCAGCGCCGCGCGAGGTAGGCCGCCCAGTGGCCGGTGCTGGTGCCCTGGATCGCGGCCCAGTCGGCCGCGGTCCACCCCTGGCCGTGGCGGGCCGCGACGGCGCCGATCACCCGGGTCCACGTCGCCGCGCTGTCGGCCAGGGTCTCGTCCAGGTCGAACACGGTGGCCGCGAGCATCAGCGGGCCGCGGCGGTCTGCGGCAAGGCCTGCGGCACGTACGCGGCGATCTGCTCGATCGACACGACCTTCAGCCAGTGCAGGTCGGCGAGGGCGCGCAGCTGGGGCAGCCGGGCGACGCTGCCGTCGTCGTTGCACACCTCGCTGATCACGGCGACGGGCGCGAGACCGCACAGGCGCATCAGCTCGACGGCCGCTTCGGTGTGGCCGCGCCGCTGCGCGAGCCCGCCGGCCCGGGCGCGCAGCGGGAAGACGTGGCCCGGCCGGCACAGCAGGCCGGGTGTGGTGGCGGGGTCCGCGAGCAGCCGGAGCGTGCGGGCGCGGTCGGCGGCGGAGATGCCGGACTCGATGCCGGCCGCGGCGTCCACCGACACCGTGTAGGCCGTTTCCGCGGGATCCTCGTTGGCCTGGACCATCGGCGGGAGGCGCAGCCGGTCGGTGACCTCGGGAGCCATCGGCGCGCAGATCAGGCCGCTGGTGTGGCGCATGAAGAAGGCGAGCGCCCGCGGCGTGGCGTGCTCGGCGGCCATGATCAGGTCGCCTTCGTTCTCCCGGTCCTCGTCGTCGACGACGATCACCGGCCGGCCCGCCTCGATGTCCAGCAGCGCCGCGCGCACGGTGTCGAGACAGGACGACCTGTCGCGGCGGACCTGTTCGGGAACAGCGAGATCCATGACTGTCCTTCCGGAGCGGCGGTAGACGGCCGATTCATGATCGACACGCGGGTGCCGCACCGCACCTCGAACCCGCCTCGGTAACCCGAAGCAGTGAAAGGACCGTCGCCTGTGGACGGTGGTTCAGGCCCGCTGGTGGCGGAACTCGCTCGGGTTGGTGCCGCGAACCCGTTTGAACGCCGCGCTGAACCCGAACGGGTCCGCGTAGCCGACCTCGCGGGCGATGTCGGCGACCGTCGCCGCCTCCCGCTCGAGGAGCAGGTCCGCCGCGAGGGTCATGCGCCGGCGGGTGAGGTAGGTCAGCGGTGGTTCGCCGACCAGGTCGGCGAAGCGCCTGGCCAGCGTCGACCGGGACACGCCGGTGCGGTCGGCCAGCGCCGCGACCGTCCACGGGGCCGCCGGCTCGGCGTGCAGCAGGCGCAGGGCGTGGCCGATCACCGGGTCGCGCCGGGCCGCCCACCACGCCGGGGGTTCGCCGCCGGGCCGGTCGAACCACTCGCGCAGCGTGCAGACCAGCATCCAGTCCAGCAGCCGGTCGAGCACCACCTGCTGGCCCGGCGTGTCGGTGGCGACCTCGGCGGCGAGGTGGTCCAGCACGGCGTCACCCGTGCCACCGGCGTCCACGCGCAGCACGACCGGCAGCGCGTCCAGCAGCTGCCGGCTGATCTCCCCGCGCACCGGGTAGGCACCGGTGATCAGGGTCGCCGTCCCGCCGCCGTCGGTCCAGCCGCGCCGGTGCCGCGTGCCGCCCTCCTCGGGTGCCGCGCAGTGCTCGCCGCAGTCGACCGGTTCGGCCCGGGTGCCGATCTCGTCGACGAAGGTGAAGGTCCCGGGGCCGCGCACGACGATCGTGTCGCGCTCGCGCAGCGGCTCGGGCCGGCCGTGCTCCGGCACGATCCAGCCCGCGCCGCCGAGGACGGTGCACAGGGTCAGCGGCGCGCCGTCCACGAAACGCAGGGCCCAGGGTGGTGTCAGAGCCGAACTGCCGAACAACGAGCCGTGCGCACGCACGCCGCGGAACAGGTCACCGAACACGTCCACCCGGCCAGTTTAGACGAATGGACATGCGATCCGGGTGATCACCTATGGACTCGTCCGAGCCCGGCCCGTTGAATCAGCTGTCATGAGCACTGACACCAGTTCCTTGACGGCGGATGACCTCGAGTTCCTCCGGCGCCCGCTGCACGGGTTCCTGTCCGTGGCCGGAGCCCCACCGCGGCCGGTGTGGTTCGAGGCCACTGCCGAAGGCACGATCCAGCTGTTCACACCCCCCGCATCACTCAAGGTGCGGCGCCTGCGCCGGGATCCGCGGGCGTCGATCGTCGTCGCCGCCCCGGTGGGGGAGCGGGAGCGCTGGGTGTCGGTCGCCGGCCGCATGACGGTGGCACCCGGCGGGGCGCACGACCTGAGCCGCCGCCTCGCCGCTCGTTATTGGGACCTCGCCGACGCGGACCGGGCCGCCGACCTCGCCGGGATCCTGGCGGAGGACCAGGTGCGCCTCGTCCTCCACCCGGAGACGGTGCACCGCTACGTGTTCTGACCGCGGCACCCGATTCCCTTCTCTGATATCCTGAGGGTGGCCGAAACGATCGGTCCTCGAATTCTCCGCCCGACGTTTTTCCTGCCTGGCGAGATCAGTTACCTACGCGAACATCGCCGATTCCCGGCGCTCGTGAACGGTTCCGCCCTTGCTCCGTCACTTGTCCGTTGCGACACACGAAGCCGCTGCTCCACGCGAGCGTGCGCGTGGACCGAGGTGAAGGGGAACGTCCATGAACGACGCTGTTCTGGCCCAGACCGCCACCATCAACCCCGGCCTCGCCGCCATCGGCTACGGGCTCGGTGCGATCGGCCCGGGAATCGGGGTGGGGCTGATCTTCGCGGCCGTCATCAATGGTACCGCCCGGCAGCCGGAAGCGCGGGGCAAACTGCAGACGATCGGTTACTCGACCTTCGTGCTGACCGAGGTGCTCGCGCTGATCGGCATCGTCGTTTATTTCATCACGTCCACCAAGTGAACCCGTCGGCGCGGG